>CAZDIZ010000036.1:28954-34322 GCA_964505625.1 uncultured Solibacteraceae bacterium | reverse complement strand
CGTCAGGCCGCGCGCAAACAGGATCTGCAAGCTGAATTCGTTCCGCTGGCTGAGAGCGTGGCAAAGATCGAGTCGGCTTTTCAACCCAACGCCATTTCCCCCAAGGGCGCCGTGGGCGTCATGCAACTGATGCCGTCGACCGCTGCCAAGCTGGGCGCCGACCCGTACAACGCCGAACAGAACGTCGAAGCCGGTGTGAGGCATCTGCGCGATCTATTGGTGCGTTATCAGGACAAGGACGACCAGGTGCGGCTGGCATTGGCGGCCTACAATGCCGGAGCGGGCGCGGTAGAGCGCTATCAAGGCGTGCCGCCATATCGCGAAACGCGCCTGTACGTCGAAAAAGTCCTAGGCGAATACCGCAAACGCAAAGCCACCCGAACTTCCGACTAAAAACCCCGGTTTTTACACGAACAGCAGCGCGGTTGAGACCAGCGTCATCGCGATCACTAGCACTTCGAACACTCGCGGCGACATACGGTTGACCAGCCAACGGCCCGTCGCCGCGCCTACCACCACCATGGGCACCATCAGCACATCGAAGGTGAGCGACGTGCGGCTGATTAATCCGTGGCCCACGTAGATGGGCAGTTTGGTGAGGTTGATGAGAAAGAAAAACCACGCGCCAGTGGCCACGAATTCTTCCTTCGTCAACTGCTTGCCCAACAGATAAAGATTCATCACCGGCCCGGCGGCGTTGGCCACCGTCGTGGCGAAACCCGCCATCACGCCGAACGGCGCTGGATGCGCGGGCGCGTGCTCATTGCTGCGCAGACGCCGGTACAGATAGGCGCACACCATCACGAAAACGATCACGCCGACGACGCCGCGCAGGATGCGCTCGGGGGCAGCCAGTGCCGCCGCGCCCAATCCCATGCCCACGACCACCCACGGCGCCAGCGAAAACAGTTTGCCCGCCGCCGCGTGCCGCCGCCAGAGTATCACCGCGAAGATATCCGCCGTGCAAAGGATTGGCAGAAGCCATCCGGCCGAAAGGCGCGCATCGCCCACCGCCAGCACCATGAGCGGCACCACCATGATACCGAGCCCGGGCACACCGGTCTTGGCGACGCCCACCGCCAGCGCGCAGAAGGCGCCCAACGCCCACTGCCAGATTGTCAGGTCGGGCAACAACAGCCTACTTCGCCATCTCGGGTGGAATCGGCAGTGTCACCTTGCCGGTGGCGGCCCACTCGGCCCCGCGCGTGTAGGTCACCACGAAAGCAGGAGTCTGCACCGCGGGGATGTCGTGGCCGAGCACGGTGGCGAAAACGCGTCCCTTGCCGTATTCGAGCGTCCACAGCATGGGTTCGTCCTTGCCCGGTCCCGGAATGGGCTGCCTCGGATTCTTGTAGAGCGAGTGATCGTCCCAAGCAGTGGCCAGCACATGATAGGTGCCGGCGGGCTGCCAACGCAGGTTGGCGTATAACTCGTCATTCGGCTGCGGGAAAGCTGCCTTCAGCCCCTGCGTGATGGGATGCGACGAATCGGTAATCTTCACCGTGAAATCGTGCGACGGCGAATGATGACCCTGGTTCGGACGCCAGTTGGCGCCGGAGAGTTTTTCGTACTCGGTCCAGCCGTCGAAAGCCGCGGTCGAGAAATGGTACATCACCAGTCCCTTGCCGCTGCGCACAAAATCGAGCAGCGCATTGTCGGCACGTTCACCCCAACGCAGCGCGGGCTGCCGCTTGTCGAAGTAATTCAGCACCACCAGATCGTAAGGCGCCAGCGTTTCCGGCCCCGAGCCGCGGAACTCCTCGACGATGCGCACCTCAAAGCGCCCGGTGTCTTCGAGCGCCTTGCGGAGGTAGGGCGTCACTCCCCGCCAATCGTGCCCGTTCTGTCCGGTGATGATCAGCGTTTGTATCTTGGGCGTCGCGGCGGGCTTGGGCTGCGCCAATGCCCCCGGCAACAACGCCGCCAACACGGCGAGAACTGATGCGAACCGCTTCATGTGCGAACCTCCGTTGGTCTAGGACCGGAATATGGCCGCCACCATCATGAACAGCATGGGAACCAGCCACACCGGAAGGGTGAGCAGGAATGCTTTCGACTTCGAGCACTTGGCCAGAGCCGCGAAGCCCACCACCAGTACGACAATGTACCAAATCTCGAAAACCGAGAAGAAATGCAGACCGGCCTGAACCGCCTTGGGTAGCTGGCCTCGGATCAACAGATCCAACCCGAGCGCGGGCATCATCTCTTCCACGGTCTGTATCTCGTCGCCCTTGGCTTTGATGACGGCAAACGTCGCCAGCCCTTCCAGCAAAATAATCATCCCGATGTTGGAGACGAACGAGAAGGCTTTCTTGAAAGTCACATCCAGACCGCCCATGGTGACCATCAGCTTCAATACGCCGGCGAGAACCAGCATCTTGAGCGCAGTCAGAATAGGCGCGGCGAACGTCATCACCCGATAGAACTTCTCGAGGGTCGGAAGCGAGTTCATGAACTGCTCGCGCGGCACGTTGGGAGGCGGATTCATGGCCAGCAATTGCACCGTGAGTGGCACCAGCAGATAGCCAAGCACGGTACCGGCGATCCCAATGATCAGAATGGGCGCCAGCCACGGAGCGCTACGTTCGATGCGGCGCACCGCGCCAGCCGGATCAAGGAAGACATCGAGCATCGTAAGGAACTGGTCGCCAGCGGCGGAGTTCTTTGTGGAAGCATCTGTGTCGCTCATGAGGGGACCTCCTCCTCGGGAAGGTCTAAAGAAAAATACCACACCGCGCACAAAAGCGGCACACGCAGTGCTCCATGTTCAACACTTTGCGCGCTTCGCTTGCGTGGCGCGTTCGATTGTGATATTAAAATGCCCCGGGAGGTTTGCATGCGATTTGACCGTAGCGACCGTTTGGCGCTGTTGGCTCTTATTTCTCTGAGTCTGATGTTGGTGGCCTGTTCGACGGGTCCTACCCCGCCACAGAAAGGCACGCCGGAGTTCTATTGGCAGGCGGCGCGGGAGACCTTTACCACCGCCGACTACCTGAAGACCGCGGATCATCTGGACGCACTGGGCAAGACCGACAATCAATTCACGAGCAAGGCGCAATCCTGGCGCTTGGTCCTGACCGCCGGAATGTCCAAGGCCTTCATGGAACTGGCCGACAACTACGAATACGGCGCGCGCGCCAACAAAGCCAATCCGACTCCGTTCCGCAAACGCGTGAGCAACTACCGCGACATGGCGGGCCGGTTGAATCTGCAGTTCGCCGAAACGTTCCGCACCTTCCGCCAGGCACACAAGGAAGCCGAAATCGTTCTGGCTTTCCCATTCCCCACCGGTAGCGCCGGTCAGGTGGCCCTGCTGAGCAAGCTCGGCAACGGCATCTTCCTATCCGAGTCCGAACAGGAGACCGTGCAGAAGCGCATGCTGGAACGCTCGATCTTGATCGGCGTGGCCAAGGCCGTGGGCGCCGGCGAAGACACCGCCAAGGCGCAAGCCATGTTCCAGGCGGGCGAAGTGAAAGTGCCGCGCGCGGTCTTCATGACGGCGATGGCCAACGCGCTCTACGATCAATCGCAGGTGTTCGTGCGCACGAAGCTCGACAAGCCGGATCAAATGAAGCTGTTCGCCAACGAAGCGCTGGAGGCGCTGAAGGACGTTCCGGAAAGCAAGGACACCAAGGCGCTGGCCACCAAGATTCAGGCTGCCCTTAAGGCGAAGTAACCGCCCGGCCCACCTCAAGGAGCCGCGGCGGCTGGCCCGGCTCCTGCTCCACACGCAACGTCGCGCTGGAGGTGTTGCAACCGGCAAGCGGTGTGATGCTGTAGTAGTTGAGGCCGTAGCGCCAGTTGCGGTGCAGTTGATCGACGCACACATCCGCGCGGCGCGCTTCGATCTCGCGCCAGAGTGGGCGGGCCGATGCCGCGCGGTCGATCACCGGGTAAGTCGCCACTTTCAACATGACCACGCCCGCGGTGACCGCAACGCCAAGCGCGGCCAGCACCACACCGCGGTGTCCGCGATTCTCCATCCACCAGCAGAGCGCGGCGAATCCTAAAGCCGCCAGCGGCACCCACAACGGAACCTGCAATCCTCCAGCACGTCTCAACCCGACTGCCAGCGCGCCCGGTAGCACACTGGCAATCACGGGCACCACGCCGATGAGCGCGGCGACAGCCGCCACATACCAACGGGCATTCGCACGCCGCTCGAGCGCGATCCCAGCGAGCGCCGCCAGCGCCGGCAGCAGCGGCAACAGGTATCCCGGCAGTTTGTTCGTTGAGATGGAGAAGAACACGAAACCAAACAAAATCCACGCGGCGAGAAACCGCGCGCGGCGTTCGCGAAACAATGCTCGATCACACAGCGCGGCCAGAATGGGCGTCCATGGAAACAGCCCCGCCAGTAGCACAGGCACGTAGAACCAGACGGGCTGCCCGTGCATCAAGGCATCGGCCGAGAACCGCTGGAAATGATGACGGCCGAAGAAGTCGTTCAAAAACGGCCAGCCGTGGCGCCACGTGACCGCCACGTACCACGGCAGTGCCACCGCGAGTCCCGCAACGACGGGCCATACCAAATCGCGCCAGCGCCGCCGCCCCATCCACGCCATGGGCAGCGCGAGCAGCAGCGGCACCAACCCCTTCGCAAGCACCGCCACGCCCATCAGGATTCCGGTCGCCCACAAGCCGCGCCGCTCGCCGCGCTCAATCCATCCGAGCGCCGACAGTTGCGCGGCGGCGAACGCGGCGGCCATAGGCAGATCCGTCGCCGCCACCTGGCTGTAAGCGAGCCAGCCCGCGCAGGTCGCCAGCATCAGCGAAGCGTACGTCGCCACCGCCGGGCCGAATTCGCGCCGCAGCACTCGATAGTAGTAGATCAGAAACGCGACGCTCGCCAGCGCCACTGGCAAACGCGGCGCAACGTCCTCACTCAATCCGCAACGAAACGCCAGTGCGATCATCCAGTAGAGCAGAGCCGGCTTTTCAAACCACGGGCTGCTCCACAGCCGCGGCGTGATCCAATCGCCGGAACTCGCCATCTCGCGCGCGATGGAGGCGTAGCGCGGCTCGTCCGGCCCCACTAACCCCATGCCGGCCAGACCGAAAAATAGGAGAAAATAGAACGCGAGCGCTACCAGCGTCCATTTCCAGATTGCGGAGGACACCTCTTGAGTATAATGAGCGGCACGTCGAAACTGGGAATTTTCGTCCTGCTCGCCGCATCACTGCGCGCGGGCGTGGACACATGTGCCTGCGACCCCGCCAAGGCCGAGACCATGCAGGAACGACAGTGTTCCTTGTGCCGCGTCGCCGAGCAGCAGCCCAACGAACCGGCCATCTTTTTCCTGAAGGACAACAATCCCCGCAAACCGAACCGCTGGCTCGCGCTGCCGCGCAAGCACGGCGCTCACGG
>CAZDIZ010000036.1:25446-28854 GCA_964505625.1 uncultured Solibacteraceae bacterium | reverse complement strand
CACATTCCGGCGGGGCACAAAGTCGCCATCGCGCCCATCAGCGCGGGCGAGAAGGTCCTGCGCTATGGCGAAGCGATCGGTCTGGCCAGCGCCGCGATTGCGCCGGGCGACCACGTGCACACCGGCAACATTTCTTACGAAGAACTGTCGCCCGAATACGAGTATCCGCCCGAACCGATTCCCTTCCCCGCGGCGCCGGCGAACATGCCGTCGTTTCTCGGCTATGCGCGCCCCGACGGCCGCGCCGGCACGCGCAACTACATCGCGGTGATGGCGGCCAGCAACTGTTCGGCGCACGTGGCGGCTCTGGTGGCACGCAGTTTCCAAGACGAAACCCTACCGGAGAACGTCCATGGAGTAGTGGCCTTCCCGCACGGTGACGGCTGCGGACACGCCATCGGCCCGGATACCGAAATGCTCGCGCGCATCATCAACGGCGTGTTGGACCACCCGAACGTCTCCGGCGCCGTCCTCATCGGCTTGGGTTGCGAGGTGAATCAACTGGGCGGTTACCTGGACACGCCCATGGCGCGCGACGGACGGCTCGTAGCCATGGCGATGCAAACCAGCGGCGGGACTCCCGGCACGGTCGAAGCCGCGCGGCGCGTGATCCGGCAACTGATCGAGCGCGCGTCGGCCGAACGCCGCGTCGAGCTTCCGGTTTCGAAATTGTGTCTCGGGTTGAATTGCGGTGGATCGGATTCTTTTTCCGGAATTACGTCGAACCCTGCGCTGGGAGCCGCCACGGACCTGTTCGCGCGCCTGGGAGCGACGGTGGCGCTGGCAGAAACGCCCGAAGTCTTCGGCGCGGAGCATCTGCTGGCGCGCCGCGCGCGCAGCCGTGAGGTGGCCCAGAAGTTTCTTGCGCTGGTCCAGTCCTACAAAGCGTATCTGGCGCAGTTCGGCAGCACGTTCAACGACAATCCATCGCCCGGCAACAAAGAAGGCGGCCTGAGCACCATTCTCGAAAAGTCGTTGGGCGCGGTGGCCAAGGGCGGCAGCGGCACGCTGATGGACGCCTACGGTTACGCCGAACGCGTCACCACGCCGGGACTGGTGTTCATGTCCACGCCGGGCTACGATCCGGTGTCGCTCACCGGACTGGCCGCGGGCGGCGTGAACCTGATCGCCTTCACCACCGGCCGCGGCAGCGCCATCGGCTTTCCGACCATTCCCGTGCTGAAGATTTCCAGCAACACCGCGATCGCCCGCGCCATGCACGATAACATCGACTTGAATGCCGGGCGCATCGCCGACGGTGAGATTTCCATCGAAGCCATGGGGCGCGAGATCTTTGAGCGCCTGATCGAAACCGCCTCGGGCCGCACCACATCGAGCGAACGCTGGGGACACGGCGAATTCGTACCCTGGCGCATCGGACCTTTCACGTGAGGATAATAGAACATATGCGTGCTTTTATGATTCGTTTCGCGATCGCGCTTTTGCTCGGCGCCACATTGCTCGCCGCCGCCCAGACCCGCACGGCGAAGAAAGCCGCCCCGCCGGCCGCAACGAAGAGCGCGTTGGACAAGGCGACGCTCGAAGCGTACGTGCGTAACCTGTTTTTGTGGGGCCCGCCCGTGAAGCTCGAGATCCGTGGTCCGAAGCCTGCGCCGTTCCCGGGATTCGTGGAGATGCAACTGCACGCGACGGCCGGCGACGCCGTGCAGGACGAAGTCTTCTACGTCAGCCAGGACGGACAGAAGATTGTGCGCGGACAAGTTTTCGACGTGAAAGACACGCCCTTCCGCCAGGAATTGGACAAACTCAAAACAGAGTCGCAACCCAGCCTGGGCAACGCCGGCGCCCCGGTGACCGTGGTGATGTTCAGCGATTTCCAGTGCCCGTTCTGCAAGGAAGAAGCCAAGCTCATCCGCCAGAACCTGCTCAGCGCATATCCGAAAGAAGTGCGGCTCTACTTCAAGGACTTCCCGCTGGAGCCGATCCACCCGTGGGCCAAGACCGCCGCCATCGCCGGACGCTGCATCTTCCGCCAGAATCCGGACGCGTTCTGGAGCTACTACGACTGGGTCTTCGAACACCAGGGCGAGATCACGGTGGAAAACGTAAAGGCCAAGCTGGTCACTTACGCAACCGGCGCCGGTTCGAAAGTCGAGCCGCTGCAATTCGGCCAGTGCCTGGACACGCGGGCCACTGTGGCGGAAGTCGAGAAGAATGTCGCCGAGGCCAAGGCGCTGCAGATCAACTCCATTCCCACGCTGTTCATCAACGGCCGGCGTCTGGTGGGCAACCATGGCTGGTCTTACATCCGCCAGGCCATCGATTGGGAGATCGATCAGTTGAAGAGCGCCGGCAAGACCGCCGAGCAGCCCTGCTGCGAGTTGAAGATCCCGTCCCCGATGAACCACTGAGCGTGACGTCCCAGTGAAACCACTGCGTGTTATCGTGTGGGCCGTCTGCCTGGCGGCGTGTGCCCAGACGCCGGCCGGGGCGCCCGCGGTCGACCCGGACCGCTTCCTTGATCACGTCAAGTTTCTGGCGAGCGAGCGTCTCAAGGGCCGCGCCAACGGTACACCGGAACTCGACATCGCCGCCCACTACATCGCGGACGCTTTCCGCACACGGGGTCTTGCTCCGGCCGCGGGCCGCGGCAGTTATCTGCAACCGTTCACCGTCACCACGCGCGCGCGGCTGGGAGAATCGAACCAGCTCGGCTGGACCGATGGGAAAAGCACCGAAGATCTGACGGCGGAAGCTGACTTTCGCCCCCTGAACTTTTCGTCGAGCGCCGCTGTCTCGGGCGCCGTCGTATTCGCCGGCTACGGCATCACCGCCAAAGAGTACGGCTACGACGACTACTCGGGCATCAACGCGCGCGGCAAGATCGTCATCGTCATGCGTCACGAGCCGCGTGAGTTCGACGAAAAAGGTCCTTTCGCCGGCCGCACCTACACCGTTCATTCGCAGTTGCCCTGGAAGGCGGCCACCGCCCGCGCCCACGGCGCGGCCGCGGTGCTCTACGTGAACGACGTCCCCAACCACACCGGCGAATCCGACGAATTCGAACCTTTTGGCCGTTCGGTGGGACCTGGAGAAGCGGGCATACCTTTCGCGCAGGTGAAAGCAGCCACGATCAACCGGCTGCTGGCGTCCGCGAACAAGAAGTTGGAAGATGTGGTCGCGCAAATGGAAGCTTCCCGTCAGCCGCGCAGTTTCGCGCTGCCGTCGAAGGTGCGCGTCCATCTGAAGGCCGAAGTTTCGAGCGAGCCGCGCACCGTGCACAACGTCGCCGGGTACCTGAAAGGAACCACCGGCGAATACGTGGTCCTGGGCGCGCACTACGATCACATCGGGATCGGCGAACAGTACTCGATGGCGCCGTCCGAGACCGGCAAGACGCACTACGGCGCCGACGACAACGCATCGGGGACGGCCGGGTTGATGGAG
>CAZDIZ010000036.1:15139-25346 GCA_964505625.1 uncultured Solibacteraceae bacterium | reverse complement strand
TTTTTCTTCTCCGGATTGCATTCCGACTATCACACTCCGGCCGATACTTGGGATAAAATCGAGCGGGTGGCCACCTCCTCCCTGTTAAGAACGGTAGTCGAATTGGGCGAGCGCTTGGCCAGCGCCAAACGGCCGGGTGAACTCGACTAATCCTAAATGCAGAACTTGCCGATAAGGGCAGAGGAAGACAGAAGGAGAATTGCGGTGGGGTGTGTCGCCGGGTTCCCTCCTTTGTGCGAAAATGGCCATTCCGGTGTTAAACGTAGAAAACGCAGCGCTGCCGGCCGATAGGACCTGGACGTTGCCACCCCTGATCCTTCACCCGTTCGCTGATGCGACAGGGCCTGGCAAATTGGTAGAAAGCTCTCGGGCCAGCCTGATGCTGGATGGATTGCTTCCGGCCGAATACACCCAAGAAGAACTCTCGCGAAGGGTTCTGGAGGGGCGGTATTACGAAGTCCGGATGCTCTACTACGTCGGTAAAGACGTCGCCCGCTGGATCGATCAGTGCGCCGACTTTGCCGCCCGCGATCCCTTCCTTCACGCTTTCGGCCTTCGCCGTCAGAGCTTTGCCGCCCTGCTGGTGGAGACGCCGCCGCCGCAGGTGCAGGACAAGCTCCGCCAGTGGGGTGTAGTCGACTTTCGCGCGATCTTCACCCGGGCGTTGGGGCTGAATGCGGTGTTTTCCCGCGCGCCCGAGCGTACCGACCTCGACGAAGACTTCCTGCGCCACTATTACCGCTTTGCCGACCATTTGTTCGCGTGCAGCCAACAATTGTCGCCTTTCACGGCCGCTCCCGAGCAGAACTTCGACTTCCAGTTGTTCGCTTCCGGCGAATACTCCCGGATGCTCGAACGCGAGTGGGAAGAAGACGGCGTTCAGTAACCCGATGATATAATTGGGCATGCCGTTTTGCCCTGCCCTCTTGGTCCGCCAGAAGTTTCCGGAGCGGACCCTTGAAGACATTCCCGGCACGGTGCGCCGTGAGCTACAGCAAGCCGGCTTCAGCTCGCGCCTAAAGCCCGGCAGCCGCGTGGCCATCGGCGTAGGCAGCCGCGGAATCTCCAACCTGGCCTCGATCGTGCGTGCCGTGGTGGATTTCTGGCGCGATGCCGGAATGAATCCCTTCATTTTCCCGTCCATGGGCAGCCACGGAGGCGCCACGGCCGAGGGTCAGGCCGCCGTTCTGGCGCACTTCGGCATCACGGAAGCGTCCATGGGATGTCCGGTCGTGAGCAGCCTGGAGGTGGTGCGGCTGGGTGATACCCCCGAAGGAATCGCCACGTCCATGGACCGTTCGGCTTTCGAAAGCGATGGCGTGATGCTGATCGGCCGCGTTAAGTGGCACACGGACTTTTCCGGCAAGATCGAAAGCGGCCTCTATAAGATGATGGCCATCGGGCTCGGCAAACTCGACGGCGCGCGGCGCTACCACGCTTTCGGACACAAGATCGGCCTGGAGCGCGTCATTCGTAGCGTGGGCCGGCAAGTGCTCGCCTCGGGTAAGATTCTGGGCGGCCTCGCCATTCTCGAGGACGCCTACCACCACACGGCGCAGTTGACCGCCGTCCCGGTGGAGGTGATGGAGCAGAAGGAAGAGGAACTGCTCGAACTGGTGAAGTCCTGGATGGGGCGTATCCCGGTGCCGGAGTTCGACATCCTGATCATGAACGAGGTCGGCAAGAACATCAGCGGCGCGGGGATGGACACCAAGGTCGTCAACCGGAGCATGTACGGCAACTACAATGCCTGGGAAACGGGCCCGAGAATTGAGCGCATCTTCGTGCGTGATCTAAGTGAGATGACCTACGGAAACGCGGTCGGATTCGGCCTTTCCGACGTCGTCACCGACCGTCTGGTGAGCAAGATCGACTGGAAAGTCACGTTGATTAACTCACTTACAGCTTCCACGCCCAATTCGATTCGCACCCCGATCCACTTTCCGAGCGACCGCGAATGTCTGGAGACCATCTGGGTGACGGTGGGTAAGTTCGCGATGGAAACGGTGACTTACGTCTGGATCCGCAACACGCTGGATCTGACGCCGCTGGTGGTTAGTGCGAACTTGCGAGACGTCGTGGAGCGTAATCCTCTGCTGGAAATCATGCGGGAAGCTCGGGAACTCGAATACGACGAGGCAGGCAACCTGGTGGAGTGTTGGGAATAGAGCGCCCAAAAATGAAGAAGCCGCCCGTTTAGGGCGGCTTCTTGCTGATTCTTGTTCGCGAAAGATGTCGAATCTCCGCGTGCCCAGTCCCGGGAGCATGCCGGCGCCGGGCCTCCTCCGATTTAGTATTGCCTCTTAGCTTGCGCCCTGAGCGGCAGCGTTCGTCATCACGCTACCGATCTTGCTGAAAATCCGGCTGATGCTCGTAGCAACGCCGGGCATGATTGCACCAGCCGCGACGGCCACAAACCCCGCCATCAGAGCGTACTCGATGAGGTCCTGACCGCGCGTGTCCACCCAAATTCTTAGTTTCCAGATGTGTTTCATAACCCCTTCTACTTCCACTGCCTTTGTACGGCAAAAAGAAAGAGCCGCCCGGCCTTGACCGTTGGCGGCTCTGATTCCAAATTGCGAGTGAGAGGCGTTTTTGTCGCCGGAAAGCGCGCCTCACATCTCACACAGCGCAAAGCAATGCTCCGCTCGAGCGAGCGGACGGGAAAGAGGGAACTTGCCCGTCCACCCGCCACCAAGCAGTCTAGCTAGCGCCCTGAGCGGCCGCGTTCGTCATCACGCTGCCGATCTTGCTGAAGATCTGGCTGATGCTGGTGGCAACGCCGGGCATGATTGCGCCGGCCGCAACGGCCACGAAACCCGCCATCAGAGCGTACTCGATGAGGTCCTGGCCACGGGTGTCTTTCAGAATTCTAAGTTTCCAAATAAGCTTCATTACGTGTTCTCCTCTCCCTGCGTAGCAAAAATACATTGCTAGGCTAAAAGTACCATCGCCTGGACTTGACTAAAATCAGTGCAAGTCCTTAGTTGCACCCTGGAATTCCCTCAGGCTTGCCCTGGGGACTTCGAAGGCGTTTCCGAAAGTCGCAACGACCGGAACTCTTCCAACACAGCGAACGGAGTGCTGACTTTACTCGGATTCTCGCCGCGTTGTTCAATCCTTTCGACACTCAAATGCCCAAGGTCCGACGACATTTCCAGATACCGCACCAGCTCCGGATCGAGCCCCATGATGCGGCACGCGGTGGCATCCACCGCCACCACGTCCGGCCCCATTACCAGCACGTTGGCCGTGCGCGCGGACCCTTGAATGGGACCGTTTCCTTCCATTCCCACAATGCCGTCCACCAGGCCGAACGTACGCCGGAAGATGCGGTTCAACCCCACGATCGATTCCGGAATACCGTGATGATGCAGGAGGTTCTTCGGCCAACCATAGACCGCGCCCGGGACCAGCCCGAACAGGTTCTTCATGGTCAGCGTGGCGCCCACCCAATGGTGAGTTTTCATTTTCGCCACCGAGACGATCAGGTCCGCGGTCAAGGCCGTGTTCGGCAAGTACAAAGACTGAAATCCGGCAAATCCCGGCACGGACGTCACGTCGTCGCGGTTCAGATCGACGAACCGCTTTTCAAAGCCTGGAATCTGTTTATATCCGGCTTGTTCGGCCAGGAAATAGGCGTCCCGGCGGTGCCCTGGCCCTTCGCCAATGAGCACTTCGGCCGCGCCTAATCCCTCAAAAACCTCGACGGCGGCCGCCACCACGGCGACATGAGTATTGATGGGTGTCACCTGGTCGAATTCCACCAGGTTGGGTTTCACCAGAATCCGCTTCCCTCTCACCTGAAGCCCGAACTCGCGCACGCCGCGGCGGATCAGGTCCACCAGATCCGCTTGGTAACTGTAGGCCCTGGCCACCACGACCGGCGAGACGCCCGGCGCTTCCAGCCGGGCCCCGCGCTTTTCCATCAACCAACTGCTCAGGCCCGGCACGATCGATGCCGTCGTTCCGGCTCGCAGAATGTCTCTCCGATTCGGTTGGCTCACGCGCCGTTCCCCTTGGGACTCAGCAAACTGTACCGGCCCTCCTCGCAGCCAAGCGCCTGCAATGCCGCCAGCATGACGTCGTTGGGGGCGGCTTCCTCTGCGGGGGACTTGCCGATCGCGATGCCATAGTTACGCAGGGCAATCTCGATCCAGGCCCGCGCCAGCGGGGAAACACCGTTCTGCCAGCACTGCCGAGCGCGATCCAGCGTACCCTTCACATCCGCGCGCGTACTCCCGCACAGGCCGAGCAGCGCCAATGCCGTCGACTCTTCATAGGATGGAAGCGTCACCTTGAAGGCCCGGCGGTTCCCGTAGTTCCACCCTCCGTCTACGCAACGGCGGTCCAACAGGAATTCCTCGGCCATATCGACCCGTGGCCCGATTCCGGCCGCCGCGTAATGCGGCGCCGCCTTCTTCAAGGCGATCAGCGTATGCACGGTCGGTTCCACCCAGGACGATGTCCCTGGACTCCAGGGCCACCCGTGCAAGCCGGGATTGAATTCGATGGTCTGTATCTTGAGCCAGCGCGCCATCCACATCCAGAGGTTCTCTTCCGAGCCCATGGTCACCAGCAGCCAATCGACCCCCGCTCGAAACGGTCCGTCAAACTGGCGGCGAACCACATGTAATGTGACCGCCAGCGCCGTTGCCCAATGCGGGTCGGACACCTGCGGGCCACCTCTCCAGGCGCCGTCGGGCAACTGCCAGCTACGCAGCGTCTTCCATGCGCGGTCGAGCGCACCTCGAGCATTGGCGTCGCCGTGCAACGCCAGCATCGCGTACGCGGTTGGCTCCAACCAGGAGCGCTTTTCCGGAAAATACCCCCACCCGCCATCGCTGTTCTGTGCGGCGAGCAGGAAATCGAGCCGTGAGCGGAGGTACATAGACCTTCCAAATGGTTATCGGCGTCACCTACTTAGTACTTTAGGGAGCGGCCTGGCATTTCCCGCCCGTTTTGCTCTTGATGCGCCATGCAACCCGCTGCATGGCGCGATACCATGGAATTGATCGTATGAGCCTCTATTTCAGCGCCGGTTCGCCGGCCACCGCCTTGTCGGCGCAAGATCTAAAAGCTGGTTTGCAGTCTGCTCTCGCCAAGCTCGGCGAACGCCGCAAGGTGCTCTGCCTTCCGCCGGACTTCACGCGCTTCCATTCGCACGCCGGCATGCTGACGAGCTTTGCCTGGGAGCACTTCGGCTCCAGACTGACCGACGTGCTGCCGGCCATCGGGACGCACGCACCCATGACCGCCGACGAGATCCAGCGGATGTTCCCCGGCGTTCCGCTCGAACTGTTCCGGGTGCACGATTGGCGCAACGGTCTGGCGACGCTGGGCGAGGTCCCCGCTTCCTGCGTTCGCGAGCAGAGCGAAGGCCAGGTGGATTTCGCATGGCCGGCGCAAGTGGACCGTCTGCTGGTGGACGGCGGCTTCGACCTGATCCTTTCCATCGGCCAGGTGGTGCCGCACGAAGTCATCGGCATGGCCAACTACAACAAGAACGTCTTTGTGGGGACGGGCGGCGTCGACGGTATTAACCGCAGCCACTATTTGGGTTCGGTCTACGGCATGGAGCGCATCATCGGACGCGCCGACACACCGGTGCGCCGTGTGCTCAACTACGCCTCGGACAACTTCGCCAGACACCTGCCGATCGTTTACGTGCAGACGGTCGTGGATAAGGACGAAACCGGCAAGCTGGTTGTGCGCGGCATGTACATCGGCGACGACGTCGAGTGCTTCCTGAAAGCCTCCGAGCTGAGCTTGAAGGTCAATTTCCAGATGCTCGACCGCGAAATCAAGAAATGCGTCGTCTATCTGGACCCTTCGGAATTCAAGAGCACCTGGCTTGGCAACAAATCCATTTACCGCACCCGCATGGCTTTGGCCGATAACGCCGAGTTGATCGTGCTGGCGCCGGGCGTCAAGGAGTTCGGCGAGGACCCCACCATCGACACGTTGATTCGCAAGTACGGGTACATCAACACGCCGCCGGTGTTGCGCGCGGTGAAAGAACACGAGGACCTGGCCGCGAATCTGGGCGCCGCCGCGCACCTGATCCACGGCTCTTCGGAAGACCGCTTCAAGATCATCTACTGCCCGGGCCACCTGACGCGCCAAGAGATTGAAAGCGTCAATTTCAACTACGGCTCGCTCGATGAGATGATGCGGCGCTACAATCCGTCGAAACTCAACGATGGATTCAACATCGTCAACGGCGAAGAAGTCTTTTACGTCTCCAATCCCGCCATGGGACTATGGTCCTATCGCGAGCGATTCGCGTAGTACGGCGCGCGGACAGTTTTTCGGTTTTTCCCGTCCAAGATCTCTTTATTCCGATATAATGGCGCTATTATGCGCCTCACTGCTCTTCTGTTCACCGGCGTACTCGCCTCGCTCTCATGCTTGAATGCGCAGCCAATCCCCTCGCTCGACGGTGATTGGTTTCCGGTCACCGATGCCGAGCGCCAACAGAAAACCGCCAAAATTGAAAAAGACGCCGGAGCCGAAGCGCTCTTCTGGCGTGTGCGCGTTTATGACGATGTGGCCGACGGCAAGATACGCCGCGTACTTTACAACTACATCCGGCTGAAGATTTTCGACGAAAAGGGTAAGGAAAAGGCCTCCGCCGTCGAACTGCCGTATTCGAGGACCACTTCCATCATCAACATCGCGGGACGCACCATCCGGCCCGACGGCAGCACGGTGGATTTGAAACGCGATGCCGTCCACGAGCGCGACGTTGTCCGAGGCCGCGGCGTCAAGCTCAGAGCCAAGACCTTCGCCATGCCGGGCGTCGAACCCGGCGCCATTGTCGAATATCGCTGGGTGGAGATCTACCCGGTGCGCTCCGGCTACATCCGGCTTCAGTTCCAGCGCGATATCCCCATCCAGAAGGTCACCTACCTCCTGCGCCCGGTCTCCAAGGTCTGGGTCAACGCCAATATGGGGCTGCTCTACTTCAACTGCGAGCCCTCTCCACTCAAAGAGGATTCGCTCGGATATCATTCGACCACGCTCGAAAACATCCCCGCCTTCAAGGAAGAACCCATGATGCCCGGAGAGCCGAATGTACGGCCCTGGGCGCTGGTGTTCTACTCCACCACCGACCGCAAGGACCCGGACAGGTACTGGAACAAGATGGGCAAGGAGAATTACTCCTGGATGCGCGCGCTCATGAAAGCCAGCGGCGAGGTTAAGCAGGCCACTCAGACGGCCATCGCCGGCGCGGCCACCGACCAGGACAAGGTCCTGGCGCTGATCCGCTACATTCGTAAAAACCTGCGTGGGCTGTACGAGTCCAATGTAAGTGACGCCGAACGTGGTCCCATCCTCCAGGAACTCAGCAAGAACGGATTGCGCCCCGTGGCTAAGGTGCTCAAATCCGGCATCGGCAATGACAGCGAATTGAATGCCCTGTTCGCAACCATGGCCACCACAGCGGGCCTGGACGCTCGCCCGGCATGGGCGGCCGACTCCACCGACCTGATGTTCAACCCCAAGATCGCTGAAGACTACTTCCTCAACACGCTGGTCATGGCCGTAAAGATCGGCGATGCCTGGAAGGTCTACGATGTGAGCACGCGGGAACTGCCGCCGGGCATGGTGTCCTGGCATAACGAGGGCGTGTCCGCGCTCATCTCGGACCCCAAGAACCCGCAGTTCATCAGGATTCCGACGTCCGCTCCGGAAGTCTCCACCGTGGAACGCAACGCGGTGGTAACCCTGAGCGAAGATGGCACCCTGAGTGGACAAATCCGGCACATCTACACCGGCCACGAGGCGCTGGATATCCGCCAGGATTACATGCACGAATCGGAAGCACGCCGCCTGGAACTGCTCAAAGACGATTTGGTAAAGCGGTACCCCAACTCGGAAATTACCGGCGTGAAGCTGGTGGATCTGGACAACACTGACAAGCCCGTGGTGGTGTCGTTCGATGTCAAAATCGCCAACTACGCCGAGCGCACCGGTAAGCGGTTGTTCCTGAAGCCGCTCGTGGCGCGCAAGAACAGTTCTCCGGTATTCGCCTCCGCCCAACGGAAGTATGAAATCGAGTTTCCGTATCCGTGGCGAGAAGTCGACAATGTGGTCGTCAAATTGCCCGAAGGCTACGCGCTCGAAAGCGCCGACAACCCTGGCAGCCTCGACTTCGGTCAACCCGGCGGCTACGTTCTCCAAATGGGGGTCAGCAAGGAAGGCGCCCTGGTCTGTCACCGCGAGCTTGTGTTTGGCAAAAAAGGAATGCTGCACTTCCCGGTCGCGAGCTATCAGGCCATCAAGACCGCCTTCGACGAGATACACCGCCGCGATACGCACACACTGTCGGTGCGTCGTCAGACGGCGGGCGCGGCGGGGGCCGGCAAGTGAGGCTCCTACCAGGGTTGTGTTTGCTGCTGGCCGCGCATGCCTGGGCAGCGGATGAAGTTCCACAGTGGGTGCGTCAGGCGGCCACCGCGCAAACGCCGTCGTATCCGCCCAAGGTCACCGCGGTGGCCCTGCTTCAGGAAGAACATCTGACCGTCGATCCCGATGGACGCCGCGTGATGCGCGAACGCGGCGTCTTGCGGATCTTGCAGCGGGGCGCCCGCCTTGGCGCCTATCGCAGCTACGACACCAAGGACGGCCGCATCCGGCTGATTCATGGCTGGCTGCTCGCGCCCGGCGAGAAAGATGTGACCTTCGGCAAGGACGCGGTCCTGGACCGCTCGCTGGCTGACGGCGGCATTGAGTACAACCAAGCGCGCCAGAAGGTGCTCAATTGCCCCACCGGCGCGGCGCCCGGCGCAATCTTCGCTTACGAAATCGAAGAGGAAGAACAGACCATCTTCACCCAGTATGGTTACCGCTTCCACCAAGGTGCTCCAGCGTTAGTATCTCGTTTCATGCTGACCCTGCCCGCGGGCTGGCAACAGCGCGCAACTATGTTCAACAGCGCTCCGCTCGAACCCCAGGTGTCCGGCAACACCTACACCTGGGAGTTGCGCGATCTGCAGTACATGGAGTACGAAGACCATCAACCGCCGTTTTCCTCGCTCACACCAAGGATCGCGTTAAACTACTATCCCGCGGAGGGGACCAACTCGCGCTTGCGCCGTGTGGACGACTGGCGTTCGGTTTCCGTGTGGATGTCGGAGTTGACCGACCCGGCCGCTGCCGTCACTCCCGCCATCGAGCGAAAGGCCGCCGAGTTGACGCGCGGCGCCTCCAGTGAGCTGGACAAGATCAAAGCCATCGCCGCGTTCGTGCAGAAGGTGAACTACATCTTCGTGTCGCTCAACGTCACGCGCGGCGGCGGCTACACACCGCACTCGGCCGAGAGCATTCTCACGAAAAACTACGGCGACTGCAAGGACAAGTCGACGCTCATGCGTGCTTTGTTGAAAGCCGCGGGCATCGATGCGTATTACACTCTCATCTTCTGGGGCGACCGTTCCTATGTTCGGCCCGAGTGGCCCTCGCCATCTCCGTTTAATCACGTCATCGTTACCGTCCGCGTGCCGGCATCCGTCACTCTGCCGGCCGTGTTCGAACACCCCACACTGGGGCGGCTGCTGCCTTTCGATCCAACGGCCAGCCGCACCCCGGTGGGCGACATCCCGGACGATCAGCAAGGCAGCCACGCGCTGATTGTCGCGGGCGCGCAAGGCGCGCTGGTGAAGATGCCGCAGCTTGATCCGAAGTCGGATCGCATCGAGAACGCCGTCGATGCGAAGTTCCTGCCGAGCGGCGCGCTGGAGGCCCATTCGGTTCGGCAGTATCACGGACAATCGGCCACTGGGTGGCGCGGCGTACTCCGTGACGAGGGAGATAAAGAGGTCAACCGGCGCATCGAAGCCCGCATACGGGCGCGAGTCGGCGGCATCACGCTCGGAACAGTGAAGGCGTCCGACGCCTTCGACCAGGGAAGGTTCGATTTGGAGGCCAACTTCACCGCCGAGCACTTCGGCCAGATGATGCGCGACCGTTTGTTCGTCTTCAAGCCCGGGCTGCTGGCCGCGGGCTCCCACTACATGTTCAAGGCCGCCGAACGCAAGCTGCCAGTTGACCTGGAAGCTCATGTCTCTCATGACCGCGTCGTGGTGAAGCTGCCCGAGGGACTGTTGCTGGACGAACTGCCCGACAGCGTTTCGTTCGAGACTCCTTACGGCACCTACAGCGCGGCATATTCGTCCAAGCCGGGTGAAGTCGTTTTCGAACA
>CAZDIZ010000036.1:10586-15039 GCA_964505625.1 uncultured Solibacteraceae bacterium | reverse complement strand
CTGACGCTCACTGATTGCAGCATCAACACCACCAGCGCGTCATCGAGCGCGGACTCCAGTAGCCGGTATGGCTTGAACGCCGCGCTGCTGGCGACCGCTTCGGGCAAGGCCACCGTGACGGGAATGAACATCGTCACCACCGGTTTGGGCGCCAATGGATTGTTCGCCACCGGGTCGGGGTCATCCATCACCATGACCAACGGCTCCATCAAGGCGAGCGGCGGCAACGCGCACGGCGTCGACGTGACCTATACCGGATCGATCACGCTCAACAACGTCGATATCACTACCACGGGCGGCAGTTCTTCGGGCATCGCCACGGACTTCGGCGGTGGGACGGTGACGGTGAACGGAGGAACCACCATCGTCAGCGGCAGCAAGTCGGCCGGCATCTATTCGACCGGCGATATCAAGGTTTCAAACGCTACCGTCACCGCGAACGCCAACAACGGCGCGGTGATCGATGCGGACGGCGCCATCGTCGTCACCAACGTGAAGTTGACCGGCTCGCAGAACGGATTGATGGTTCACAACACCGTGGGGCAGAAAACGCTGAAAGGCGTCTTCACCATAGACGGCGGATCGCTCACGGCCAAGGGAGGCGACGCGTTCCTGCTCGACGGAGCGACCGCGAACATCACGGCCAAAGGCGGCGCCACGCTCACTGCCAGCACCGGCAACATCGTCAACGCGACCAGTTCGAGCACCGGCACCTTCGTTGCTGACGGCGAGACGTTCGCGGGCAATCTGGTGGCCGACAGCACCAGCACGCTCACGGCGACGCTGCAAAATGGAACTACGTTCACCGGCGCGGCGATCCGCACGGCCCTGACGCTCGATGCCACCAGTAAATGGGTGGTGACGGCGAGTTCGATTCTGACCACACTCTCGAACACAAGTGGCATTTCCGGTTCGGCGGTCACCAACATCGTGGGCAACGGCAACAAAGTCTATTACGATTCCAGCCTCACGGGGAACAAAACGCTCGGCGGGCTGACCTACACCTTGGTGAATGGCGGCCAGTTGATCCCACTTAGCAGCACGACCGCGCCGGCGATCTCCTCCGGAGGCGTGGCCAACGCGGCCAGCTACGTGGCCGGAGTCGCGCCCGCGGCCTGGATCTCGTTATTCGGCACGAATTTCTCCACCGGCACAACGGCGTTGAGTGGATCGGACCTGCGCGACGGCTATCTGCCCGCCACAATGGCCGGAACCAGCGTACTGATCAACGGCAAGCCGGCTTACATGTATTTCGTAAGCCCCACGCAGATCAACGTGCAGGCGCCCAGCGACACCGCCACCGGCAGCGTCACCGTAACCGTCATCAACGGAGCCGGCACGAACAGCACCACCGCCACGTTGAAAGCCGTCCTGCCCGGATTATTCACATCGTCGAACTACGTGCTCGCCGTGCGCACCAAAGACGCGACCATCATCAACGGAACCGGTGACACGGTTCACCCCGGCGACGCGCTGGAGCTCTACGCCACGGGCATGGGCGAAACAACTACGGCCATCCCGCCGGGACTGGTATTCTCCGGAGCCTACCCGACCACGAACACGCCGACGGTGACCATCGGTGGGAAGGATGCCGCCGTCTCGTTCTCCGGACTGGTTGGCCCAGGCCTCTATCAAATCAATGTAACGGTGCCAACGGGTCTCGCAGCGGGAACCTATCCGGTGATAGTGACGCAACACGGCGTCAGTTCCTCATCGACGGCCGTCATGAAGATCGCCGCAAACTGAAAAGTCACATAGAACACGCCTGCCGGACGCCCTCACCCCGGCTTCTCCGGCCAGGCGTGTTTTGGGTAGCGGCGCATCAGTTCTCTTCGTACTTGCGGATAGAGGCGCTCCCAGAAACCCGCCAGGTCCGTCGTGGTTTGCACCGGGCGGTGGTTGGGAGCGAGCAGGTGCACCACCAACGGAACTTTGCCTCGCGCTACGCGTGGGGTCTCGCGCACGCCGAAGAAGTCCTGCAATCGCGATTCGATCCAGGGCGGCGCCGATGCCGTGTAGTGAACTTTCACCTGCCGTCCTCCGGACAGGCGCACGCGCGACGGCGCGATCTCTTCCAGACGCCGCGCTCCGTCCTTCCCCAAACGCGTTTCCAGGGCGCGTACGAGGCCGCCGCGTCCCGCCGCGTCCTCCAACTCAGCGAAGCTGCGCAATCCGGCTGAGAGCGTCCTGAGCGCATCGCGGACATCTTCCTCACCCAGCGCCGGTAAATCCGAATTTCGCGCCGCAAACGCCACGCGTTCCAGCCACGACGCAAGCTCTTCCGCATCGGTGAAACGCGCCGCGCCCGCTTCCACGGCCTTCGCCGCCAGCAGCTTTCCGGCGGCTCCGGCATCGGGCCGCATGTTGCGGCTTTCCTGAATCGTCAGACGCTCGTAGCAGAGCGCGCTCGATGCTTCGACGCGCTCCGCCGTGCGATTCCATTCGAGCGTTTCACGCTCCTCGATGCGTTCCGGGTAAAGATCCAGCAGCCACTCGGGACGGACGGCGCTCGCCAGACGCACGAGCGGCAGGCCGCGCTCCCGGCGCTCCTCCACATCCACAGCCACCAGAAACTCGTGCGAACGCACCACGCTTTCCCGGCCCAACACCGCCGAGCCGCCCGCCGCCAGAAGCAATTCGTCGCCTTGCCGTCGCCGTGCCACGCGGTCCGGAAACGCCGCGAGCACCGAGATCAGCAACGCGTCGTCATCGTCATTGCGGTCCACGCCCACACGCGCGCTGCGACGTATCTGCTGATAGATGCGCTTGGTCGACGGCTGCCACTCCGATTCGGCCAGCAGCAGCAAATCCGATTCGCCGTGATGTTGGTTCTGGACCGGAAGACGTTCGCCCGCGCTCAGCACGGCGGCTAGACGGCATCCTCCGTCGCCTGCGCCGCGCCGCCGCGCTTCCACCACCAGTCGCGCCAGGCGCGGATGCAGCGGATAGCGCGCCAGATCGCGGCCGGTGGTGCTTAGTCCGCCGCGCGCGTCCAAGGCGCCTAGTCGCGAAAGCAGTTCCGTGGCGGCGGCAGCGGAATGCTCCGGCGGCGCGTCCATCCACTCCAGGTCTTGAAAACCGCTCAGACCCATCGCGCGCAGTTCGAGCAGCGTTTCACTCAATTCGCGGCGCACGATGTCGGGCGCGTCCTGCGCGGGCCGCCGCAGATAGTCCTGCTC
The DNA here is from genome assembly GCA_964505625.1 of uncultured Solibacteraceae bacterium. GTDB lineage: Bacteria > Acidobacteriota > Terriglobia > Bryobacterales > Bryobacteraceae > JAJFUV01. Next base: position 11,860 of record CAZDIZ010000036.1, on the reverse strand, counting down.
GGCATACAGCCGCACGGCGCGGCCGGGGCGCGTACGCGCGGCGCGTCCGGCGCGTTGCCGGCACGATGCCTGGCTCACGCGCGCCACCTGCAGCGAAGCCAGTCCCGTCCATGGTGAATCGCTCGCCACGCGCGCCAGTCCGCTGTCGATCACGGCCGTTACGCCTTCAATGGTGATGGAGCTTTCGGCGACGTTGGTCGACAAGATTAGTTTGCGTTTCGATGACGGCTCGACCGCGCGGTCCTGTTCTTCGGCCGATAGGTCACCGTGCAGCGCGAACACCGCGAGGCCCGCCCGGCTCGCAATTCCCTCGCAGGCGCGCATCGCAAAGCGAATCTCCCGCGCGCCAGGCAGAAACACCAGCACATCGCCATCGAGACCTTCCGCAATCAGTTTCGCCAGAGCCGCCGAGACTTGTTCTTCGAGCGGCGCGGCCGAATGCGGCGTCCAGCGCACGTCGAGATCGAACAGACGCCCTTCCGACACCAACCTCGGGCACGCGTCCAGGTATTGCGAGACCTGCTCACCGGCGAGCGTGGCCGACATCACCACGATGCGCAAATCCGGGCGCCGTGTTTTGCGCAGCCGTTTGAGCAGCGCGAGCGCCAGATCGCCCTCCAGATGTCGTTCGTGGAACTCGTCCAGCACCACGGCGCTCACACCGTCCAGCGCTTGATCCGACATGAGACGTCGCGTCAGCACGCCTTCGGTCATGAAGCGCAAACGCGTGCGCAGGCCCGCCACTTCCTCGAAGCGAACCTGGTAGCCCACGGTCTCACCAAGCTTCTCGCCTAGCTCGGCCGCCACGCGCCGCGCCGCCATCCGCGCCGCCAATCGCCGCGGTTCCAGTACTAGTATTTCGCCGGTGAGTTCATTCAGCAGCGCGGGCGGCACGCGCGTGGTCTTCCCCGCCCCGGGCGGCGCTTCCAGCACCAGACAAGGACTTGCGGCGAGCGAAGCCAGAACGCGCGGGATAGTACCGTCAATGGGCAGTAGCTGCATTAAGTGAAATCCGGGCGCGAGCGTGCGCGCAAAGCAAGATATACTTTTTCTTATTCTATTCGAGAGGTGGGCATGATCCAGGCAGTCACAAGAGCGTTGCTGAAATGGCTGTTTCGCATGGAAGTGCGGGGAACCGTTCCGCCGCACGAGCGCATGCTCATCGTCGGCAACCACCAGTCGTTCCTCGACGTGCTGTTGTTGTGGGCCTTCCTGCCCGTCAAACCGGTGTGGCTGGTACACACCACCATCGCCGCCAAGTGGATCTTTCGCCT
>CAZDIZ010000036.1:0-10486 GCA_964505625.1 uncultured Solibacteraceae bacterium | reverse complement strand
TCAAACCGGTGTGGCTGGTACACACCACCATCGCCGCCAAGTGGATCTTTCGCCTCCCGCTGCACTTCGCCAAGCACCTGGTGGTGGACACGGCCAGCCCCTGGGCCATCAAGGCCATGGTGAATTTGGTGGAAAGCGGACAGCCCGTGCACGTGTTCCCCGAAGGCCGCATCACCACCTCGGGCTGCATGATGAAGATCTACGACGGGCCGGCATTCGTCGCCGCCAAGACCGGCGCGGCGGTGGTACCGGTGATCATCCGCGGCGCCGTGAATTCGCATTTCAGCCGCATGGGTCCCGATTTCCCCAAGCGCTGGTTCCCGCGCATCACGATGACCATCCTGCCCGCGGTTCATATTCCCATGCCGGAGGCCCGCACGGCGAAATTGCGGCGCCGCCTGGCGAGCGAACATCTGCGGCACATCATGCAAACGGCCGTCGCCGAATCGCGCCCGCGTACGACGATCCACCAGGCATTCCTGGATGCAATGGATCAGTTCGGCCGCAATCGTCCGATGCTCGACGACATGCGCTTCAATGAGCAGACCTACGGCCAGATCCTGAAAGCCAGTCTGGCGTTGGGACGCCTGGTGTCGAAGTTCACCAAAGAGGGTGAGTACGTCGCCGTCCTGATGCCCAATGTGTGCACCACGGTGTCGCTGATGCTCGGCATCATTTCCATGCGCCGCATCCCCGCGATCCTCAACTTCACCTCCGGCGTCAGCGGAATGCAGGCGGCCTGCCAATTAGCCGGTGCGCGCGTCATCATTACTTCGCGCGCGTTCTTCGAAAAGAGCAAGCAGGCGGCGGCGGCGGAAAAGATCGAAGGCGTACGGCTGGTCTTCCTGGAAGACCTGCGCCCGCAGTTCAAGCTCGCCGACAAACTCTGGCTGATCCTCTGGGCGCTGCGGTTTCCGCGGCGCGCCATGCGTCCGGCACGTCCCGAAGACCCCGCTGCGGTGCTCTACACCAGCGGCAGCGAAGGCCGCCCGAAGGGCGTGGTGCTCAGCCACGGCTCCATCCTGGCCAACGTCGAACAGATTCTCTCCATCATCGATGTGAACCCGCGCGACAAGTTTCTCAGCGCGCTGCCGATGTTCCACGCCTTCGGTCTGACCGTCGGTGCGTTCCTGCCGCTCGTGTCAGGCGCGCGGGCTTTCATCTATCCGTCGCCGTTGCACTATCGCATGGTGCCGGAGATGCTCTACGATCGCGACTGCAACATTCTATTCGCCACCAACACCTTCCTGGCCAATTACGCCAAGTACGCTCACCCGTTCGACCTGCACAATGTGCGTTACGTGGGCTGTGGCGGCGAAAAGCTGACCGAAGATGTGCGCCGCGTCTACAGCGAGAAGTTCGGCATTCGCATCATCGAAGGCTACGGCGCAACCGAGATGGCGCCCATCCTGTCCATCAACACGCCGCTCGGATTCAAGGCCGGCACGGTGGGCGAACTATTTCCGCTGATTGAGCATCGCCTGGAACCGGTGGCGGGCATCGAAGAAGGCGGCCTGCTGCACGTCACCGGTCCGAACCTGATGCTCGGCTATCTGCGTCCGGACCAACCGGGCACCTTCGAGCCGCCGCGGTCGATCTACGGCGAGGGCTGGTACAACACCGGCGACATCGTGCGTCTGGACGAATCCGGCAACGTCACCATCCTGGGCCGCATGAAGCGCTTCGCGAAAGTGGCCGGAGAAATGATCTCGCTGGAGCTCCCGGAGAAGATCGCCGTCAACGCTTCGCCTGACTGTGCGCACGCCGCCATCGCCCGCGTGGAAGCGGGCCGAGGCGAAACCATCCTGCTGTTCACCAAGGATGCCGGCTTGCGCCGCGAACAACTGGTGCAGGCCGCGCGCGCCATGGGTGCGCCGGAAATCGCCGTCCCCCGCAAGATCGTCTGGCTGCGCGAGATTCCCGTTCTCGGCAACGGTAAGACCGACTACGTGACTCTGGTGCGGATGGCTGATAACGGCGTCTCTCTCGGCGCGAACGCGTGTTAGGCAGTGCTATGCCTCAGCCCATCAAGCGGCAACGGCGGGCCTGGTATTTTTACGACTGGGCCAACTCGGCCTTTTCGACCAGCGTCGTCACGCTCTTCTTCGGCCCATACCTGACCACACACATCGCCCGCGCCGCCGCCGACGCGCGCGGTTTCATTTACCCGTTCGGCATTCCAGTCGAAGCGCGCTCGTATTGGGAATACGTGGTGGCGGCCTCGGTGATCTTGCAGGCGTTGACGCTGCCGGTGGTGGGCGCGCTGGCCGATGCGAGCGCGCGCAAAAAAAACTGGCTAGGCGCGTTCGCCTACCTGGGCGCCGCCGCCACCATGGCCATGTTCTGGCTGGACGCGCCCGCGTATCTGGCGGCCGGTGTTCTGTTCGTGGTCGCGAACGTCGCGCTGGGCGCTTCCTGCGTGATCTACAACTCCTTCCTACCGCTGCTGGCGCCGCCCGAAGCGCGCGACGAAGTCAGTTCGAAAGGTTGGGGCATCGGCTACATCGGCGGTGGACTGCTGCTGGCGCTAAATCTGCTGCTGTATCAAAATGCATCCTCGCTAGGCATAAGCGAAACCATGGCCGTGCGGATCAGCCTGGGCTCGGCGGGACTGTGGTGGGCGCTGTTCACCATCGTTCCGATGCTGTGGCTGGACAACCCACCCGCCACGCAGCGCGGCCCGGCCAGAGGCATCCTCGCCGACGGTTTCCACCAGTTGCGCCACACGGTCGCCGAACTGCGGCGTTATCCGCGCACGCTCTGGTTTCTGGCCGCGTACCTGATCTACAACGACGCCATCCAGGCCGTGCTGGCGCTGGCCACGCAGTTCGGACACGACGAACTGAAGATGCCCATGTCATCGCTCACCATGGCCATTCTGATGGTGCAGTTTGTGGCTTTCCTGGGCGCTTTCGGATTCGGTTGGCTGGCCCGCGTCATCGGAGCCAAGCGTGCCGTAATGCTGGCCCTGGTGGCCTGGACGCTCGCACTCGGTTCCATCTACGTAGCCGTGCGCACTCCGGCCGAGTTCTTTGCCCTGGCCGCCGTGGTCGCGCTCATCATGGGCGGGAGCCAGGCGTTGAGCCGTTCGCTGTTTTCGCTGATGATCCCGCGCGGACGCGAAGCCGAGTACTTCAGCCTGTACGAACTCAGCGACAAGGGCACCAGTTGGTTCGGCCCGCTGGTGTTTGGATTAACGCTCCAGTACACCGGCAGCTACCGTTTGGCGGTACTGCCGCTGGTCGTGTCGTTTCTGGCCGGATTGGCGATTCTGTTCGTGGTCGACGTCGCGCGCGCGGCGCGCGAGGCCGGCAACGCTCAATAGGCCCAGCGCCAGAGGCTCGCGCCAACCGTGAAGCCCGCGCCCACCGCCGCGAACAGCACGGTGTCACCTTTCTTGAGGCGGCCCGCGGCTAGCGCGTCGCGCGTCGCCAGACCCAGCGTCGCGGAGGTGGTGTTGCCGTAGCGTTCGATGTTGATGATCACCTGCTCGGGCGGCAGCCCCAGGCGGTCGGCGGTCGCTTGAATGATGCGCCGGTTAGCCTGATGGCAGATCAGGCAAGCGATATCCTTGCCCGTCATGTTGTTGCGTGCCAGCAACTCGCGGCAGGCGTCGTACATCTTGCGCACGGCGTACTTGAAGACGGCCTGCCCGTCCTGATGAACGTAGTGCAGCCTGCGGTCCACGGTCTCATGCGAGGGAGGCATGCGGCTGCCTCCGGCCGGCATTTTCAGAGCCTCGCCGCCGCTGCCGTCGATCTCGTGCAGAAAGTCGATCAGGCCGTATTGATCGTCCTCGGACGTCTCCAGGATCATGGCCGCCGCGCCGTCGCCGAACAGCACGCAGGTCGAACGGTCGGTGTAGTCGATGATGCGCGACATGGTGTCAGCGCCGATGACCATGACTTTCTTGTGCGCGCCGGAGGCGATCAACTGCGAGCCCACGCCCATACCGTAAAGAAAGCTCGAACAAGCCGCGATCAGGTCAAAGCCCCAGACCTTCTTGGCGCCCAAGCGATGCTGCACAATGCACGCGGTCGAAGGAAACAGCATGTCCGGCGTCACCGTGCACACCAGCAGCGCGTCCAGATCCGACGCCTCGATGCCGCGCTCGGCGAGCGCCACTTTGGCCGCTTCCACGGCCATGTCCGAAGTGGCGACCTCCGGATCGGCAATGTGTCTCTCGACGATTCCGGTTCGCTCCAGAATCCACTCGTTCGATGTCTCGACCATCTTTTCGAGGTCAAAGTTCGTCAGCAGCCGCGGCGGCACATAGCAACCGAGTGCGCTGATTTTGGCTTTGGGCAAGTCCCCTCCTGAACTACGTAAAAAGACCGCAAACTTTCTTGATATGTTAAATTCGAGCCGAATGCAAGTCCAGAGCATCCTGCTGTTCGAAACCCCGGTCGAGATTTGGTCGCGCGTGTACCGTGTGTTGCGTCCGCGCGCCGCCATGCCGGAGATCCGGGTCCGCTTCGGTAAGTTCGTCGATGCGCACACCTACGCCCGTCTGCGCGACGGTGTGTTGGAAGTGAAAATCACCGACGTGCTCGACGGCGCCCCCTCCGCGATCCTGGAAGCTTTGGCTTACATTCTGCTCGGAAAGCTATTCCGCAAAGCGGTCCCGGCGCAGTACAACCAGCGCTACCGCCGCTACATGAACCGCAAGGAAATGCGCCGCAGTTTACAATTGCTGCGCCAAGTGCGCGGGCGCAAGTTTCTGTCCGGAGCTGTAGGCGAACACTACAACCTGGACGAAGTCTTCGAGGAACTAAACCGGCGCTATTTCGACGGGCTGCTGGCGCGGCCCCGGCTGGGATGGAGCAAAACCCGATCCCGCACCATGCTGGGCCACTACGACCCCTCGCACAACGCGATCATTCTAAGCCGGCTATTCGACGACGGCGAGCTACCGCGGCTGGGCTTGGAATACGTCATGTTCCACGAGATGTTGCACTTGTGCCACCCTCCGGAACATGGCTACGCGGCCCGGCGCGTGCACACCAAAGCGTTTCGTGAAGCGGAGCGAGGGTTCCCCCAGCTTAAAGAGGCGAAACTTCTCCTTAAGCGGATTTGCGCGGGCGCGCGGCGAGATCCTTAGCTGCGCGCGCTTGCCGGAGCCGGCATCAGCGCCACCAATTGGCTCCGTATGCCGTCGACGGCTTCCACCAGCGGACGTACGTCCAGCCCGCGAACGCCCAGAGCGTCGCAAGCCAGCCGCCACTGCACCGCAACCATGGCATAGGCGAACGTCGCGCGCAGTTTCAGCAGCGTGACGGCCAGGTCGGGGCGATCATCGAACGACGTCAACAGCAGAATTCGCGCGGCGTCATGCAACCGGTCGAAATCCGACGCGACGTCCCGCAGATACGCGCGCAATATATTGCGCCGTTCGGCGCGGAATGCCCGCAGGTCCTTCTTGTTCATCCCCGATTGCGCACCCAGAAAGGCGAAGTCCGCCTGCGCCAGGATGCGTTCCATCGGACGATAACGAGCCATTGAGAACCTCGCGAACCAGCGAGGATTGAACGAGGGACGGTTCAGGGGATACAGCAGCCTCCAGAGCTGATGGCCCACCACCAGTGCCAGTATCGCCAGGACCGCCGCCACAACCATGATGTATGTCACGCTGGGTAACCTCCGCACAGGACCACTTGAGGAATATTACATGACATTTCGGCAAAAAGCAAACCACCAATATTAGGAATTTGTGATACTACTTTCTGGCCGAGCGCAACAGGCTGCGGTTGATGGCGTCCAACTGGCTTACCAAGCGGTCTTCGTCGATGGCGGGAATGTGACGGCGAACGTTGGATCGTTTGCGTTCGCCCTGCGCGTTCAGAAGCAGCACCCACGCGATGGCGCAGGCCGCGCCGACACCGTGCAGCACCACGCTGATCATGCGCGTAACCACCTCGCCGCTAATCGTGCGGACAAACAAAGCCATCGTGGCGCTGATGAAATACACGCTGTAACCGGCGCAGTAGACCACCACGTTGCGGCAGAGTGGAACGGGGTACCAAACCAGAAACGCAGTCAGGATTGCGAGGAATACCACCAGCGTCGACATGACCAGACGCTGCGCCACGAACATGGCGCGCAGGATGGGATAGCGTTCAGCGGGATTGCCCAAGTCCGGGATCAGCGTGACCATCGCCACCACTGCGGAAACCGCCAGCGCCCCCGCCAGCAACCGCCGGCTTAAGGTCTGAATACCCGGATAGTCGCGCAGAACCAGCCCGAACAACTCCAACACAACCAAAACGTACAAACACCAGATGACCGGCTCGGAAGCCACGTACGTCCACCCATAGACATTCGAGCGGCGGTTCAGGTTTGCCAGCACCAGAGAACGCCCCAAATGGACTATCAGGTAAATGAAGAAACAACGGTAGATGACGTGCAGCCCCGCAATCCTCATTCTCACTAACAGGATTCCGTGGCAAGCAACCGCCACAAACCACAGCAGGGTTTCAATTGAGGGGACGCTAGTCATAGCATCAAGTCATGTTTACTGAACGCTATGATTCTATCGCAGGCGTCCCCGCCTCGACTATTGCAGATTGCCTTTGGCTCAGCGTCTACTATCGGCTGGCCATGCAGGGCAGGCACTCGGGGTACGGGTCCGGATACGGAACGCTGGCAACAGCAGTCACCGAAGCGGCAAACAGAATCAGGAACAAAGCCTTGCGTAGCATGTGTTTATCTCCCCCACTAAATTTGTATTACATGTAAAGAAACTATAGCCTACATGGGATAAGCCGCCGCCGCGCGAAACCCGCAGACGTTTTCGAGATTCAGAACAAGTCACCGGACACCAAGTGGGATACACTTAGATTCAGGCCATGAGTAACTCAGAATTGCGGTCGCTGCGTAATCGGGGGCCTATCGCCGACGTCTGGCGAACCACGCTTTCCCAAATCCCTACCCAGTTCGGCAGACTCGTCTACTTTGGAGGACTGCGCAACCCCACTACCGGCGCGTACGAGCATCACGGCCTGGCCGCCATGTTCGGTGAGGAAGAATCGCGGTCGGCTTTGGCTACCAGCCATGCCGAAACATTTGAGGGTTGGTTAATGCTCACTTTGGAGCATCAAAAAGAGGATTTGGACGTCTATCTGGCTGGTCTGGAGGAAGATAAATCCGCGGTAGTACTCAATTGGCTGAGTACGCAATCGTATCAAAACCTGTTGCCGGCGCTCGCCCGCGACGCGGCAAAGGCTCTCTTTTTGTCGGATATGCGCGTCTTGTTGGAGTTGCTTAAGCGCGAGTGCGGCGTCGTTTTCCCTGATCCAGACGCATAGCCACACCCGTGATTTGACCCACCACATCGATCTCGTCCGGGTAGGTAAATACGGTCGGATTACACATGGAAGCCGGATGCGGCTGCACCATCATACGGCTGCCGTCCAGCGTGCACCAACCGCAAAGATAGCCCTCGCGGTGCTCCAGGAAGTAGATGGGCCGCTCGAACTCGTTAGACCAGCCGGAAGGCAGGATCTTGCGTTTGGTTTCGTCGATCACCACCAGGCTGCCCGGCTGCAGCAGTGGATACATGTACCAGTCCTCGGTGCCGATAAAGGCATACCGGTGGTTTCGCAAGTCAAGCCCGTTCAACAACATAAGAGGCAGCCGGCCCCACCGCTGAATCACCCGGCTCAGGAACGTCGTGCGTCTTAGGTCGACGCCCGGGTCAAGCGACAGCGGCACCTGAATCTCGCCGTGCCCGTCCACCGAGAAGTCCAGAACGTGCGTGCGCTCAATTTCGATCGCGGCCGCGTCGCCGGGCAGAGCTGATAGACTCACCCCGTACCATTCCAAAACTTCTTGAAAATCAAGACGATAAATGGTGCACAGGGTGTAGAGACGGAAGATTGAGGGCACCGTCCCTTTGTTCTCTATGTCGGCCAGACGGCTCAGCGCGATGGCAAACTCATCGTTCTTGTGGCGCTCGGCAATCTTCTGGCTTGCCTGCTCCACGTCGCGATAGCGGAGATTTAGCCTCTCCCTCGTCCGCTTGAGTTTCTGCCCGGCCTCCTCCATGGTATGATTCTCCCCGGCAGACCGATGTGTGATTCCTACAATGGCCGTTCCGGAGCCCCTTCACGGGGCGCTGTCCCCGCTTTGAATTATAGCATCGGCCTATGTGCTTTCAAAGGCTGGATTTGGCGATTCTGTTCCGTTTTCGGAACAGACTTTTTCAAAGGAGGCCATTTTTGAGAATAGTCGTTGGATTGTCAGGTGCCAGTGGCTCCATCTACGGTCTTCGCCTAATGGAAAAACTGCGTACAAACCCCGCCAATGAAATTCACCTCATCTTGACTCATGCCGGTGAGCGCACGGCTTTTCTTGAAACGGGCCGGAAGAGCGCTGAGATCAAGGCGCTGGCGCACCATAGCTACCCCATCGAAGACATCGGCTGCCGTCTGGCCAGCGGGTCGTTTCCAACCGACGCCATGGTAATCGCGCCCTGTTCCGTACACACCATGAGCGCCATCGCCACGGGTGTAACTTCGAATTTACTGGTGCGAGCCGCCGACGTCACGTTAAAAGAACGTCGCAAACTCATTCTGATGATTCGCGAAACGCCATTTCACCTAGGCCACCTGCGAACCATGACCGCGCTCGCCGAGATGGGCGCCATCGTCGCGCCACCGATTCCGGGGTTCTATCATCGGCCGCAAACGATCGAGGAACTGGTCGATCAAAGCGTCGACCGCGTCCTGGACCTGTTGGGTATTCCGGCCGCGGACGCCCGCCGTTGGGATCCGTAGCGCGCTTGCTGCTAAGATTGCCCTATGAAATCGCGATCCGAATCCGCGGCGTTTCAGGGCGAGCGCGGCGCCTTCAGCCAGCAGGCGGTCTACCAGCTTCTAGGCGAAAAGACCCAGGTGGTGCCGTGTACTCGCTTCGAGGATGTGTTTCGTGCCCTGGCGGAAAAGCGCGTCGACGCCGCCGTGATTCCGATCGAAAACACGCTAGCCGGATCGGTACACGAGAACTACGACCACCTCCTGAACTTCGATGTGCGCATCGTGGGCGAGACGCACGTGCGCATCGTGCACAACCTGATCGTGCTGCCCGGCACCAGTTTCGGCAAGATCCGCCACGTCTACTCGCACCCGGTGGCGCTCAATCAATGCCTCACCTTCTTCGCCAAGAACCGGCAAATTGAGCGCGAACCGTTCTACGACACCGCGGGCAGCGTCAAGATGCTGGTGGAAGAAAAGCCCGCCGGCGCCGCGGCGATCGCTTCGGCCGTGGCGGCGGAAATCTACGGCGCGCGAATCCTGCGGCGCTCTATCGAAGACGACCACCGCAATTTCACACGCTTCTTCCTGCTGCGCCGCGCGTCGTGGAAGAGCAAGTCGCCCGCCGCGCCGAAGGACGGTCCCTGGAAGACTTCGCTGGTCTTCACCACGCGGAACATTCCCGGAGCGCTGTTCCGCGCCATGAGCGCCTTCTCGCTGCGCGACATCAATCTGGCCAAGATCGAATCGCGCCCGTTGCGCGGCAAGCCCTGGGAGTATCTGTTCTACCTGGACCTGTTTGGACACGTGGATGAACCGCGCGTGAAGAACGCGCTGGGACACCTGGGCGAGCTAGCCGACTTCCTACGCGTGCTGGGCTGCTACCGCCCCGCGCGCTAACGCTCCGCGAGCATATCGGCCGCGTGGAGACGTCCCCGTGGCACGGGGATGCTCACGTGGTGCGGCGCGCTATCAGCGCAGTTCAACCTAAATGCGTGTGCCCCCTTTTTCGCACTCCCCTTTTTCCCACTAAACAACACTAGGGGCAATTGGTTACCGTTCCTGGTCTTCGGTTCTTCGATCTTCGAGCAGCGTGGGCGGCTCACAGACAAGATCCACCGGTTGCCATCTGTGCAGTAAGGAATCGTAGCTCATATACTCGCCGACTGTCGTGGGAAACCTGACTATGTACCGGTTTGCACCGCATCTCTGATAGGATAAGCGCCCATCGACGTAGATCCCGAACAATTCGCGCAGTGAGGCCGGGGCGCGACCATGTTGCCGACGATAGGACTCGATTCTTTGGACGAGTTCGTCTCCCTGGCCAATCTCATGTCTCCAAACGAACTCGTCGGGTACAAATCGGACATAGCCTAAGACGGACGACACAGCGACAATTGAGCAGATCGCACCGAACCAAATCCTTGCATTTCCCTTCAACAGCAATGTGCGTCTGGCAACTACACCGATTGCTGTTACCGCAAGTGTGGCTCCGAGAAGCAAGTGCCATCCAGAAGAGCCCTTAGTGCCGGTGCATACCATCTGCGCCACAATAAGTGCGACCGCAAAGAAGATTAGCGCCAACCAGCAATGCTTCCCCATATCATCTCCCGTGTGAGAACGGGCTGTCGGATTACCTTCTCAAGGCAAAAAGGGCAAAGGCAAAAAGGGGGCAAAAAGGGGCAAAAAGGGGACAGACGCATTTTCGAGTGTAACCTCCGATTTCATCCTTCGCT
>CAZDIZ010000035.1:6217-39902 GCA_964505625.1 uncultured Solibacteraceae bacterium | reverse complement strand
TGGAGGCCGAATGAGCGCGACACGCATCGCACGTCTGTTTGAGCGCACACGCGCCGAGCGGCGGGCCGCCTTCATCGCGTATCTGACGGCCGGCGATCCCACGCCAGATCGAACACCGGCCTTGGTGGAAGCCATGGAACGCGGCGGCGCGGATCTGATCGAGTTGGGAGTTCCCTTCTCCGATCCGGTCGCCGACGGCCCCGTGATTCAGCGCGCCGCCATGCGCGCGCTCGAAGCCGGCACCACGCTCGCAAAGGTTCTTGACATCGCGCGCAGCGTTCGCACACGCTCGGAGATTCCGCTGCTGCTGTTCACGTATCTGAATCCGGTGCTGCGCTACGGCGTGGAAAGACTCGCCCGCGACGCCGCCAACGCCGGCATTGACGGCTGCCTGCTGACCGATCTGAGCGTGGAAGAAGCCGAGCACACGGTCTCGGTGATGCATGCCGCCGGTCTCGACACGGTGTTTCTAGCGGCGCCGACCAGCACGGCGCGCCGCCTCGAACTGGTGGCCAAGTACTCGTCCGGATTTGTTTATCTGGTATCTCGCACCGGTGTCACGGGAGAGCGCGACGTATTGTCGGCTTCCGCGGCGCCTCTGGTTGCCTCCATGCGCAAGGTGACGGAACTGCCGCTGGCGGTTGGGTTCGGCATTTCCACACCCGATCAGGTGGAGACTGTGGCGCAGACCGCCGACGGTGTAGTCGTCGGCAGCGCCTTCGTCCGTACCATTGAAAAGAGCGCTGGATCGGCGTCGCTCGAAGGAAGTCTGGAAGCGGCGACGCGCGAATTGCGGCGCGGCATACGAGCGAAATCCGCATGACCCGCGAAGAAGCCCTGAAAATTCTCGGCGAATGCCGCGACAAGATCGACGCCGTGGACCTGCGTCTGCTCGCGCTGTTGAATGAACGCACCGCGATCGTCGAGCAGATTGGGCGCACCAAGCGCGAACTCGCGTGGCCCATCTACGAGCCCAAACGCGAGGATGAAGTTTTTCGCAACGTCACCGAAAACAACACCGGGCCGTTGCCGCCGGAGGCCGTCAAACGCATCTTCGAGCGCATCATCGACGAGATGCGCAACGTGCAGAAGTTGCGCATGGTCGATCCGGCACAGGATCAATCGAAGTAGGAAGAGGACAAGAAGATGTTCGTTGTCATGCAAGCGGGCGCCAGCGAGGCGCAAATACAAAACGTAATTGACCGGCTGGTGGAACTGGGCTTCAGCGTCCACCGCTCGACCGGTGTGGTGCACACCGTACTCGGCGGCGTCGGCCCGGTGGAGAACATCGATCTGGCGGTGTTCGAGGTGATGGACGGCGTCAAGGAATGCCATCGCATCATGTCGCCGTTCAAGCTTGCCAGCCGGCAGATCCGGCCCGGCGGCACCGTCATCAAAGTCAGGGATGTCGATATCGGCGGCGACAAAGTTGTCGTCATGGCCGGCCCTTGCAGTGTCGAGACGCCGGAGCAAATCGACGCCGCGGCGGCAGCCGTGGCACGCGCCGGCGCGCGATTCCTCCGTGGTGGAGCGTTCAAGCCGCGCAGTTCGCCGTACAGCTTCCAGGGTCTCGGCAAAGACGGCTTGAAGATGATGCGCGAAGCCGCCGATCGGTACAAACTCCTGACGGTGAGCGAAGTCATGGACCAGTCGCAAATCGAAACCATGCTTCGCTACACTGACATCCTGCAAGTAGGCGCGCGCAACATGCAGAACTACACGCTCCTGCGCGAGCTTGGCTACATCGACAAACCGGTGTTGCTCAAGCGCGGCATCTCGGCCACCATCGAGGAGTTGCTGTTGTCGGCTGAATACATCCTGGCCGGCGGCAACCCGAACGTCATCCTCTGCGAGCGCGGCATCCGCACTTTCGAAAGCTACACCCGCAACACCATGGACATCTCCGCCATCCCCGTGGTGAAGAAACTTTCGCATCTGCCCATGTTCGCCGATCCTTCGCACGGCACCGGCCGGCGCGACAAGGTAATTCCCATGGCGCGCGCCGCGGTGGCCGCGGGCGCCGATGGATTGATCATCGAAGTGCACCCGGATCCCGACCGCGCACTCAGTGACGGCGCGCAGTCGCTGAAGCCGAGTCAATTCGAAGAGCTCATGCAACAGTTGCGCATCATTGCCCAAGCCGTGGGCCGCGAGCTGTAACTATGCAGACGGTGGCGATTGTCGGTGCCGGACTGATCGGCTCTTCGTTCGGGCTGGCGCTACGAAAGGCGGGATTTCGCGGGCGCATCCTGGGCGTGAGTTCGCCGGCCGCCACGGGTGAAGCGCTGGAAGTTGGCGCGATCGACGAGGCCCTGCCCATCGAAAGCGCCATTCCTCAAGCCGACATCGTCTACCTTTCGCAAACCATCCGCCGCATTGTCGAAACCATCACGACACTCGACGCGCACCTGAAACCCGGCGCGTTGGTCACCGACGCGGGCAGCACCAAAGTCGAGATTGTTGCCCGCGCGCAAGCCTGCGTCAGGCGCGGCCAGTTCCTCGGCGGTCACCCGCTCGCGGGAAAGGAGACGCGCGGCGCGGCATCGGCAGATGCGGATCTGTTCCGCGGCCGCACTTACGTGCTCACGCCCACGCGCGCGGCGGAACTTGAGACGCCCATTGCCCGCGAGTTCCGCGAATGGTTGCAGGCCATTGGCGCCCGCGTTGTGACGCTCGCGCCCGACGAGCACGACCGCATTGTCAGCCTCACTTCGCACCTTCCGCAACTGGCTTCCACCGCGCTCGCCACGCTGCTCGACCGCAAACTCGCGTCAGATCGCGACACGCTCGTCTCCGGCCCGGGCCTTGCGGACATGACACGTCTCGCCGCCAGTTCCTACGACGTCTGGGCCGACATCCTCGCAACCAACGCCCGCGAAATTGACCAAGCGCTTGCCGCTTACATTGCCGAACTCGAAGCGCTGCGATCGACACTCAGTTCCGATGCGACGCGCGAGTCATTCGAACGAGCCGGCGACTTTAGCCGGCGGCTGCGAGAATCTTCGACACCAAACCCGAGCGAGTGAACTCGGAGATGGACTGCCCTTCAAGCGCCATGGGCAGCGTCCAGATCGCCTGATTCGAATAGTAGTCGTCGCCCCACTGCGGCAGGCCCGTCTGCCCGTTGAGCAAGCAGCGCAGATTCCACGGCGCGCGCGTCTTGATCGCCATTGCTTCCCACAACCGCCGCGCCACTTCCAAACCCGTATCGCGCCGCCCGTGGTAGAGGAACGTTCCCGCCGCACACAGATTTTCACCAACGAAGATATGCGTGGCGTGATCTCCTTCCGGATGCACCTTCGTGTCGTACGGCACACCGTCCGGTGTGACGCCATTGATCAAACCGTACGATGTCGCCGCCAAGTTGAGACGCTCCACCGTATCCAGCGCGCTCGCCACGTGCGCTTTGTCGAGCACGCCACCAAGTCCCAACACGCGGCTGCACCACTCGGCCATAAGCTGATTCGCCAACACCACTTCGCTGGTTGTGCCCGCCTGCGCGTTGTTCCACAAGCGATAGTAGCGGCCATTCCATAGGCGCGTTTCAAAGGTCTGCCGCGCTTTCGTAAGACGCGCGGCGCACTCAGCGGCAAACGCGGCGTCTCCAGCGGCCTCGCCCAGCGCCTTCGCCGCCGCAAGCGTGCCCAGCCACGTACCCGCCACGTAACAAGAGACGCCCTCCCACGGCCACACGTCGTAGAACTGGTTGGCGGGCCAGGCCTCGCCAGGCCGCGCATGCGATTGGTCGTGCACCAGGCCGGTGCCGTCATCGTCCAGCGAATACTGGTAACGCACCGCGCGCTTCGCCGAGTCAAAGAACTTCGCCAGTTGCCGCTTGTCGCCGCTCCGCAAGTACTGTCGATAGATCATCTGCACGTATTGACCGGAGTTGAGCGGATGCTGGCAGTGAAACCGCGGATCGCGCATCGCCGTCGGCACTCCGAACGAAAATGGGATTTCTCCATCCGAGATCTGAAAATGACGAAAAGCGTCAAGCGTCGTCTCTTCCAATTCCGGATACAAGAACAGCAGCGGAAAATGCCCGTGCATCCGGCACACCATGGTCTCGACGATGGGACAACCGGTGTGACTCTCGCTGTGCGTGAACCAACCGTCTTCGCTCCACCATTCGTCCTTGCGCGTGTGTGCAATCCACACCGAGTTCTTGGTCAGGCTGTACAGGCTCTGCACCAGCCAGTCGCGAAGCCAGGCCGGTAGGCTCGATTCATAGATCGCCGCTTGATACGACAGGATTCTGCCGAGCCACGCATCGAAGTTCTTGAGACCCGCAGTGGCAGCCTCACCCGCATCGCGGAACCGCACCGCATAGCGATTGGTGTGTGGCTCACCGGAACTGTCGCGCCACGTCGGGCCGTACCATGCAACCGCGACGCGTTTCCGTACCGCGCCACCCGCGGGCACCTCGGCCGCAACCACGGCCTCACTCGGCTGCCCCTCGCGTGCCTCGACACCATCTCCGTGCAGGACGATGCTGTTCTTGAGCTTGGGCGCGGGAAAACGCAGACGCAAATTCAAACGTAGCGCCTGGCTCGACGTGTTACGCAGTTCGATTTCGAACAGCACCACCGGCGTGTTGGAGGCCGCGCGATCCCCCGGGATCACCGGTGAAAACGCGCGCAGTCCCACGCTCAGCGGCAACTCATTGAACTCCGCCGTCAGGTCCGCCACGGGGTAATGTCCCCAGTAAGCGATGCGCGCCGATGAGAGTGGAATGTGGCGCGTGCCCGCCTCCACCGTCAGCCAATCGGCGAAGTGCTTCTTCGGCGGCACCAGATCGTTATAGATCGAATAGTAGCCCAGCTTGCCCGTACCTTCGAGCGTCAGGTAGCCGGTGCCTAATCCGCCCAGCGGCACGCCGGACTGCAATGAGTCGCCGTCGAATACGCAGCCGTGAACCGGCTGGCGAAAACCGCTGGCGTGAATATCAACCCAGCGGTTGCGAGCGACGTTGTGATCGAAAGGCCAGCGCGGCGGATCGCTTGCTCGCGCCAGGGAAACGGATGCCGAGGCGCCCGCGGCGCCCAGCAAGGTGATGGCTTCGCGTCGATGCATGATGTTCACATGATAGAGTAGTCGTTTCAAGTTCGCATGGAGATCGTTAAGCCGCAAGACCAGACGGAACTCGCTGCTGTGTTGCGCGACGCGGGCGAGAACGGCAGCACGGTTCACCTGGGTGGCCAATTTTCCAAGACACGCTACGGTGGTCCCGTCGCCGGCACGAAGCTCATCCTCTCGACCGCCGCGCTCAACCGCGTGCTGAAGTTCGAGCCGCGCGACCTGACCATCAGCGTGGAAGCCGGCATGCGCTTCGCCGAACTGCGAGCGTTGCTCGCCGCGCACAACGTGGAACTGCCGCTCGATCCACCGTTCGCCTCCGAATCGACCGTAGCCGGTGTGGTGGCCGCCAACCTCAGCGGACCGCGCCGCCGCCATTACGGCACCGCGCGCGACATGGTCATCGGCATGAAGTTCGCCACGCTCGAAGGCAAACTGATCCAGTCCGGCGGCATGGTGGTGAAAAACGTCGCCGGCTTGGACATGGCCAAGCTCATGATCGGCTCGTTCGGGACGCTGGCCGCGCTCGCCGTGGTGAATTTCAAACTCGCGCCCGCGCAGCCTTCCAGCGCAACGTTTGTCTTCCAGTTCAAGACCGTTGCCGATGCCATTGCCGAACGCGACCGCATTTTGTCCAGCGCCCTGCAGCCGGTAGCGCTCGATGTGGTGAATCAGTCCGGCGCAAGTCTGGCTGGCTTAGAAGCGTCGTCGCTGATCTTGCGCGCCGAAGGTTGCGCCGCCGTCATCGCGCGCTATCGGACCGAACTTCCCGCCGCGACCGTACTCGAAGGTGACGCGGAAGCGTCGTTGTGGCGGACAGTCGAAGATTTCGTGCCCGCCGCGATTTCCCGTGACGCGGACTCCACCATCGTGCGCATCTCGGTGAAGCTGCCCCAACTCTCCGAAGTGCTCGACTCGCTCAACGTACCGGCGCTGGCCCGCGCGGGCAACGGCATCGTCTACGCCTGTTTCCCCACGGCAGCCGTCGCCGCGCAGTGGCTTGACGAGGCATCCGCGCGAGGCTGGCGAGCCGTCGTCGAAGCCGCGCCGCCCAAGGCGAAGTCCACGCTCACGCTGTGGCCAAAGCCCGGCGGCGATTTCGAGTTGATGCGTGGCATCAAGAAGCTCTTCGACCCACAGAACCTGCTGAATCCGGGGAGGCTGAATGGCCGCCTCTAGCCCGGATCTGGATCGCTGTATTCACTGCGGACTGTGCCTTTACGCGTGCCCCACGTTCCGTGAACTGGGCGTCGAGATGGACTCGCCGCGCGGGCGCATCTACCAGATGGTGCAAGTGGCCAGCGGCGCCGCGCCAATCGGCGAATCGTACGTTGAACACATCGGCTTGTGCCTGGCTTGCCGTGCCTGCGAAAGCTCCTGCCCGAGCGGCGTCGCGTACGGCCGCCTGATTGAAGCCGCGCGCGAACAGATCGAAGCGCACCATCACCGCGCGTTGCCCGTGCGCTTGCTGCGCCACTTCCTGTTCCACCGCCTGGTGCTTTCGCGCACACTGCTGTCAATCGCCGGCGTATTCTTGTTCATCTATCAGGCCACCGGCTTGCAGCGCTTGGTGCGCGCCACCGGCATCCTGAAGCTCTTTGGCCAACTTGGACAACTCGAACGCCTGACGCCCCATGCCGAATGGCCGTTCTTCTTCCGCAATATCGGCAAGACGTTCCCGCCCGAAGGCGCGCGCCGCTATCGAGTGGGATTCCTGGCCGGCTGCATCGCCAACGTATGCTTCGCGCGTTTGAACGAAGCCACTGTCCGTGTGCTCCAAAAGAATGGTTGTGAGGTCGTGGTGCCCGACGGCCAGGGCTGCTGCGGTGCACTCCACGCCCACGTCGGCTTGCGCGAGAAAGCGCAGGAACTTGCGCGTCGCAATATCGACGTGTTCCTCGCCGGCAACTACGACGTCATTCTCAATAACGCCGGTGGCTGCGGTTCCACGCTGAAAGAGTATCCCGAGCTGCTCGAAGACGATCCGGCCTACGCCGAAAAGGCACGCCAGTTCCGCGCGCGATTGATGGACGTCAACGAATTCCTGGCCGGCATTGAACTGAACCCGGACATGGGCCGCATCAACGAAGTGGTGACCTATCAGGATTCCTGCCACTTGGCTCACGGACAGAAAGTGCGTTCGGCGCCGCGCAAGTTGCTCGGCAAAGTGCCAGGACTCACCTTCCGCGAAATGCCGTTCTCGGATCAGTGCTGCGGCAGCGCGGGTGTGTACAACATCGTGCAGCACGAAATGGCTATGGCCGTTCTCGATAAGAAAATGCAGAACGCCAACTCGACCGGCGCCGGCATCATCGCCGCTTCGAACACCGGCTGCATGCTGCAACTGGAAGCCGGCGTACGCCTGCATGGCCGCGGCCAGCGCGTGTTGCACGTGATTCAGATTCTCGACGAAGCCTACCGCGCGCGCCGTTAGGCGGTCGTGCGCATGATCGCTTCGCGCCTCCGGTCCAGTTCCGTCACCAGACGCTTCAGCGCCTCGTCTTTGATCAGATTTCGTGCGCTGGTGCATTCCGAACACGCTCGCACGCCGGCCAGCAGATTGTTCATCTGGTGTGGGTCCGTTTTGACATCGTATAGTTCATCAACGTCCCAGACACCGCGGTAGTGCGCGTACGAATACTGCGAGGTGCGAAGTCCCCACACCGTGGGGATTTGCGGAAAGCTCCGCTCCCACGAGTATTCGTAGAGAAACTCCGTGCGCCAGCCATTCACATTGCCCCGCGCCGGCGCGAGCAATGAGCGGCCGTGCACGTGTGTGGGCACGCCAATTCCGGCAGCCTCCAGCATCGTGGGACAGACATCGATATTCAACGCCATCTCGGCCACGCGCTTTCCACCAGCAAACAACGACGGGCAGTGCGCGATCAGCGGAATGCGGATCGACGGCTCGTACATGCAGCGCTTATCGATCAGTCCGTGCTCGCCCCACAGAAACCCGTTGTCGCCCATGTAAACGATCAGCGTGTCCTCAAGCAGCCGACGCTCGCGCAAAATGTCCATCACGCGGCCGACGCTGTCGTCCACCGCCGCCAGCGTGCGGCAGTATCCGCGATAGGCGTCGTCGAATCCGATGCGGCGGTTGTACATCCCATCGACGCCCAGGCACGAAGCACGCGCGCGCCGCAGCCAATCCGGTTTGCCGCGATAGTTCGCTTCCGTCGCGGCCATCGAGGCGGGGTGCGGAACCACTTCACCTGCATACAAGCCCGCATGCCGCGCGGCGGGAACAAACTCAGCATGCACGGCCTTGTGCGCAAGATACAAGCAGAATGGCCGCGCCGCGTTCTCATCGATGAATCGAAGCGCTTCGCCGGCGAGGATGTCGGTCATGTAGCCCCGCACCTTCCGCCGCGCCCCGTCGAAGTTCATCTCCGGGTCGTTGTATTCGCCCTGCCCGCGAAACGAAACCCAGCGGTCGAATTCCGGCCGCGGCGTGTCGTCAGCACCGATGTGCCACTTACCGATGTAAGCAGTACGGTAGCCGCCGCGCCGCGCCAGCGCAGGAAACGTGATGGCATCCGATGCGAGCAGCGCCGAGTTGTCCACTACGCCATGTGCGTGCGCGTACTGCCCCGTCAACACCGAGGCACGGCTGGGCGCGCACAGGGACGTCGTCGCGAAGGCGTTCTCAAACAGCACGCCGCCCGCGGCCAGACGGTCCAACGCAGGCGTCTTCAGCCATGGATGCCCGCGGCAGCCGAGCATATCGAAACGATGATCGTCGGCGAGAATGAAGATCAGGTTCCGCTGGCGCGGCCGCGCGCCCAGGAACGCCGCAGCAGCACACCCGAGCAAAGACCGGCGCTGCATGACGTCCTCAGTGGATCTCGACCGTCACTCGCGCTTCGCCGCTGGAAAGCGGTAGATCCACCACGATGTGCCCCTGCCCAGGTTCGGCGCGCCCATCTTTCTTATAGGGATCGTGGGGCAGTACCGGCCAGAGGATGGTCGCGTCCTTGGGAATGCTCACGCGCACTCCGGCGAGTTCGATCCATGCGCCTGCATCGGCCGACGTCCATCGAATCGGCGTCGCATCCAACACCTGCCGTTTGCCGGTGGCGGTAACGAGTTCCTTGCCCATCCGTGGCAACATCTGCAAATGCGCCGTCAGCGTCTTATCGCCGGAATAGACGATCACCATGCGATTAGCGCCCTTGGTCTCGATCATCGCGGTGCCGCGCGCACTGCCGTAGTCCAACTCCAAACCGAAGCGCTTGCCGTTGAGCAATCGCGCCGCTTTCGGAATGTGAACCAAACCCGCGGGCGCCACGAAATTTGGGTTCTCGTCGCCGGCCTTGTGCCGCAATAGATTCACGTCACCGGCGGTGAACGTACTCCAGCGCGGCTGCATTTTTGTGTTCCCGCCCCCGATGATCACGCCGGCGCGGTCGTGATAGACGCTGAAGAAATTCTGCCGGTCCTGAATCCAGCGTACCTTCGATTGCGGCGCGGTCAACGCGGAAGCCACCAGAAACCATGCACCCGCGCGACGCACGGCGGCGTCACCTTTCCCCATCACGAAGTCGAAGTCGGAGTCCAGCGGATCGCCGGCAAGACCCGGACCTTCCTTGCCGTGCAGCACCAGCAACGCCGCGGCATCGGGCGCAAGCCGCTTGCGGTGAAGCCGCAGCAGACGCGCGGTGTATGTGCGCCCTTCATCGCTGTAGGTGAAACCCGAGTTCGGTGGGCGCACTTCGTCAATGTGGGGATTGCGCTCGTCGATCGTCTCCACCAGCGTTCCGTCCGGATAGGTGAAGTGCGCGTGGAAGGTCGCAGCCTTGCGCAACGCACCGAGTACGGCTTCATCACCCGACGCCGAATAATACGCGCCCAACGCGTCGCAATAGACCGTGTTGTAGAACACCACCGGGCCGGCGTGTTCCGACCAGTAGCCCTCGGGATGCTGCTCGGCGACGATGCGGTGCAGGAACTCCGAAGCCTGCTTCTTCCATTCCGGCTCGCCGAACAACTGCCCAGCGACGTAGAGGCCCATCGCGTGATGCGCCGGGATGTTCACCAGGCGCGCACCGTGAAGCTCGCGCGCGATCCCGGAGTACCCCAATCGCAAGGCCTTTTCCCAGCGCGCGCGCCTGGCCGGAGGCATCGCGTCGCGCACGATGCCGAAAGTGCGTATCCACCGGGAGTAGATCCACGGCATGTAGATCATGCCCCAGGTGGAGCCGTCCTTCTTCCGGAACATCCACATGCCGCGCGCGTCCGCGTCGTCAATCAACGCATCACCAGCGGCCATGATCGCATCGAGAACCTTCGCGTCGCGATAGTAAGGATTGTCCGCCGACTTCGAGGACCACGCTACCGCCAGCGCCAGCATCACATTCTGATCCGTAACAATCCAGATGCCGGTCCCGAAGCGGCCGGTCCTGGCGTCCTGCGAGGCAAGCACCTCAGGCACCTGCGCCACCAGATCGTCCAGGCAGCGTTTCTTGAAGGTCACGTCTGCAGCCTGCAGCGCACCGACCGCCGCCAGAAGGAGCAAAGCGAAACGGAATGTTCTCATCAGGACTCAATCATATCGTCCTGCCGTCTCGCGCGCTGGAGGTTCAATCCTTCATGTTGAGTTTGCGCCTTCCGCGCGCCGCGCGGAATCCGGCCGCTGCCGAGGGGTCGGTCAGGAACACCGGGGGTTTGAGAGCTGGAATTTCGTAGAGGCCTTCCAATATCAACAGGCCCGCGCCGAGCACACCCGCTTCATCGCCAAGCTCGCCGAACCGGATGCTGAGGTCTGCGGCGGCATGGCTGAGCGACTGCATGCGCACGACACGCGTCAAGTGATCCAGCAGCGACGCTCCGGCCAGCTTCAACCGCCGGTCCAAAACGATCAGGCTGGGATTGAGCAGATTGACCAGGTTCGCCAAACCTAATCCAAGGTAACGGCCCAACTCCTCCACGATCGCCGTGCAGATCTTGTCGCCCGCGCTCGCCGCTTCCAGCACCATCCAACCGGTGACGTCCTCCAGTTGGCCGTCAACGTTGCGAGCGGCAAGCGACGTGCCGCCTTCCCGCACGATCTTTCGCAGACGCGCCGCGATCGCCGCCGAACCCGCTACCGCCTCCAGACACCCGAAGCTGCCGCACTGGCAGGGAGGCCCGCCCTCCATCACATGCGTGTGTCCGAATTCTCCCGCGCCACCGATATGGCCGAGCAACAACTCGCCCTGCGTGATGACCGCGCCGCCAATGCCGGCTCCGTATTCGACGAAGACCATGTCATCAGCCATGGCCCCCGCACCCAACACGCGCTCAGCCACGCCTTTGGTTCGCGTGGCGCTTTCCACCAGCGTCTCAACGCCAAATTCGTCCCGGAACATGCGCGCCAGCGGGATGTCCTTCCAGAACGGAATGAGGCTGGACATCATCGACATGCCGCGGCGAGAGTCCACCAACCCGGGATCGGCCACCGCAATGCCCATGAGCGGCATACCGGCGACGTCGCTGTTCTCGATCACGGTCCGCACGCACGCATACAACTGCCGGGTGAGACCTGCCACCCCGGCGTCAAGCTTTGGCTTCTCACGCAGAACTTCCAAGACCTTGGGCCGCAGGTCCATGGTCACGGCGATGACACGCTCGGAATCGAATTCCAACCCGACGAGAAAACCACGGCGCTCATTAAGCCGCAACAACACCTGCTTTCGCCCGGTGGGATTATCGCTGAGACCCGCCTCGAGGATCTCGCCCGCCGAGATCAACTCGCGGGTGAGCGTGGACACGGTGTTTGGACGCAGTTGCGTCAGCCGGCCAATCTCGACGCGCGAAAGCGGACCGAAGCGCCGTAGACAGGCAAGAATAACCGCTTTGTCGTGTTCAGGTTTGGAGTGCGCGTACTTTATGGGCCGCACGTGACAATTCTAGGCTAAGCTTGCCATAGGGTCAATAAAAACTTCCGATAACAGCTAAAAGTGCCTGAATCTCAGCGGCTCGCAGGGACACATACTTCGGTAGTTAGAACTTTCTACTTGACTCCCTCTGTAAAGTGCCGTAAACTTCGGCACGGGAGGTGGATGTGTCTGCGAATTTAAGGGCGCTTTGTATCAAAGCGTTAGCCATTGACGCATTCGTTCCCGCTATGTTAAACCCGAGTCAGGGGTCGCACTCTGGGTGCGAACAATGCTTCTGTAAAGATAGGGGGTTAGTTGTGTCACTAAACCGAAATTTGGGGTTTTTGATTTGCCTGCTAGCCGTACTGGTAGGGGCGTCGACGATGCTCGGTCAGAACGTCACAGGCACGATAGTTGGCACAGTCACCGACTCATCGGGCGCGGTGGTCAGCTCGGTGGCGGTGTCGGTGGTCAATGAGGGTACCAACATTGAATATAAGGCGGCCACCACGGCAACCGGCGAATACGTCGTGGCGAACCTGCCGCCAGGCTCTTACGCCGTGAAGGTGGAAGTGCCGGGCTTCAAGCCCAGCCAAACCAAGGGCGTGCGCCTGCTGGCTACCCGCACGGCGCGCGTGGACGTCACGCTCGAACCGGGCACGGTGCAGCAGGCGGTGGAAGTACAAGCTTCGGCGCCGGTGGTGAACTCGGAAAACGCCACGGTGGGTAACATTCTGGAAGCCAACGTGATCACCACGATCCCGCTGAATGGCCGAACATTGGACCGTTTGATCCGTGTTTCGGCCGGCTACAACGGCGATAGCGCTTCCAACCCGCGCGTGGCCGGCAGCGCTTATTGGGGCGGCATTCAGTTCTCAGTTGACGGCGCCATGTACAACGACACCGGCAACGGCGGCGGCGCGTATTCCTACCGCAACGGTCTTTCCACGCTTCCCAGCGTGGATTCGATCCAGGAGTTCAAGATGGACTCCAACAACCAGAAGGCGGAGTACGAAGGATCGGTGGCCGTGACCGTGGTATCCAAGTCCGGCAGCAACGATCTGCACGGCTCGGCGTTGTGGTTCAACCGCAACAAGGAATTCGGCGCCCGCACGTATTTCAATCACGCACCGGCAGCCAAACCGGCCTACAACCGCAACGAATTCGGTTACACGGTCGGCGGCCCGGTGGTGATTCCCGGCCTTTACAACGGGAAGAACAAGACCTTCTTCTTCAACAGCTACGAAGGCCTTCGCGAGCGCACGCAGCCCAATTACTTGACCAGCGTCTCCACTCAGGCCATGCGCAACGGCGATTTCACTGGCCTACCCACTATTCTGGACCCGCTGAGCGGCCTGCCGTTCGCCAACAACCAGGTTCCGACCAGTCGCATCGATTCGCGGTCCAAGACGTTGATCGGTTACGTGCCGCTTCCCAACGTGACGGCCACGGGCCCGGCCGGTACGCTCAACAACTATCGCTGGACCGTCGGCAACATCAGCGACATCAACCGTTACGGTGCGCGCATCGACCACCGCTTCTCGGAAAAGGACAGCATTTGGGTGAACTTGAATCACTCCAAGGGCTTTCCCTACTTCGTCGCGGTCGGCTATCCGAATGGATATGGCAACTGGACCAACGGTGGCTACAGCACGCAGAATGCGAACCTGACCTGGAACCACACCATTTCGCCGCGGACGTTGAACGAGTTCCGTTTCGTCTACTTCCGCCACGCCTCGGTCCGCCAGGGCATGAACCGCGATTTCGATCCGCGTAGCATCTTCCCGACTCTCTACCCTGTTTCCTACGGCGGGTTGCCGAACATCAACATCAGCAACCACGTCGCCATCGGCGACTACGGCGGGTCGGATGCCGGCGCGGAAATCACTCCGCAGTTCATCAACAACCTGACCATGATCCGTGGCAGCCACACCATCAAGATGGGCGTCGATATCGCTCGCCACAAAGTGTTGTCGCCTCCCGCTGTGGCTGGCATGGGTTCCGGGTTGGCCAACAACGGCGGCCTGGGCCGTTTCGACTTCAACGGCCGCTACGCTTCCGGAGGCGTGAGTGCCCAACCGGCGCATCAGTTCGCCGACTTTCTGATGGGCTATCCCTCGGCTGCCTACCGCTCCACCACCAGCCCCAACCTGCTGTTCGTTGGGCCGCGCAACAGCTTCTTCATCCAGGACGACTGGCGTGTCAATTCGCGCCTCAGCATGAACTTCGGCGTGCGCTACATGTATCAGGTGCCCTGGTATGAACGCAACGACACCATCGCGAATTTCGACTTCAAGACCGGCCGCCTGATCATCCACAGCGACACGCTGCCTTCGCAGGCCATCCAGAAGCTGGTGAGCGCCTATCCGATCGTCATGGCGAAGGATGCCGGCTTCACCTCCACCGACATGCAGGCCGACAAGAACAACTTCGCCCCGCGCATCGGTATCGCATATCGTCCGTTCGGCAACACCAAGACCGTGATCCGTTCGGGATTCGGCCTGTTCCACAACTTCCTGCCTGTGTTCATCGGCCCTCGACAGCGCGGATTCAACAATCCGCCCTTCCTGCTCGGAGAGTCCTTTGAACCAGCGGCCGGGACCGTGCCGTCGATCACGCTGGCCAATCCCTTCCCCGGTTCCGGCGCCATCAGCCCGAATCCGAGCGCGACGGCCGTGGACCGCAACATCAAGAATAGCGAGAGTTATCAGTGGAACTTCACGCTGGACCGCGAACTCATCGCGAACCTCGGACTGCGTGTTTCTTACGTGGGCAACCGCGGCAATCATCTGCCGTGGTACAACTATTCGCTTAACTTCTCCAGAGAGCAGATTCCGGGAGCGATTCAAGCCAACCGGCCCTATCAGCCGTGGTCGGATATACTGCTGCTGGCGGGCGGTGGAAACTCGATCCTGCACTCGCTGCAGGTCGAAGTGGTTCAACGCTATTCGAACGGCCTGAGCTATCAGATCGAATACTCCTGGAGCCGTTCGCTCGACGACGTGCCTGTCGTCGGCGGCCCGCAGAATCCGTACAACGCTCGCATCGACCGGGGCAACTCGGATCAGATCAAGCGTCACATGTGGACCTTCGCCGGCAGCTACGATCTGCCCTTCGGCAGCGGCAAGAAGTTCTTGTCCGGTGCCCATCCGGTCGTGAAGCAAATCGTGGGTGGCTGGCAGTTGGCCAGCATCACGTCCATCCGAACCGGCAACCCGTTCACGCCCAGTTTCACGGCCACTCAAACCGGGTGGCGTGGCAGCCGTCCGAACGTGGTCGCGGGCGCGAACCTCTATCCGTCCGACAAGACCCTGGATCAGTGGTTCAACCCGGCGGCGTTCTCGACTCCAGCCGCGTTCACCTGGGGCAACGCGGCGCGTAATATGCTCTTCCTTCCGGGTGAGATCATGATCGATGCCAGCGTATTGAAGGACTTCAGCATCTACGAGCGCTTCAAGGCGCAGTTCCGTGCCGAGGCATTCAACCTGACCAACCACCCCAACTGGGGCGGTCCGGCGTCGAACATCTCGACGGTGGCGACGGTCGGGAAGATTTCTTCCCGCGGCGCCGAACGTCAGATTCAGTTCGGTCTGAAGCTCCTCTTCTAGCGAACGATCCTTCGATTGACCCTTTCCGAACGGCGGGCCGCTCAGGCGGCCCGCCGTTCGCATTTGGCGAGTACAAACTTCTCAATTTGAAAGTAATTCCTTGACTCAACTAACAAACTACCGTACACTGCGGCACGGTGCTCGCGCGAACACCCCTATGAAACGAACCGTTTTACTCCTGACCCTATTCACTGGCGGTCTGCTGGCACAGACCGCCACCACGCGTTGGTGGCAAAAGGAGCCGCTACGCATCTCCGACATCATCCTGAGCATGGACCGCATTGACGCGGTGCCGGCTCCGGATCTCGCCCAATGGAAGGCGTCCAAAGGCTTCAACGCCGAACATCTCGAAATCATGGGGATGGAAGGCGGCCTGGATGATCAAGAGTTCTTCTTCCAAAGCAAAGTAGCCGGACGCGTGAACCGCGACTACCTGCGTGAGTACATCGGCGAAGCCCACAAACGCGGCATTCGCGTGATGATCTACTTCAACGTGCACTGGTACCGCATGGCGTTCGGCGCCAAGCACCCGGACTGGCAGCAGATCACCGAGAGCGGCAAGCCGCTGGAAGGCGTCTACGACAACGGCACGGACTTCTGTCTGAACACACCGTGGCGCGAGTGGTGCTTCCAGGTGCTGCGCGATCTGGCGGCCTACGGCGTCGACGGCATCTTCTATGACGGTCCGGTCTACCGCGCCGACACCTGCTTCTGCAACTACTGCCGCGCCAAGTACCGCAAACTGCACGGCGAAGAGATGCCGTCGAAGAAGGTTCGCACCGGCGCGCAGTTCAAGAAGCTACTGGATTTCCAGGTTGCCAGCATGGGCGAGTACTTCAGGGAATCCAACCAGGTTCTGAAGTCGATCAACCCCAACATCGCCTTCTACACCAACGGCGGCGTGCGCGGCGCCAACTGGGCCACCGCGCGCATCAATCGCGAACTGGTGGAGCACCAGGACCTGCTCGGCAGCGAAGGCGGTTTCATCGGCGGCGATCTGACGCGCGTTCCGCTCTGGAAGCCCGGGTTGACCGCGCGCATGCTGGAAACGCAGGCGGGTGGCAAGCCGACGGTGATCTTCTCGGCCGCCGCACTCAAACCCTGGACGTTCTCGCTGCTGCCCAAGCCGGAGTTGCGGCTGCTCTACGCCGACACCATCGCCAATGCCGCCAGCGTTTGGATGGGCATGACCGGTTTCGACTTCAAGCAACCGGAAATCGATGCCATCGCGGAGATGAACCGCTTTGTGGCGAACAACGGGTCCTACTACGTGGGCACGCGTTCGGAAGCCAAGGTCGCGGTGGTGTGGTCGGAAACCACGGCCAATTTCTATGCCGGCTCGCCCGCGCAGATGATCGACATCGACCGCGTCGCCTCGCGCAGTGCGGTCGGCAACGTGGATGAAGAGTTCTCCGGCATTTCCGAAACTCTGCTGCGCGCGCACGTGCCGTTCGATGTGATCGACGATGTCACGCTCGAACGTGAAAAGCTGGAACGCTACGCGGCCATCTTCCTGCCCAACGTCGCTTGCATGAGCGACAAGTCGGCCGCGCGTTTGAAAGCCTACGTCGAAAACGGCGGCAATCTCTTCGCGACGTTCGAGACGTCGCTCTACGACGACACCGGCATCCGCCGCCAGGATTTCGCCTTGGCCTCGCTGTTCGGCGTCAGCGACGACAAGCGTATCGTCGGCCCCACTCGTTGGGACTTCATGAAGCCGGTGTCGCAACACTGGCTGCTGGACGGCAGCTATCGCGAACTTCTGCCATCCACGACCTACCACGTGCGCGTGAAACCGGCCGACGCGGAAGTGCCGCTGCGCTTCACGGTGCCGCTGAAAGGCCGCTACGACGGCGTCCCGCCCATTTCACCCGATCCGGCCATCGCCATCAAGCAGACTGGCAAAGGGACCGTGGTGTATTTCGCGGGTGACTTCGGCAACACCGTGGCTTCGTTCCGCTTGCCGGAGTTTTTGCGGATCGCCGCAAACGCCGCGCGCCGCATGGCGCCCCTGCCGGTGGAAGTCACCAACGTTCCAGGTTCGGTCGAAGTGGTCTGGCGCTCGCAACAGCAGGGACGCCGGAAACTGCTTCACCTGGTGAACTTCACTGGCGAAATGACACGCCCCATCACGCGGGTTCTGCCCGTGCGGAACGCGGTGGTCACTCTGCCGGCGGGCGAAACGTTTTCGAAAGCTCGCACCTTGGTTGAGCCGCGCGCGCTTTCGCTCAGCAAGGACGACAAGGGCCGGCTGCGCGTTACCGTGCCTAGCATCAACGAATACGAGGTGGTAGTCTTCGAACCATGAGACACCTTTCGCGCGTCGCCCTCTTGCTCGTTGCATCGCTCGCTTTTGCCGAAGTGCGCCCCACTGAAGCGCAACTGCAGGCTTATCTGAAAGACCTGTGTGATTGGACGCTCACGCTCGACGTGGGCAGCGGTCAACTCAAGAACACTAAGGATACCGCTTGGTCCATCTTCATCAACGGCAATCTGGCGCGGATGTTGATGGCAGCCTATCAGATCACCGGCAATCGAGCGTACCTGGACGAAGGGCTGCGCTGGGCCGACACGTTTGTTCAACAGCAACGCATCGTCATTACGTCGAAGGGCGAAGAAGGCGGCTACTGGGGCGACGCCGGTCCCACCGGTAACATCTACTTCGGTGATGCCGGCACGGCGGCCACAGCGCTGGCCCTCGCTTGCCGTTATGCGACGCCCGCGCGACAGCAGATCTATCAACGCGCCATGGACCGCTACGTGCGCTTCTTGTACCAAGGTTCAATCGACGATCCTCAGGGCAAGGGGCGCGGCGCCGCCACGACGTGGTTCGTACAGGCCGCGGCGGCCAAAGGGGCCATCGGAACGGGCTATTACAGGGGGCATTTGAGTCCGCACCCCTACACCGTTTCCACGGCGACAACCGCCGCGGCGTTTCTCTCCGAATACTTCGCCCTGACGCGCAAGCCGGAGATCGCGCGCGATGCGTACGCAGCCGCATCGTGGCTCATGAGCCTGCAAACGCCCGACGGCATTCCGTATATCATCGACGGCACCAGCCAAACGCATTGGCCGCTGGCCGTGATGACCTACTGCGGCGAAGGGTTCATCGGCGTACATACGCTGGTCGACGACAAAGTGGCACGCGATGGAATCGCCCGCGGCGTGAAACCGACCATCGAGTGGTTGATCAAGACGCAGAACGCCGACGGCACTTGGGGTGCGACACGCAGCGACGATCAACAGCGCAGCGCCGGCGTGTTGTCGCTGCTCAATTGGTATTACACCAGCGTGGAACGCGATGAGCGTGTTCGCAACGCCGCCGACAAGTACATCGCGTTTCTCCTGGACCCCGCGAACAGTCAAACGCACGGTGTGAAGGAACTGGTGCGCACCACGGGCTTTGTGGGATTGGCGATCGCGGAAGTGTTGCGCCCCGGCATCACGTTCCGTGGCGGCGTGGCACCCTCGGCCGCGCCGATTGACGTGGTCACCGGCGGCGGCTATTTCCCGGTGATGATCAGCCTTGGCGGCAACGACGTGCTCGCCGTGGTACGCGGCGGCGGCGCGCATATCGGCCGCGCTGGACGACTCGACATCGTGCGTTCGAAGGATGGTGGGCTTACCTGGAGCGCTCCGCGCACGGCCGTCGATTCGCCCGAAGACGATCGCAACCCGGCATTCGGTGTGCTCAAGAACGGAAAGATCATCCTGGCCTACGCCGTGCTTTCTGGATACGACACCCCTAAGCGCGTCTTCGACGGTGTCTACGTCATGACGTCCACCGACAAAGGTGCGACCTGGTCGAAGCCCGTTCGCGACGAGGCGATTCACAGCTTCTATCAGGGAAAGGGCGCGGTATCGCCTTACGGAAAGATCATTCAGTTACGCGATGGCACTATCGTGATGCCGGTCTATTTCGAGTTCGATGGCGAGCGCGGCAACGAGAGCTACATTTTCCGTTCGCGCGATGGCGGGCGCAGTTGGGGCGAGCCGTCGCTGCTGGGCAAGCACTTCAACGAAACGTCTGTCGTGGAACTGCCCGACGGGCATCTCATGGCCGCCATGCGTTCGGAAAAGGGTGGGCACGTCGCCACGGTTCATTCGAGCGACGGCGGACGCACGTGGACCGCGCCGCAACAGGTAACGCGCGACAGCGAACACCCAGCCGACCTGATTGTCACGCGCGCGGGCGAGGTAGTGCTGACCTTTGGCCAGCGCAACCGTCCGCTAGGCGCGCAGGCTTTGCTGAGCCGTGACGGCGGAGCAACGTGGGACCAGAGCAGGAAGATGCTGCTGGCCACCGACTCGCCGAACGGCGACTGCGGCTATCCGAGTTCGGTGGAACTCGCCGATGGCCGCGTTCTGACCATGTTCTATCAAGTGAACGATCTCACGAGCGCGCCACGCAGTGCGCGAGCACGCGCCGTCGCTTGGGAGATTCCGAGCGGGCAGATGCTGCCTCAAAAGAAGGGAGAGTAAGTATGGATCGCCGCAGGTTTTTGTCAACCGCTACAGCAGCCGGCGTGTCGATGAGTCCCGCCGTTGTGCGGGCGCAAGACAAGCCCGCTTTGCTGGGCGGCACCCCGGTGCGCACGGGTCGTTGGCCGTCCTGGCCTATCATCGACCGCAAGGAAGAAGACGCGCTACTTGCTACGCTGCGCAGCGGCAAGTGGTATCGCGGATACGGCAAGTACAATGTCGAGAACTTCGAGGCCGCCTACGCACAGTTAACGGGAGCCAAGCACTGTCTGGCTACGGCCAACGGCACCAGCGCCTTGCTGATCTCACTCAACGCGTTGGGCATCCAGGCCGGCGACGAAGTCATCCTGCCGCCGTACACGTTCGTCGCCACCGTCAATGTGATCCTGATGATGAACGCGCTGCCGGTGTTCGTGGATTCGGACCGTGAAACATCGCAGATCGACGCCAGCAAGATCGAAGCCGCCATCACGCCACGCACCAAGCTGATTATGCCGGTGCATCTGGGCGGCTCGGCGGCGGACCTGGACGCGATCCTGGCCATCGGCAAGAAGCACGGCATTCCCGTGGTTGAAGATGCCTGCCAGGCGCACTTGGGCGAGTGGCGCAATCGCAAGGTGGGCACTTGGGGAGCCACGGGCTGCTTCAGCTTCCAGGCGTCCAAGAACCTCAACTCCGGCGAAGGTGGCGCTATTCTCAGCAACGACTCCGATCTGATCGAAAAGTGCTACGCGTTCCACAACAACAGCCGTGGCCGCAAGACCGAAGGTTATAACTTCACGTACTCCAGCCGTGGCCTGAACCTTCGCATGACGGAGTTCCAGGCCGCCATTCTGATGGCGCAGATGTCGCGGTTGGAATCTCAGTCGCGCACTCGGGAACAGAACGCGCAGTATCTGACCGGGCTTCTGAAAGAGATCGGCGGCGTACCGCCGGCGAAGATGTACGACGGTTGCACGCGCAACGCTTACCACCTGTACATGTTCCGCTACCAGCCCGAGCAATTCGCCGGCCTGCCTCGCGCCAAGTTCCTGAAGGCGATGTCGGCCGAAGGAGTCGGTTGTTCCGGCGGCTATTCTCCGCTCAACACCGAGCCGTTTATCAAGCAGACCATCGAAGGCCGCGGCTTCCGTATGGCGCATCCCAAGGAATCCATCGAAGGCTGGGCGGAACGCACACGTTGTCCCGAAAACGACAAGCTCTGCGCGGAAGCGCTTTGGTTCACACAGACCATGCTTCTGGCGACGCGCCAGGACATGGACTTGATCGCTCAAGCGATCCGTAAGATCAAGAAACACGCCAGCGAACTGGCGAAAGCCTAGACCAGGAGTTCACTCACATGAGAATTGACGTTATTGGTGTGCCCGTAGCATTGGCGTCCATGCTTTTGCTCGGCGCATGCGCAAAGCAGGAGCAGAAGCAGGAACCCCCGAAAGCCATGTCCACTGGAAGGTTGGTGGCAAAGACCTACAATTCCGGATTCGCACTCGCCCACGACACCTATAACGGGATGTTCGCGGCGAGCGACGGCAGAATCTACTATGTGCTGAGTGCCGAACCGCAGGACGTCGCCGGCCAGATGTTTGTTTACGATCCCGCCACCGATAAGACCAAGTTCGTGGGCGATCTGACCGAAGCGTGCGGCGAAAAGGACATGAAGGTCGTCAGCCAAGGTAAGAGCCACGTCAACTTCGTCGAATCGAACGGTAAGCTGTACTTCGCCACGCACATCGGCTACTACAGCATCATCGACGACATGGAAAAGGTTGGCATTCCCACCAAAGGCTACAAGCCGTACCGCGGCGGCCATTTCCTCGCCTATGACATGGCTACCGGCAAGTTCGAAGATCTCGGCCTGGAACCGCATGGGGAAGGCATCCTCACCATGACCATGGACACCAAGCGGAATCGCTTGTACGGCCTCACATGGCCCACCGGTTACTTCATCCGCTACGACCTGGCCAAGAAAGAGATGAAGGACCTGGGTAAGTTCAACGTGCTGGGTGAGAACGGCAAGGGCGCGACTTACAGAACCATCTGCCGCTCGTTCGCCATTGATCCACGCGATGGCTCGGTGTACTTCTCTGTCGGCGACGGCAGCATCCTGCACTACGACTACGAAAAGGAAACTGTTACTCCTGTTCAGGGCGACGACCTCAAGAAGGACTACTTCGGCCTGTACGACATCACTTCACCGGGGCACATGGCCTACAACTGGCGCCAGACTTTCTGGTACGCGCCCGAGAACATGATCTATGGTGTTCACGGCAACTCGGGCTACCTGTTCCGCTTCGATCCCAAGGCTGAGCGCGTGGAGGTGCTGTCTCGTCTGACATCGGAACCGTCGCAACGCACCGGCATGTTCGATCAGTTCAGCTACGGCTATCTGGGCTTCACACTGGGACCGGATGGACGCACGATACACTACCTGACCGGCGGGCCTGTCTATGTGGACGGCAAGCGCGTTCGCGGCAAAGGCGCCACGTCCCGAGGTGAAGCCAAGGGGACCGAGAACTTGCATCTGGTTACCTACGACATTCCGACCGGCAAGTACAAGGACCAGGGCCCGATCTTCTACGAAAACGGAGACCGGCCGTGCTATGTCAACTCCATCGCGGTCGGCAAAGACGGCGCGGTGTACTTTATGGCTCGCATGACCGAGAACGGCAAGATGCGAGGAGATCTGGTGAAGTTACCCGGACCTTTCAAAGCTAACTAAGTGCTGGCTTATTAGTTCTACGGCGAGCGCTCCAGGACGCCTGGGCGCTCGCCGAGTCGATCGTTGCCCGCGGTGGTCTGAAGACCTTCCGCGAATGAGTTATGCCTGGGTCACCGAAGCGCCGTCAGAGGGCTCGACAACGAACAAATGCCCGCTCGCGCCGCGCGGTGAGTAGAAGCGCTCTTCGATACGGCTAATGAGTGCGTCGACGTGCCCGGCGTCGCTCAATGCCACCACGAAGCCACCGAATCCGGCACCGGTCATGCGCGCACCGGTCGCACCGGACTTCAGGGCAATTTCCACGAGCTGGTCCACGACCGGGTGTGTGATCAGATAGTCGTCGCGCATGCTGGCATGCGATGCGATCATGAGCGCACCGAACTCGCTGGCGTTACACGAGCGCATAGCTTCGGCCGCGCGGTGAACGCGCCGCCCTTCGGTGATCTGATGACGCCAGCGCCGGAACAAGCGCTCCTCAAGTTGTGCCTGCCCGCGCGCCAGCACTTCTTCTTCGCTGGGCTCGCTGACCAACTCGCGATAGTCGCCCATCACCTGCGCCGCCGTGCGGCAATCAACAACGCATTGGTTGTAGTGTTCGCGCGCGCCGGCCGATTTCCGCGCTTCCACCATGCTATGCGCGATGACAAAGCGCCAGTTGGCCGGCACCGGCACAGGGGTGAGCTTCAACGGCGCGAACTCGATCAACGCGGCGTGGCCTCGCTTGCCGCCCAGACAGATCGCTTGATCCATGCCGCCGCCGCGTGTGCCGACGTAATGTTCAGCGCCCGCCATCAAATCGGCGAGTTCGTTGCGGTCCACAGCCACTTCGTTCGCATTGAGCAGCGCGAGCGCCGACGCCACCACCATGGCCGACGACGAACTCAACCCCGCCGACATCGGCAGATTGCCGCTCACCACCGCGTCCATGCCGCGCGTGATGCCCCAACGCGTGACCAGCGCCTGCGCCGCGGCCTTCACGTAGTTGCCCCAATCACCGGCACTGTAAGCCGGGATCTCCGTTTGCACTTCAAACGTCCGGTCTTCGCAGCCCGCCGCCGTCGCGGCCAATCTCACCGTCGCATCCGCTCGCGGCCGGAATAGAATTCGAATCCCGTATTGCAGCGCCATCGGAAACACCGGCAGCAGATTGTAGTCCGTGTGTTCGCCGATCAGATTGACGCGGCCCGGAGCCCACGCCTCGCGCGCACCATTGGCGCTCCCAAAACGGTCTTCGAAAAGTCCTCGCATCATCGCATCGTCACCAGTTCTTCCGCGAGCGCGGCGGCGCGTGTGTAGTCGCCGCCTCCGTAAGCTTCGCGGAAATCCTGCACCTTGCGGTTGAACGCCCACCACTCCACCGATCGCTTCTGGTTTTCTAGGTGCTGCGCCGAACGCGCGTTGGTCATGTTCGGGCTCGCTTCCCGGGCTTTCTCGCGCCGGTAGAGATCCGTCAGCGCTTTTGCGAACAGCCTTTCGCGCGCCAGATCCAGCAGATAGCGCTTGCGCTCCGCACCCTCGCAGTCCTTGGCCAATTCGGCGAACATCGCGGCCTGTTCGTCCGCAGCCAACCTATTCAGCGACGCAATCAGCTTCTCGTTGTCTGCAATTGCCGTGGGCAGCACTTCCCGTGTGTAGAATTCGTGCAGCTCCTTCTGATCCAGACGGAGCGGGCGTGCTTTTTCATCCCGCACCGTCGTCACGCGTTCCGGCACACCGTCGTTGTCCAGGTCGTATTCCCACGTATCGAAGTAGCCGTTGCCGTCGGTATCCAGCATGCGCACTTCGCCGATCTTGCCCGACCCGCGTATCTGCCCTACTTCGATCCATCCTTCTTCGGCGCCGAACAAATGGATGCGGCGGTCCACGCCGGAGTAATAGAGCTTCCGTTCGCTGCTGGGGTCCTTGTCGTACTCGCGGCGTTTGTTCCACTTCAGGTTCGGACCGCCGGTATTGGGAATGATGCGCCGTTCCCACATCCAGAAGATTCCTTCCCAACGGTCGTTGTCTTCGTACTCATCCCACGTATAGCCGGTCTGCCGCGCCGGATAGTGCAGCGCCATATCGACGGTCTTGTCCCACGGAATGCGCTGCACGGTCTTCGGCGCGCGGCGCTTCGGATTGGTGTACGCTTGGCCCGGATACTGATACGGCGCCTCGCCGTTCATGGTGAACCCCATCTCGGCTGTGTATTCCCGCTTCGCGTTATCGGAGTTCTTGATCGAGTAACTCAGCCGTACGTTCACGTTGCCGATGTTACGCATGTAGTCTTCCATCGGCGCCCACATGAACTTATAGTTGTTGGCGTAATCGTGTTCTTTATCCGACCCGATGGGCGAAGCACTTACACGCACCACCAGTTCCGTGCGACCGTCGCCGTCGGTATCGTAGAACGCGAAGGGACACTCCGAGAACGGAATCCAGGCATCGCGTGGAGCGTCGTACTTGTTCAGGTAGAAGTGGTTGTCCCCCAGCATGTCGCACTTGTAGGGCCGCGCGCTGTACTGGTAGTTCTCCAGGTCCCACATCTTGCCGTCTTTGTCGATGTCTTCCCACATCCAGGCGTAACGCAGCTCACCGTTCTGGTAGTAGCGGATTTCCATCTCGTCGGGGACCTGGTTTCCATCGTTGTCGATGTAATCCACCATGCGGTCCACCACGCCGTCGGCGCCGTAATCCACCACGAAGCAATCGCTGTCTTTATCACCGTCGGTGTCGGTGCGCTTCATATCGTCGTCGTCGTCCACCGCCACGACCAGATTCTTCTCTTCCCGGCGTATCAGAAGGTCCGGATCGCCGTCCTTGTCCAGATCGACGAAGAACCGCTCGCCGGGTTTCAGCTTCAACGCCTTCGGCCACCATTTGGAGCCGGCGAGCGCAAGTTTTCCGTTGGTTGGCGTCGTCACCTGCTCCCACCATTGCTCGCCAATGGCGGGAGTGACTGCCGCTAGTAGAACCGCCGCAAGTACCATCGTTCCGTGCATTGACACCAGCATAATAGATTGTGCGACAGTGGTTGTGGAACACCATGCGACCCCTGTGTTTCGCGCTTCTCATGAGCGCACTGTCGCTTGCGGCGCAACCTGCCGGCGACTGGGTGCTATCGAACTTCGCCGCGCGTCTGGAGTTGGAGATTTCGAATCCGGCCGCTCATGCGGTGGAGACTCTCGCCGTCATCCCCGTGCAGCCGGCCGCGCAGATTGCCGCCAAACTCCCGGGCACGCTCTCGATCGTTGTTCTCCCCAATCCGGCCGGGAGCAAGTATCCATTCACGATCGTTCCCTCCCAAGCCGACGACATCGACGGTGACGGCTCCGCGGATGAGTTCGTGTTTCCCGTGCATCTGAACGCCGGCGAAACGCGCACCGCGCACGTTTATTACTCGACGACGTTGCGCGACACCATCGTCTATCCCAAGAAAGTCCACGCCCAGCACAGCTACGGCTACAACCACAACACGGTGGCGCTCGAAAGCGAGTTGATCGGCTATCGCACTTACGGCGGCTTCTTTCTGGACATCCAGGCGCGCGCGGCGGAACAACCGGGACTCAGCAACAGCCTGGTGG
This sequence comes from uncultured Solibacteraceae bacterium, assembly GCA_964505625.1. Lineage (GTDB taxonomy): Bacteria > Acidobacteriota > Terriglobia > Bryobacterales > Bryobacteraceae > JAJFUV01. The sequence continues at coordinate 13,594 of CAZDIZ010000035.1, read as the reverse complement.
CTTACCTCGGCGCCAAACGTCCGTCCATGGCGGGCCGGGACATCATCCACATCGGAGACACCTTGGGACTCGGTGGAATCTTCCTGCGCTCAGGCGACAACGTCTACCGTCCGCCCTACAACATGCCTGACTACGCGCACAAGCCGCGCGGAGCGACTGAACCGAAGTATCGCGTCATCGCCGACGGCCCGGTCCGCGCCGTGGTCGAAGCCAAACTCGATGAGTGGAAGATCGGTGACGACTCGGTGCGCCTCACCGCGCTCTACTCCATCGCCGCCGATTCCGAACACGTCGATTGCAGCATCCGCGTGGCGCCCATCCGCGTCGCTGCCGACCGTGTCTACGAAGTCGGAACCGGCATTCGCTACCTGCCGAACGCCAAATTCGGGCACGCCGAAGGACTCCTGCTTGTGTCAGGCACTCAAACGCCCCAGATCGGGCCTATAGCGCTGGCGCTGTTCTCCGATCCGAAGCACGCCTCGCCCATCGAGCCGCTGGTCACCAAGGAAGACCGCAACGCAGCCATCGTCTTCGCCGAGCGCCTGCGCGCGGGCCACGCCGTCGATGGCCGCTACGCGGTGGCCGCGGCTTGGAGCGGCTCCGGCATTCGCGATCTGGTCGGCCATCTCGACGAAGTGGAAGATCGCGCCCGCGCCCAGGTGAAGATCTCGAACTACAAATTCACACCGACGCCTGACCCGGCGCGCGTCGAAGGCGAGGCCTACTGATGATCGTCGACGCCCACGTCCACATCGGCAAATCCACGCGCCTGCAAATCAATGTGGACGGCGAGTTTCTAGTGCGCACCGCCGACAAGCTCGGCTTCGACAAGATTTGCGTCACCGACCTCACGGCATTGTTTTACGACATGCACGAAGGCAACGCGCTTCTCTCGCAAGAGATGAAGAAATTCCCTGACCGCATGTTGGGCTACGCCACGCTAACTTCCACGCGCTTCGGCCAAGCGGCGCTGGATGAACTCGACCGCTGCCGCCACGAATACGGCATGACGGGCCTCAAGATCTACTCAACGCCCGATCAATCCATCGCCGAGCCCGCCATGATTCCCATTCTCGAAAAGTGCGTCGATCTGGGATTCCCCATCCTGGGCCACCTGACACCGCAAGAGTGCGAATACATGCTCACGGCCGTTCCCGAGGCGCGCATCATGATGGCACACTCCGGCGGACAACCGTTTGCCAAAGGCGATTGGAATCGAGCCATCATGGCCGCGCAAAAGCACGCTGGCCTCTATCTGGAAACCGCCAGTTCGACCATTGACACGGAATTCCTCGCGGCGGCCGTCGCAGCGCTGGGCGCCGATCGCATCGTCTTCGGCACCGACACGCCGTTGCTCGATCCTTACACGCAGCTCGCCAGAATCCGCTCCAGCGGCCTCGCCCCGGAAGCGCTCGACCAGATCATGTGCCGCAACATCCTGCGGCTGATGGGAGCCGCGCAATGATCATCGACGTCAATGCCTTCATCGGCAAGTGGCCCTATTGGCCCATCACTGCTTCCACCGGCGCTGAGGTCCGCGCGCGACTCGCCGAATGGGGCATCCAGCGCGCGGCCATTTGCTCCACACGCAGTCTGTTTGTGAATTGGGAAGACGGCAACGCCGAAACCGAGCGCGAAGCCGCGGCATCCGATGGCGCGCTGGTCCCCATGGTCTGCCTCGGCCCGCTTGAGCTGTCGCACATACTCCCGGACCGCACCTACGATTTCGATTCCTACGCCGCGCGCGGATTCCGGGGTGTGCGCCTCTACCCGCAACATCACAGCTATCATCCGCTGTACGAAGCCTGCGTCGAGCCCATTTTGGAGGACGCCGCCCATCGCGGCTGGCCCGTCATGTTACCGTTGCGCGTCATCATGAATTGGGGCGTGCCCATGCTCGACATCGGCGTCCTGTCCGCGCTCATCACGCGCCACCCCAACGTGCAGTGGATCCTCGCTGGCATCAATTACCTGTTCGAGTTGCAGATGGCGATTTCCATGATGCGCCGCTTCGAGCGTGTGCACCTGGAAACCTCCTGCATCATGGGCTTCGAAGCTATCTCTAAATCCGTCCGCCAGGTGGGCTCCGACCGCATTCTGTTCGGCACCGGCTCGCCTTTGCAGAACGGCGCGGGCGTGGTCGCGAAAATCGCCCACGCCGAAATTTCCGACGCCGCGCGCGAAGCGATCTTCTCCGGCAACGCGCGCCGTCTTCTTGGGATCACAAGTTAACCTATGCGAATTCTACGTTTCTACTCAGCCGACGGTAGTGTTCATCTCGGCGTGCGCGACAACGATCAGGTCATCGACCTTGGCCGCAAGAGCGCCATCGACATCATCAACGGCGCCGTACCGATCGAAGGGCCGCGCGTACCCGCAGCGGGTCTGCGCCTGGATGCGCCGCTGCGCGATGCTCGTAAACTGTTCGCGCTCGCTGGCAACTATCGCAAGCACATCGTTGAAAGCGGCTTCAAGGACCCCACACTCGAAGGCGTGCTGACGCCGCAGGTCTTCTGGAAGCCGCCGACAACCATCAATTCGCCGGGCGGCGTGATTCCCATTCGCGCGAACAACGTGTTCGTGGATTGGGAAATCGAGCTCGCCGTCGTCATCGGCAAGCGTGCTAAAAACGTTCCCGCGGCCGAAGCGATGAACTACGTCTTCGGTTACACAATCATCAACGACATCAGCGAGCGCAAGTTCAACACGCGCGTCGAAAACCGCAAGGTGCGCGAGTTCGATCCGTTCTTCGACTGGCTGATCGGAAAGTGGTTCGACGGCCACGCGCCGCTCGGCCCCGAAATCGTCACCAAGGACGAAATCGCCGATCCGCACAAGCTCGATATCCGCCTGTGGGTGAACGGCGAATTGATGCAGGATTCGAACACTTCCTGCATGATTTTCGATATCCCGCAGACCATCGCGTACATCAGCGCCGTGGCGACGATCGAGCCCGGCGACATCATCGCCATGGGTACACCCGAAGGCGTGGGCTTCGCGCGCGGCATCGCGCTCAAGCCCGGCGACCAATTGCGCGGCGAGATCGCCGGACTTGGCGTTCTCGAAAACACGCTCGCCGCCGAGGATGCGCAATGAAAAAGATCCGCGCTGGGATCATCGGCTCCGGCTTCATGGGCCGTACCAACGCCGAAACGGCCACCAAGTACTTGGACCGTGTCGAACTGGTAGCCATCGCCGGAGGCTCGCGCGCTCCCGCGCTGGCGTCCGAGTACGGTGTCGCTGCCGAAGCGTCGGTCGAGGCGCTCGTATCGCGCACGGATATCGACGCCGTCTTCATCTCGACGCCGCACGCCGAACACACCTGGCAGGCGCTCGCCGCCGCCGAGCACGGCAAACACATCCTGCTCGACAAGCCCATGGCCACCACGGTCGCCGATTGCGACCGCATCCTGGCCGCCACGCGCAAATCCGGCGCGAAGTTGATGATCATGTTCGGTCAGCGCTTCCGCATTTGTAACATCGAAGCGCGGCGCCTGGTACGCGAAGGCGCCATCGGCAACGTCAAGATGATTCTCGAACTGATCCTGGCAAGCGGCGGCCTCAAATCCCTGCCACCCTGGCAGAGCAAGCCCGAGAACATCGGACCCTTCATCGGCCACGCCGTGCACAACATTGACCGTATTCGTTGGGTCACTGGCGCCGAAATCACCAGCGTCGCCGCGCACGTGCAACGCGATCCGCAGACCGGAAATGAAGTCTCCACCATGGCGCTGTTGTCGCTCTCGAACGGAGCCATGGCCACGCTGTGGGAAAGTTGGGACATCCCGGCGCCGGGGTTCCCGCGTTCGGCCTCGGGGGCGTGGATCGCCGGGGAAACCGGCAATCTGGATCTCGACGCCTACGGCGAGCTGCGCTTGGGAAAGAACGGAGCCTGGAACGTGGTCACGGTGCAAGAACCCATCGATTGGGCGGGACAAGGCATGCTCGCACCCGTGCGCATGCAGGCCTATCGCGCGCAGCACCAGGAGTTCATCAACAGCATTCTTGAAGACCGCACACCATCGGTCACGGGAGAGGACGGCCGAGCGGCCGTAGCCGTTGCCGAAGCCGCCTACCGTTCCGCCGCCGAAGGCCGAACCATCCATCTCGACATTCCGGAGGTTAGTAAGTGAGCAGTAAGTTAGCCATACATGGCGGAGAGAAGGCCATCGCGACGCGCCTGCCGTCTTATCTCGAAAGTGCCGGCCGCACCTTCGGCGCCGAAGAAGAAGCGCTGGTACTCGAAGCGCTACGCTCCGGCTGCCTGACACGCAATGGCGGCACCATGGTGCCGCGCCTGGAAGCTGAATTCGCCGAACGGCTGGGTGTGAAGCACGCCGCGGCGTGCTCGAGCGGCACCGCCAGCGTGCACTTGGCCATCGCCGCGCTCGACCCCGCGCCCGGCGACGAGATCATCGTTCCGCCCGTCACCGACATCGGCTCCATCGCGCCCATCCTCTGGCAGAACGCCGTTCCCGTGTTTGCCGACCTCGACCCCGTCACCATCACACTCGATCCAGCCGATGTCGAGCGCCGCATCACGCCCAAGACCCGCGCCATCGTCGCCGTGCATCTGGCCGGCCAGCCCTGCGCTCTCGCCGAATTGAGCGCCATCGCGCGCCGCCACAAACTGGTGCTGATCGAAGATTGTTCGCAAGCCTACTGGGCCGAATACGACGGCAAACTCGTCGGCACCATCGGCGACATGGCCTGCTTCAGCCTGCAACAGAGCAAGCACATCACCTGCGGCGAAGGCGGCCTGTTCGTCACCAACAACGACGATTGGGCGCGCCGCGCGACGCTGTTCGCCGACAAAGCCTGGCCGCGCGACACCAAGACGCTCGGTTCGTGCCGCTTCCTGTTTCTGGCGCAGAACTACCGCATGTCGGAATTGGAGGGCGCCGTGGCGCTGGCGCAACTGCGCAAGCTGCCCGCGCCGGTGGTGAAGCGCCGCGCATTGGCCGCGCGTCTCGACGCCGCCATCAAGGACCTCGTGGCCGTCAGCGCGCCCGCCGTGCCCGCCAACACCAAGCACTCCTACTGGCTCTACATGCTGCGCGTAAATCACGACGCCGCGCGCGCCACGGCTCGCGAATTCGGTGACGCGCTGGTTGCCGAAGGCGTGCCCGCCTGGGTCGAATACATCGTCGACCCGCTGTATCTATCGCCGATGTTCACTGGTCCTTGCACTTACTCGACCTCCGGCTATCCGTTCAACACTTACGGCACGCAGAAGTTCGAGCGAGGCCTTTGCCCCGCCGCCGAAGCCGTGCTGCACGACGTGATCGCGATTCTCTGGAACGAGAATTACACCGAAGCCCAGGTCGATCAAATCGCCGACGCCATCCACAAGGTCGCCGCGCACTGAAAAAGGGGTCAGACCTCTCTGCCCTGCTTTTAGGGGCAGAGCAGTCTGACTCCCTTTTTCACCTAAGCAACTGCTCGAAAGCACTCTCCCCAAGATCCCGGAACGACCGCACAACGATGTCCGCCGCTAGTTCCCCGCCCTCGCGCGCAATGCCGATTGACCGCATGCCCGCGCGCCGCGCACCTTCAATGCCTGCGCGCCCATCCTCCACGACAATCGAGCGCGACGGTGTGACACCCAGCCGTTCGGCTGCCAGCAGAAACACCTGCGGATCGGGCTTGCCGCGCAATACATCCTCGGCCGCCACCGCCGCCTCGAAGCACTCGCCGAGCCCCAGCACGTCGACAATCGCATCAACATTGGCGCGCGGAGCGGCCGACGCAATGGCCTGCCGCCAACCTTGCGCATGCAGCCGCTTCACCCAATCGATGGCGCCGTCGATCTCCGCGATGCCGCCCTCACGCACCATGCGCCGGTAGGCGGACTCCTTGGCGCCGCTAATGCGCATCACGGCTTCCGCCGTGGCTTGCCCTCCCAACATCAGCGGAATGATTGTGTCGTTACGCTGTCCGAAGGTATCGCGAAACAGTTGGTAGGTAACTGGGACGCCTTCCGCATCCATCACTTCTTTCCACGCCAGCCAGTGCAGTTGCTCGGAATCCACCAGCGTGCCATCCATATCCCACAAGACCGCTTTCAACATGAAGGCACATCGTAGCACGGCCCCGCTTACCGGTTCCGCACACGCATGTAGAAACCGAAGCCGACCAAGCCCAGAAATCCGAGCACCCAAATTTCAAAGAAGAGTTCCTCGCCGATTTGCGCCGCGCCCACCACCACGCCGATCAACAACCATCCCACTAAGAGCACCAGCAACGGAGCGCGCCGCCAGAGGTTCTTCATTCGTGCCGCGGCGGTCTGCCAACGAATTAGAAGCGCCCTACGCACCCCGCGCGCCAATACAGGCTTCGTCAACGGCACCGGCGACTCGACCGGCGCCCACCGAGCCGGATCCAGTATCATCCGCGAAATCTCGGACGACTGCACGCAATTGGCATATCCACCGGCTTCCACCAACCGCCCCGCGACCGCCACCAGCGTCGATGCCCTCACTTCTTCGATTTCCGGGTCCACGCTGCCCTGCCCTTGCAGAAACTCGGTGGCCTCGCGCAAACGCGTCTCGGCGTCCAGCGTGGCCGCGCCCGTGAGCCGCGAGAGCATTGCCTCTACATCCTTCCGAATTGATACGAGCAGTGGATCAGAAGCCAGTCGCTCAGCGCGCCGTGGATCGAGCGGCAGCATGGTGGCTAGCTTCGTCAGCGCATTGTTCACTTCGCCGCCGCGCATCGCCACCACAGCAGCCTGAAACAGAAGATCCGCCTGCGCCACGCGTTCGCTCGAAGGCGTCGCTCCCACCATCGAAAGCAACGAGGCAATCTGCGACTCCGAAACCTCGCGCAGAAGCCCCGCCACCGCATCGGCGCCGATCTGAGGCGTCACGTTGGGCGTCACAGCGCGCGGCACGCCTGCCAACCGCGGGTCCAACCCGCCAGCGCCCACGCCCCGGATCTCCATGCTTTGATTCGATCACGGAACCGCGCATCGGGCAACGTCGTGAGCGCCATCCCACAATTGCTCACACCATCGCCGTTCCCTAAGATGAACAAGATGGCCGAAACCCGCCGCTCAATCTCCTGCGTAGTTCTCCACGCATCCGTCTACCTGCTGCTGGCACTGCCGCTCGCCGGTTTCCCGCCCATCGAGTCGCTGCCGGCGCTGCGCCATGGTGTCCAGACGCACCAGCAATCCGCCTATGACCGTTCCGGCGACAACTACGACCATGAGTACTTCCCCCTCTACGTCGAAAAGAACGGCGAACTGGTCCTGTTCGACGCCTATGGGCCCGGTCTGCTTTCCCGACAACACATGAACATCTGGCATGAAAATGCCGAAGGCATCCAGATCAGATACTACTTTGACGACGAACCCCGTCCGCGCATCGACATGGA
>CAZDIZ010000035.1:1174-6117 GCA_964505625.1 uncultured Solibacteraceae bacterium | reverse complement strand
GCATCCAGATCAGATACTACTTTGACGACGAACCCCGTCCGCGCATCGACATGGATGTGTCTCGTTTCTTCAGCGCGCAAAACCCGTTCGGCATGTTCCGTCCGCCGCTCGCCGACAACGGCGGCATAGACTACCGTGTCATGTACGCGCCCATCCACTTCCGCAAGCGCCTGAAGGTGACATTGTCGCGTGAGCCGGGCGGCCCAGGCCCCAAAAACTTCGAACCCTGGAGCGGCCCTTACAACCGCGTCCCGCAGCGGCGGTCCCACTGGTATCAGTACACCTATCAGCTTTTCACGGAAGACTCGGGCCGTCCGTCGTGGTCGCCGGACGCAGCGCAGAGCAACGAGCGGGTCGAGATCCCCAACCTCAAACCCACGCTGGAAACCTCGGTCACACTCGATCCTGCGCAAAGCCGCCAACTCGCGCAGCTCAAAGGCGAAGGCTGCATACGTGAGTTGAAGATCACGCTGGACCCGGTGACCGCCGAAACCCTCGCCGGCCTCTGGCTGAAGATCTCCTTCGATGGCGCACAGCACCCACAGGTCGATGCACCCATCGGCACGCTGTTCGGCGGTTTCCCGGACAAGCCGCAAGCCGCCTACGCCGCGCTACTGGTCGAATACGGTGCGGAAAAGGGCATGAGCCTGCGCTTTCCAATGCCATATTGGAAGTCGGCCCGCATCGTGGTCGAGAATCGTTCCCAAACAGGCATCCGCAATCTGGCGCTGAGCCTCGCAAACGATTCGAAACCCTCACCTCGCTACCCGAAAACCGATACCGGCTACTTCCACGCCGCGTTTCAACGCACCTTTCCTCGCACCGAAGGGCACGACTACGTCTACCTACGGACCTACGGTCACGGCCACATCGTTGGCCACCTTGCGCAGCGTTGGGACACCTCCATGGAAGAGAACGAGCGCACCTACTTCGATGGCAGCCTGACGCCGCAGATCGAAGGCAACGGGTTCGAAGACGATCAAGGCTTCGGCTGGGGACTGAAGGACAAGACCTTCCTGCTGTTCGGCGCGCCGGTTGCCAAAGGCGGCGCCGGATGCCTGTACCGCCTGTTTCTACCCGACCTCTATGTCTTCTATTCGGGCATCAAGCACGGTCATCAAGTCTACGGTCCGCACTCGCCGCGCGGCCACGAAGGCCTGTACCACACGGGCAACGAACAAAGCGTCACCTTCTACTACGCCTCGGACGAGCCCGCCCTGAAGTTGACCGATGAACTCGACATCGGCAACGCAACATCCGAAGCCCGGCACCATTACCGCACCTCAGGGCGCGCCACGCGCAACAGCGGTTCCTATTGGTATGACGGCGAGTTCAACAACATCCTGTTCCCGCATCCCGCAACGACGGACGACGGACGCACCGTCGCCGGCGCAAGCGAATTCGATGTGAAGATCGACTCGGCGAACCGCGGCATCCGCATCCGGCGCCGGACCGACAAAGGCAACAACCGGCAACTCGCGCGGGTTTATGTCGACGGCCGTCTGGTCACCGAGCGGCCCTGGTACACGGTCGATTACGAGAACACCTTTCGCGGCATCCGCTGGTACGACACGAGCTTCGAGATCCCCGCGAAATACACGGCGAACAAAAAGCAGGTCCACCTGAAGATCGAACACGTAAGCAGCAACCACGGCGGCATCGACGAATATTACTATTGGGTCTATTCTTATCAACCTTGAGAAACGCGGAGGAGGGCTGAACGGCTCCGCACGAAGCTCTGCTACAATCCCTCCAGCATGAGGTCAACGCTTCTGTTTCTCGCCACCGCTGCGCTGGCAGCCGCCGCGGGTCCGCTGAGACTCGTCGAGAACGGCAAGTCCACCTACGCGATTGTGATTTCGCACGACGCCTCTCCGTCGGAGGTTCGAGCCGCAACCGAGCTACGCCGCTTCCTGGGCGAAATCTCCGGCGCGCAATTGCCCATCCGAAATGACGGCGATAAGATCAATGGCAACCTCATCCTGCTGGGCAGGAACACGGTCACCGAGCGGCTCAAGCTGAACATCCCCTTCGACCAACTCGGCCCCGAAGGCTTCGCTCTGAAAACCGCGGGCAAGCACTTGGTCATCGCCGGCGGACGCCAACGCGGCACCATGTATGGCGTTTACACGTTCCTTGAGAAACTGGGCTGCCGTTGGGTGGCGCGTGACGCAAGCCGCATTCCGAAACAGAAAACCATCACTGTGGCTCGGCTCGATGAGACCCAGAAGCCGGCCTTCGAGTACCGCGAAGTCTACCTCGGTGAGGCCTTCGACAAGGACTGGGCCGCGCGTAACAAGACCAACGGACAGAGCGCCGCCCTGGACGCCTCCACCGGAGGCAAAGTCCAGTACTTCCCCTTCGTCCACTCCTTCTACGCCCTGGTTCCGCCCGGCAAGTATTTCAAGGCTCACCCCGAGTACTTTTCTCTGCTGGACGGCAAGCGCCGCGGTGAGCAGGCGCAACTCTGCCTCACCAATCCGGACGTCATCCGTATCGCCATCGAAACCGTGCGCCGCTGGATGAAGGAACACCCCGAAGCGACCATCTGCTCGGTTTCGCAAAACGACTTCGGAGGCCAGTGCGAGTGCGACAACTGCCGCCGCGTCGAGCGCGAAGAAGGCGGAGCGGCCTCGGGACCGGTGGTGCGCTTTGTGAACGCCGTGGCCGAGGCCATCGAGAAGGATCACCCCGGCAAGCTCATTGACACGCTGGCGTACTTCTACACGGAAACGGCGCCGTCGAAAACCAGACCGCGTCACAACGTCCGCATACGCCTGTGCCCCATCGGCGCCTGCAACGCCCATCCATACGAGAAGTGCCCCCACAACGCCTACATCATGAACAACCTGAAGGCGTGGTCGAAGATCACCAGCAACATCTACGTCTGGCACTACAACGCAAACTTCTCGCACTTCCTGCTGCCGGTGCCGGATTTCGACGAGCTGGCCGCCGACGTGCCCATGTACAAGCGCAACGGCGTGGTGGGTCTGTTCATGCAAGGCAGCTTCGCACCGGGAGGCTCCGACGGCGCACTGCGCGCCTACGTACTGTCGCGGCTGCTGTGGAACCCCCAAGCCGACGTGGAGAAAGCCGTCAACGAGTTTCATGAGGTCTACTTCGGTAAGGCCGCGGCGCCCATCCGGGCCTACCACGACCAGGTGCGCGCCCTGGTGAACTTCCCGCCGGAAGGCGAGGGGCAGCACTGGTGGTGTTGCCGCGCGCCGATGTTCTCCGGCGACGGCCTCGCTAAAGCCAAGGATCTGTTCCGGCAAGCGCTGGCGGCTGCCGACACCGATACCATCCGAGCCCGCGTCCGCATAGCGGAGCTGGCAATCCGTTATCTCGAACTGCGGCGCCTACAGACCTTCGCCGTGCGCGACGGCCAGTACGCGCCGGTCGGCCTCGACACCCTGCGACAGTCCTTCCCCGCGTTCATGGCCGACGTGCGGAAGTTGGGCCTCACTCGCTTTGGCGAAGAAGCCGATCTGGAGAAGGACGAGAAGAGCTTCGCTGACACGCTTCGAACCTACCCGGTGGTCATCATCGAGAACGCAGCCCTACGCCTGGAGATTGTCCCGGGTCTGGATGCGCGCGCCGTTGGAATCATCGATAAGCGCACCGGCCGGCAAGTTCTGAATCGTCCCGTATCGGTGGAGATGGCATATCCCAACCGTAGTGGATTCAGCGCGTCGGTTCACGCCGACTATGTCAATGCCCCGCCCTACCCCGTGCAATGGACCGCGGAACCGGCGCCCGGCGCGCGAGAGATCACGCTCATCGGTACGACGGTCGAAGGTCTCAAGCTCCGCCGCAAGATTCAACTCGTGGGCGACGCTCCCCGCGTTCACACCCAGACCATCGTCGAGAACACTTCCGGCAAACCGATCACGAGTGCGATCCAATCCCAGTTCGACGCCGACGCCGGAAGGATGGATGACGCCGCCGTCGAGTTCCTGACGCTGGACGGCAAGAGCGTCAAAAGGAAACTTCTCGTGCCCGGCGAACAGCCCGTGGGAGGAGAGACATACGGTGGACGCCAAGCGCCGCAAGGCGAGTGGCGCGTCGTCAACGCTTCGACCGGGCTGCAACTCACCAACCGCTTCACCACTGAACAGGCCGACCGCGCCGTCCTCGACTGGTCCGCAAAGAACGCCAACCGAGTCTCTCTAAGGCTGTGGTCAAAACGAAAAACCCTCCAGCCCGGAGAAGCCCTGCGCCTGGACGCCGACTACGATCTGCGTTAGGAGCCACAGGGGGCAGCCCGTTTGGCACCTGATCGGACCGGCGTGCATCGACACTCGAATTCGGTCGCTCGCCGGCGGCGACGCGAGTGCTCCTTGCCGTCACTCGTGCGCCGGCGCCATGTCCCAGGCTTCCGCCGTGCGTACCGACACGTCTTGTCCACGGCTGTAAAGCGTCACGCCACGGCTGTCCCGGCGCGCCGGATAGATTCGCTGCGTTATGCATTGACGCCCGTTGGCGTATACTTCCAACACTGACCGGTCCAGGAAAATGCGCAGCTTCAAAGCTTCGCCAGGAGCAAGTTCAAACGGAGCGGTCTGAACTTGGGCGCTTTCGTCCGCGGCCACCGACGGCGACAGGTCCGTCTTCATGTTCAAACATGACCGCCGGACGTCCACACGCAACGCTTTCTTCTGAGGCTCAAACGCGATGGTCGTGTACTCACTTCCGTCCGGCGAGGACCGCACCTTCAGGCCAAACTCGAAGGCCGGCCGCGATGAGCTCGGCTTCGACGGCAGCGGCGCGAATTGTAGGGAAAGCTCCATCGTGTCGCCCGCCATTTCAGAAAGCTGGACATCGGAATCCGCCGCCACGCGGATGTTCGACCGCTGGCGGTGATTGTAGCGAAGCGCTTCCACCTCCGGCGCCGGCTCCATGCGCAGGGTTCCGTCTTTGCCCAGCGAGAGGACTCTGGGCAA
>CAZDIZ010000035.1:0-1074 GCA_964505625.1 uncultured Solibacteraceae bacterium | reverse complement strand
GTCATGACGCCGGACCAGCCGGCTATTCGCTGGGCGTTCGGATTTCGCGCTTCCGTAACCCAGACAAACAGGATGCGTCGTCCCTTCTCGTCCAACATCGTGATTGGCGCGCACGCTCTTCCGGCCCAGAGATTCCCGCCCGGGAAGTTCAGCCTCCCATGCGACTCCGGGAAGAACCGCTCGCCTTCCATCCTGCCAAGGTAATACTGGCCGCCACGCGTATGGCTGGCGAAAAACAACATGTACTTGCCGCCGAGCGAGAAGAAGTCGGGCACCGCGCAGTCTTCGTCCTGGTCCGTCCAGCGCCGCTGCGACTTATAGAACGGAGCCACGTACTCCCACTTCGCCAGATCCTTCGACTTGAAAAGATACACGGTGTCGCCCAAGTCCTCGGGCTTCACACCCGGGTCTTTCAGGTTTCTTCGCAACAACTGTACGTTCCCCGTTACCGCGTAGTAGGAACCGTTCTTGACCCATCCACTGGGATCAAAAACGTTGTACACTCCGTAGCCGCCTTCGCCCTTCTTGGGCGCTTTGATCACCGGATTGCGCGGGTGCTTTTCCCAACGGATGAGCAGGTCGTCCCTGCTGGTGGCGAGACACGTGCCGTCCGGCACACCGTGGTAGATGAGCGTCGGCACGCCCTCCTTGTTGATGAAGGCGCCTCCGCTGAAACATCCGTCCCGGTCAGGACCACCCGTAGTCGGCGCGAGCGCGATGGGGTGATGCACCCAGTGCACCAGATCCGTGCTTGAAGCATGCCCCCACTGCATCCATTTCTGGTAACCGCCCTCCGGATTGTGCTGGTAGAAGAGATGGTAACGGCCCTTCCAGTAAATGGCGCCGTTCGGATCGTTCATCCAGGCCGACGGAGCCATGAAGTGATAAGCCGGGCGCTGTGGATCTTGCCGCAACTTCTCCCGCAGTTCGCGCGAGCACCGGATCAACTCCTCGGTCTTCTTGATCTCGTCGGAGACTGGCTGTTCAGCCGCGATCGCGATCACGCCGCAGGCCAGAAACAGCAGACCGGCAAGGGAAACCCAAGCTCTTCTCGCGCATCGATCACTCATCCGC
>CAZDIZ010000034.1:33380-42034 GCA_964505625.1 uncultured Solibacteraceae bacterium | reverse complement strand
TCAATGGCCGTGGGCGCCGGTTCGATGGCGATGACCTTGCGCGCACCGGCACGCAACGCCTTACGCGCGAACACGCCGACACTCGCGCCACAATCTAGCACGACGTCGCCGGGCTGCACCGAAACTTCCGCGCTGCGATAGATGTCTGATCTTTGTTCGGCCAGTACGATGAACAGATCGTAGCTTCCCCGAGGCGGTACCCACCAGCGGCCGTCGGGCGTCTCCCACAACTCGAGGCCCGCCGCATCGGTTTCCAGTTTCTTACTGGCCTTGCGGATCTCGTCGATCCAGGCGTGGCGGTGGCACTTTATCTTATAGCCTTCAACGACGTTAGCGGCCGAACAGGCACGGCTACGGCCGGCGAATAAGCGCGCCCAGCGTGCTACCGGAGTAAACCGAAGGGTTACGACAGCCAGCACCAGGGCTGTTACCAGAGCAACGGCAACCCGTTTTGTATTTGTTGCGTTCACGAAATTAATGATGCACCAATTCGCCGAGGGCTACTGCTTATCATATAAAAACTCGCCATACGGTCGGTCACCACCTTGCCGTTGACGCGTTTCAGCGTTGGTCGAGCACTTCCCGGTAGATGCTGATAAGCGCGCGCTGGTAGGACTCCGGCGTATACCGCTCGGCAATGCGGGCGGCGGCGTTGGCGGTTAACTGCTTCCCCAGATCGGCATCTGTTAGCAGGCGCAGAATCGCGCGGGCCATCGCTTCAGCGTTGCCCGGCGCAACCAGCAGGGCGTTCTCTTCATGGGTGGCGATTTCCGGCACGCCGCCGACTGCGGTTGCCGCCACAGGCACACCGGCCGCCATCGCCTCCAACAGCACGTTGGGTGACCCTTCGCTGTGCGACGGCATCGCCACCAAGCGAGCTAGCGCGTACCAGGGCGCGACGTCGTTTTGATGCCCGGCGAACACCACGCGGCCGGCCAGACCCGCCTCGCTGGCGGCGGCTTCCACGCGTGGGCGTTCCGGGCCGTCGCCGGCGAATACCAGCCAGGCTGGAGAATCCGGGGCGATCTGGCGCAAGCGCTCGAAAGCCCGAATCAGATCGATGTGCGCCTTTTCGCGCGAGAAACGCCCGACGGCGAGCACCACGGCGGCTTGCGGCGGGATCTGATAACGTTCGCGCAACGCTTCGACAACATCAGGCGGCGGCGCGGGCTTGCCGGCAACGGTATTGTGCAGCACACGCAGACGCCCGGCCGGGACGCCTTCGCGCTCCAGGACTCGCGCGAACGGTCCGCAAACCGTGATTACGCGTCGCGCCGAAGGCAGCGACCAGCGGTTCAACCGGTTGTAGAGCCGCATCTTGAAATCGGTGGTCGTGTAGCCGTGGTGAAAGGCGATCCACGGGTAGCGGCGGGAAAGCCCCGACAGCTTCACCAGAAAATGCGATTTGACGCTGTGCGTTTGCAGGATATCGGGCTGGTAGCGGACGGCGATGCGTTCTAGCGCGCCCATAACGCGCCAATCAAAGCGGAAACGCTCTTCGATCACTTCCACCGGCAGGCCCGCGGCACGCGCCGCCTTGGTAAAGGAACTTTCCCCGGCGCCCGAGCGCTGGAACGTCGCCAGACACGCTTCCACGCGCGCCAGTTCGGACGAGACGCGGGCGCGGCGGCAGAATTCGATGAGATTCTTGGCCGGCCCGGTGACGGTGGCGGCTTCAATCAGCGCAAGCAACTTGATGACGGGAACGGGCGCGGCCATGCCGGCTTTCAGTATAACTTTCAGAGGATCAGGATTTGACACCTCTCCATAGGTCGAATACGCTAACTATGAATGATTTGGCTGAATCGAGTCATCGAGCGTATCAGGTTCTTCTACGGCGTCAGCCGTCGCGCGGAAGCTATCTACGCCATCCTTTCGAAGATGTACCGTGAGCCTCTGCTTGCGGCGGAAAAACAGGCGGATCCGCGCACCTTGACGGCCTATGGCTTCACGGCGTATTCGCAAGCCGAGGAAGACGGCATGATTCATGAGGTCTTCCGGCGTATCGGGACTACCAATAGGAAGTTCGTGGAATTCGGATGCGGGGACGGGCTTGAGAACAATACCACTTATCTCTTGCTGACCGGTTGGAGTGGGCTGTGGCTCGACGGTAGCCCCAATAATATGAGCATCATCAACCGGGAGTTTGCTCCCTACATGCGGACCGGCCGCTTACAAGCCGTTCAGGCATTTCTCACCAGGGAAAACATCAATGCTTTAATTGGTGGGGCAGGCTTTTCGGACGAGATCGATTTACTGAGCATCGATATCGATGGCAACGATTACTGGCTTTGGGAAGCGCTCGAAGTTGTGCGCCCTCGGGTTGTGATTATCGAATACAACGCGGTCTTCCGGCCACCGCACAAGATGGTCCAGCCGTATGACCAGAGCTATACCTGGAACAGTTCGAACTATTTCGGGGCTAGTTTGAAGGCTTTGGAGAGCCTGGGCACTCGCAAAGGTTATTGTCTGGTTGGTTGCTCTTTCGCCGGCACCAACGCGTTCTTTGTCCGCCAGGATCTGGTCGCCGATCTGTTTTCCGAACCTTTTACTGCCGAACATCACTACCGGGAACCTCACTACGACGCCTTTGTGCGTGGCTACAGCCGGCATCGTCGGGCAGTCGGAGAGTACCAAATCTTGTAACCCCGCTTCCGAAGCGCCAGGTTTGACACCTCCCAGAGGCTCTAATACGATGAGGGCGTAGCCGTTTCACGATGTCACCTGTCGCGCGGCGCCACATAAACTCCAGATGAGCTCTTCATTGTTGGACTTCCAACCGGGCGGCAAGAATGATGTCATCATTCGCGCGAAAGCCCCGGTCCGGATCAGTTTCGCCGGCGGCGGAACGGATTTCCCGCATTGGTTCGACAAGCAACCCGGGGCGGTCCTTTGCAGCACCATCAGCCATTACGCGCGCGTCACGCTCTATCCCCGGCCGGACAAGGAAGTCCGCATCCGCAGCGTGGATCTGGGCTACATGGCCAACTACAACATCGACGAAACGCCGGTCTACGACGGCATGCTCGATTTGGCCAAGGCCGCCATACAACGGCTGGGCTGCGCCCGCGGCATGGATCTGGATATACGCTGCGACGCGCCGCCGGGCAGTGGGCTGGGCGGCTCCTCGGCGCTGACTTCGGCCGTCATCGGCGCGGTGGCCTGCTATCAGAACACTGTCCTCGACGACTACGCGCTGGCCGAAATGGCCTGCGTGGTCGAACGGCAGGATGTCAAAATCCCCGGCGGGCTGCAAGACCAGTATGGCACCACGTTCGGTGGTCTGAATTTGATCGAGTTCGCCAAGGACGGCATCGTCGTCAACCCGCTACGGTTGACCGAAAGCATCATGGCCGACCTGGAGGCCCATCTGCTGCTTTGCTACGTCGGCAACGTGCGCGCCCACACCGGTTTGATCGACAAGCAAATCCGTTACTACCAGGAACAGCGCCAGGACACGGTCGAAGGCATGCAGCGCATCTACAGCCTGGTTTACGAGATGAAGAACGCGCTGCTCAAGGCCAACCTGCGCTTGTTCGGCGAACTGTTGCACGAGGGGTTTGAAAACAAGCGGCGCATGAACCCCAACATCACCGAAGGCACCATTGCCGACCAGCTCTACACCGAGGCGCGCAAGCAGGGTGCTATTGGCGGCAAGCTGATGGGCGCGGGCGGCGGCGGCTACCTGCTGCTCTACTGCGAAACGCACCGCCAGCACGCCGTCCGCAAGGCTCTGGAGCGGGCCGGTGGCGTGGTAACGAATTGCTCGCTTGAACAGAAGGGACTCCGTGTCTGGCATACGCGGTGTCTCTGAAGCGCCCATGACGGGAGTGATTCTGGCCGGCGGCCTGGGCACGCGCCTGCGCTCGGTGCTGCCCGGCACGCCTAAGGTAATGGCACCGGTTGCCGGTCGCCCCTTTCTTTACTACCTGCTGCGGCAACTGGTGGATGCCGGCATCGCGCGCGTCATTCTCTGCACCGGCTATCGCTCCGGCGATGTGCGGCTCGGCATCGGTTCATCGTTTGAGGGTGTCGAGATTCTTTACTCGAACGAAGACCAGCCGCTTGGCACCGGCGGCGCACTGCGCCAGGCCTATCGCGAATACGCCGATGGTTCCACCTGGCTGGTGATGAACGGCGATTCCTACCTGGACATCGATCTCGCCGAACTGCGGCTTGAACACGCCTGCTGTGGCCTGGACGTCACCATTGCCGCCGCCGGCGTGGACGATACGCACCGCTACGGCAGCCTGGACATTGCCACCAACGGCCGTATCCAGGCTTTTCGCGAAAAAGCCGGTGCAAGCGGCGCCGGATGGGTGAACGGAGGTATCTACGTTCTCGAACCGCACCGGCTGGCGCAGCTCAATGACGCCGTCCCGTTGTCGCTGGAACGCGACGTGTTCCCGGGCTGGATCGCCTCCGGCATGCACGTCTTCCGGCGCCACGCGCGTTTTATCGACATCGGCACGCCCGAATCATTCGAGCTGGCCCAGAGCTTTTTTGCCGGCGGTGCCAGCCGCGCGCCCAAGCGCTATGCGCTGCTGGATCGTGACGGCACCATCATCGTCGAAAAGAACTACCTGTCTTCGCCCGATGAAGTGGACCTGATCCCGCGCGCCGCCGAAGGCATCCAGGCGCTGCGCGAGCTCGGCTGGGGTGTGATCGTGGTAACGAACCAGTCCGGCATTGCGCGCGGGTTTCTGACGCCATCCACACTCGATGAAATTCATCGCACGCTCGCGGCCAAGCTCGCCGCCGAAGGCGTGTATGTGGACGCCATCTATCACTGCCCGCACCAGCCCGAAGATGATTGCGCATGCCGCAAACCCAAGACGGGCCTGGTGGAGCGCGCCGCCGCCGATTGGGGCTTCAATCTACGTGACGCCGTGGTCATCGGCGATAAGCCTTGCGATGTCGAGCTTGGACGCAACGCGGGCGCGGCTACGGTCTTGGTGCGAACCGGCTATGGGCGCGAATACGAAGCCTCGGGGCTTCAAGCCGATATTGTCGCCGACGATCTACTGGACGCCGCCCGTGCGATCGGCCGGCGCGATTAACTTTTCAAGCGCCCGCTCCAGAACGCGCTGGCGGAGTTCCGGCTCACCGCCGCAGCTTTCCGAATAAAGCCGCCCGGCTTCGGCTGTGCGGCGGCGTAATTCCGTGTCTTCCCAAGCGCGCCGTATGGTTGAGGCCAGCGCCTCGGCGTCTTCCGGCGGCACCAGTAGTGCTTCATCCTTCAGCACATCGCTGGTGCCGGGCCCCCCCGTGGTGATCACACATTTCCCCATCAGCATGGCGTTCAGATACGTTCCGATGCCGGATGGCGCGATGGTGGAGCTTACGATCGGAAGCACCACCAGCTTGGCTCCTTCGATAATCCGGATGAGCGATTCGCTGCTGCCGTCGTCTTCGATCACCTTCACGGTGGCTGGGAGTTGATCGAGCGAGCGAGTGAATCGCGAAGCGTGTTCCCTCAGCTTGCCAACGTCCGGCGGAGGAATCACCGCCGGGTAGGGCACGCTCTCCATGGCCTTGAAAAACGTGTCGTAATCGCGTTCGGAGCGGCCGAAACACAGGATGTAGTCGCCTTCCGAGTCCACGCGATACGCGTAGCGGTAGCGTATATTCGGCTTCGACGGCAGATAGGAGCTTCTCTCGGGGCCGATGCCGAAGTGCTTCTGGTACCCGTCCAGAATGTAAAAGTGATGCGTGAAGTGGTCCACGCGCGAGAGCAGGAGTTTTTTGATGGGCGCCGTCCATCGCGACCGTAGCGATTTCGGGCGGCGCAAAACGATGTCGTGCCCCATCACCGGCCGCCGCCAGAACGGAAACAGCAGATAGAGCAGACACAGCCGCATCACCAGCGTAACGTCGCAATTGATGATTACCAGGTCGGCTTCGCGCGAGTGGCGCAGAAACTCCCACGCCGTTTTAAGATGCACGGCTCGCCCACTCATCCCGCACGCCTGCCAGCGTTCCGGAAACCGCTCGAAGTTGGTCAA
Source organism: uncultured Solibacteraceae bacterium (assembly GCA_964505625.1). GTDB lineage: Bacteria > Acidobacteriota > Terriglobia > Bryobacterales > Bryobacteraceae > JAJFUV01. Next base: position 36,029 of record CAZDIZ010000034.1, on the reverse strand, counting down.
TACAACCAGGGCGGATTGTCCCATGCCTCTTATGTTAGGCGAAAAGGAGACGGCGGCATTTTCCGAAGCCGCGCGGTTACACTGAAGGTCTGGCGCTTTCATCTACAATGACTCAGCCAAGCCGGCCCGCCGAATCCGCCGGCGGATTTCTGTTGAGAGCCATGCCCGCGGCCGCCGTAGCCGTGGCCTTGCTGGTGCTTTTTGTCGCGGCCAGCGATCGCGTCGGCCAGCCCGACGAGGGTGATTTCTCCTCGCCCGCCTACAATCTCGCCAAGCACGGATCTTTCGGCACCACGATTGTCGACCCGGCCGTGGCGCGCCTGCCCGGCATCCATGAGCGTACCTACTGGATCATGCCGCTTTATCCGCTGCTGCAAGCCGCCTGGTTGGTAGTGTTCCCCGCGACGCTTGTGTCTATCCGGCTGCTGACAATCCTGCTGGTGCCGCTGGTAGCCTGGCAGCTCTATCGCCTGGCGATGCTTCTTACGGTGGACCGCACCGTGGCGCTGGTCGCGGCCACGTTGCTGCCGCTGGAGTACGCGTTTCTGTTCACCGCCACCTGGGCGCGCCCCGACTTGTTGTGCCTGTTCTGCGGATTAACCGGCCTCACCGCCTACCTGAACACGCGCGAACGCAGCCTGACGCGGGCGCTTGTGTGGTCCAATCTCTGGATTGCGCTGAGCGGGATGTCGCACCCGAACGGGATTCTGCATTTGGCCGCCCTGGTGGTCCTGGTTCTGTATTACGATCGCGCGCGGCTGCGCTGGCGCATGCTCGCGGTGGTGGGCGCGGTCTACCTGCTGGTGGGCTTGCCATGGTTTGTCTACATCGCGCAGGATTTCGAGTCCTTCCGCGGGCAGATGGCGGCCAACGCTCTCAATAACAGCCGAATGGTGGGAAGTTGGAACCCGCTGCGTTGGGTCGTCGACGAACTGGTGCAGCGCTACGCCTATGCTTACGGCCTGCTATCGGCGCAATGGTTGCCGCGGTTCAAATCCGTGGCGCTGGTGTCGTATTTGGTGGCGCTGGCGGTAGTGGTTTGGCGCGGCCCGCTGCGCGCCCAAGCCGGCGTTCGTTTGCTTCTGTTGTTGTGGGCGGTGTACTTCGGCATACAGTGCGTGTTCAACCAGAAGCTGGGGATGTATCTGGTGCACATCCTGCCGGTTTACATCCTGCTGGTGGCGATTGTGGCGGCGAGACTTTGGCGCGATTTCCGGCGCGCCAAAGTCTGGCTGGCCGGTTGGCTGGTGTTTTCCGCGCTGCTACAGGCGGGCGGGCTGGCCTGGGCTTCGCGTGGCCGGAGCGGCGTGCCGGCGCAACGGGATGTGGTGAACTTTTTGGAGAGTCGCGCTTCATCGGCGCGCCTGATCTACGCGAGTTCCTCACTGTTGTATCCCATGCGTTTCGATGCGCGCCTGATCGACGATCATTATGCCGGCGTCACCAGCGGCAAGCGCCCCGATGTGATCGTGTCCGATTCGTTTGTGCGCGGCGGGCAGCTTACCATCGCCGCACGGCGTCCGGATGCTTACGCTTTGATCGAACGCCGTCTGACCGAATACCGGTTGGTATATGAAACCGGCGATTACAAAGTGTATTTCAGCCCCGAATTCGCCGCACGGATGCCATACTGAGACCTATGCCATGGGACGCACCCGCTCGAGACGATACGTTTGCGCCTTGCTCGCTAGTGAGTGAGCGCGACCGCCGTCTCTACTATCTGCTGTTGTGTGCGGTCCTCTTTCTACTGGTGGCCCCGCTGTGGCTTGCGCCCTACAACACACTGGTGGATTATCCAAGCCACCTGGCGCGCGCCTACGTGATGAAAAACTATGCACAGGTGCCGTTCTTCCAGCAGCTTTTCACCGTAGTGCACGAGCCGCTGCCGAACACGGGGTGCGATTACCTGCTGCCGCTTTTGCTTGCCTGGTGGGCGCCGGTCACCGCGGGTAAAGTCTTCCTGAGCCTCATCGTGGTGCTATTCGGATGGGGGTGCCATCTGCTGGCCGCGAGTATTCACGGCCGCCCCAGTTGGACGGCGCCGCTATGCGCTTTGTTTGCCTACCACTCCAACTTTTTGTACGGCTTCATCAATTACTCTCTAGCTTTGGGCTTGTTTCTGATCTCGCTGGCGTTGTGGATTCGTTTTCGCTCGAATTGGACAGTCCCGCGAGGCCTGCTTTTGATGTGCCTGGCAGTGGTTGCATATTTGGCGCATTTGTCCGCGTTCGTTTTCTTGGGAATGGGTGCCGGTTGGCTGCTGGTGTGGGATTGCTGGCAACAGCGGCGCGTGGTGTGGCGTGAACTGCTCCCATTGCTGATCCTCGCGCCTCCGGTTTTGCTGTATGTCTACCCTTGGACCAACCGGGTTCGGTTTTATGCCCCGGAGTGGCCGACTGTACCGGAAAAAGTCTTTGGGCTGGGCGCCCTGTTTATCGGATACGAATACCGTGTCGACGCTCTGCTCTTATTGGCGCTGGCATTGGTGATAGCGCTGGTCTGGTGGCGCGGCGGTGTGCGCTGGAACGGGCCATTGTTGTGGTTGTCCGTTGTGCTTTTCTTGATTTATTTCGCCGCCCCGAAACACTTGTCGGGAGGGCGTTTCGGCTCGGCCGACAGCCGCTTTGTCGCACCGGCGTTCCTGCTCGC
>CAZDIZ010000034.1:27275-33280 GCA_964505625.1 uncultured Solibacteraceae bacterium | reverse complement strand
GGTGCTCGGCTCGCGCATCGCGCCGTTCGATTATGTGTGGGGGTGCAACCTGGATGCCGACTCGCGCGCTTTTCTCGCCTCGCGCGCCGCATTGCTCGGCCAAGCCGCTTCCTGCGGCTTGTGGGACTTGCGCCGGCCGTAAGTTCCGTTACGAAGAAGCCTTCCCTTGCAGGTAGGGGCGGGTAGCCACATCCAGCACCACCGCCTGGCCGGCTAGCAGCGACAGGAAGTGCGCATAGGCGATGTGGTGAAAGATTCCACTCACGGCAAACCCGATCAACATAGCCAGCAGCGAAAAAGCCGCGCTCTCCCACGGGGCAGCCGTCTCACGCGCTCGCGATACTTTGAGAAGACGCGCCGTGCTGCGAATGGACAGCCACAGCACACTGACAAACAGCAATGCCCCGGGGATGCCGCATTCGCTGGAAATCTGCGTGTACATGTTGTGCGTGCCCAGCCAGGCGGAACGTTCCCCTTCGCTGGCGGCGTCGCCGCCGACTCGATTGATGAACTGCCCTTGCCCCACGCCAAACACCGGATTGGTGATGGTGTACCAGACGCTTTGTTTCAACAGCTCCCACCGCTGCATCTGCGATGCAACTGAAGAGGCTTCCTGTTCGCCGATCGCGAGGCCCCTGGTCACCGCCGATTCGGGGTTGAGAAAGATGAGTGTCAACCGGCGTAGGGACTCGCCTGGAATCACCAGCAGCGCCGCCACCAGCGTCACCGCCGCGCTCAGAACCAATGCGCTACGTGCCGCGCGCCGGGAAAAGTAGCCGACTAGAATAAACACCGCCACGGCTGCCAGAAATGTCCCGCGGGAGCCCGTTCGCAATACGTAGTACAGCGCGAGCGGCAGCCCGGCGAGCCCGAACAACCGGGATACCAACCCTTTTTGAGAAGCAAGGTAAAGGAAGCCTCCCGATGAAACCAAGAGCTGGATCGCGAGGTCGTTTGCGTTAGCCAGAAACATGCTATCGGGGATGGCAAACCGCCCTGTTATCGGATCGAGTTTCCCAAACAGAAAACACCACATCAAACACAGATATCCCAGCGCTCCCTGGCACCGCATCAGAAAATGCACCTGGCGAAGGTTCGCCACAAACGCGCATATAAAAAACAGCAGAAAGTGTACGCGGGGAATGTAATCCGAGAGCATCATAATGGTGCCGCTTCTCCAATAGCTGAAAGGAACCGCGGCGATCATCCACACCATCAACCCCCACCAGAGCTTTCCAACCTTGGAATTGATCGTCCGAAGCACGCCCCCGCTGAGCAGAAACGACACAAGCATCGTGGCCATGGCCACCACCGACAAATATAGGTGCCCATGGAACAACCGCAGACATAGTTCTGTGATGAACCCCATCACCAGGTAGAAACACAGCGCCAGAAGCCCCACCCAATGCAGCAAAGAAGCCGGTGTCTCTTGGACCGTGGCGGCGATTTCGGGTTTCCCCGTCTCCGAAGACATTCGCGGCGGACCAGACTCCGCTTGCCCACTTACGGCAATTGTAGGTGGTTTGGGGGACGCGACCGTCCGCGTTGTTGAGTTGAGAAATCTCCCCATATCGATTGGTGCGAGTGAGTCCGGCCGGACTTTGGCTCAGTAACCCCAGTATATCTTCACTCTGCAGCCGGCCTCATCGGCTGCCTGGGCGCCCCTCCCGATAAGGAGATAGCACACGGGGCGACGAGCCATAAAGTCCACGCGATGGGATAAGAATACCGCACGCTGGAAACGGTGACGTAGTACAACAACGGGTAACTGAGCCACACGACGATCACCTGCCAGACCAGTAGTGGGTGCCGCGTCCGCGCGCGCACCACACCGATCACTGCCAACACGAAGAGAATGGTGGATACAACACTCTTCATCCAGTGATTTCGCGGCGGGAACCAAAAGTACCAAACCCGAGTTGCGGTGAGGTTCAGGAAACGGCTCGGGTGGCTCTGTACCCACGCCAACACTTCTCTCAGTTTCTCCCGGTTGTAGGCGACTTCTCCGCGCTGCTTAAAATATGCCATCTCGCTGGAATTGGAAAACGGGTGCCGCAATCGCGTACCCTGAGCCGCGTTCTCATCGAAGGTAACCCCAGCGGTATCATTATTGGCTATGCTGAGTTCCAGCCCTAGGTTACTTCTGATGAAGACCACCCCCCCCAACTGAACGTAATTCCGCACAATCCAAGGCAACAAAACGATTGCCCCTGTAAGAACCAAAACCATTGTGGATTTCCAATAGGCGGTTTGGCCTTCTGACCGGAACCAAACGGCCCCTGCCACGACAAGCCCCCCCAGCACAAGGCACAGGACCGGAGATACCAATAGAGCGCCCCCCCATACTACGCCTTGTACTATGGCTGCGCGAATCGACAGGTCCTTTCGTCGCCAAACCTTGGCGGTGCTCCACACCCCCAGCATGAGCGTCAGACTGATATACGGTGTTCCCCACCCCCCATTGGTCTCTAGGTAAAGCTCCAGCGGCATCACTGCCCCGATCACTCCGCCGATTGCCCCCACCAAAAACGGCAACCCTAAGCCGTTCCAGGCCAGCAGTGGAAGCAACGCATATATTGACGACGTCGCACACGTGGCTAGAATCTCCTGCGCGAGTTCGCCGCCAGGGCCATGCCCAAATATCCGGAACACCACACTCAGCAAAGCAGGATACAAAGGCGCCACATGCGCGGTAGGCCCGGTCGAAACACCAAACGGATTGCCGAACATCCCCTGATCCGCAAGTGTCCTTGCCGTCAGAACCAACTCCGCCACGGCACTTGAATGGTAGTTCCCGCTGGTGATGACGTATGTCAATCGGAGCGCGAAGGCTATTCCGAAGATCATCATGCACAGGCTTATGCGTCTAAAGGAGGCCGGCTCCGGCAAATCGAAATACCCAGCCAGTGACGCGGGAATTCTCAGCGGGTTCATACAGGGGGTCCAATCCACGGCAATCTTAGCACACCACTCCCGGCGGCCCTCCGTGGATATGCATGCTAGCGGTGAGGGATTGTTCTCCCTTACGGAATCACGCGAACTTGTGTCGGCCCCTGGAATACGCTACCGCCGCCACTGTTTAGCCGTTCCACGCGGTAGTAGAGCACGCGGCCGGGAATGGCCGGAATCACGACGCTGCAGCCGCCTTGACAGTCCGCCGGTGTCAACGTCTCCGACTGTTCGTAGGCGAACGGACTCAGTTGTGTGTCCGTCACACAAGCTTCCTGCCGACTGGTACAGAAGAAGCTGCTAGCGGGCCCGTTTTCCGCGTAGCCGAAACGAATCCGGGCCTTGGCGTACTCGCCGTTCGATGGCAGGTCCACCTGGATAGGAACAAACGTGTTGCGCGTTCGATCCTGCTCCGTATTCGGCCACGGCGGCAGCTTCAGCATCAACATGTCCGGCCGCACTCCGTCAACCCACCCGGGGCCAAAAAACGCCCATCGCGCTGATGGTGTCGTGTGCGAGTTGGTGAAGTGGTACTGCCGTCCCGGCCCCGTGAACCCCATGCTCAAGCGCCGCCCATTCAGATATTCGGCATCGTCCCGTGAAATGTCGGACTGGGTGATCCAAGCCCCGTACCAATACCCATTGGTGAAGCACGGATAGTTCCGGCTGTGCTGGTTCACCACGCAGGTCGTCGAAACACTCGCTTTGGGAACATTTACGAAGGTGTCGTTCACACTGCTGTTCGTGCGGCATTCTCCCGCCTTTAGTGCCACACAGAACCGCCATTCGTCCGCGTCCGTGATACTCGAATTGGGACCGCTCATGTCTTTCAGTAGGTTCGGCCCTGCCCAGGCGAAGTATGGCAGGATCTTCCCATACACGCCGGCGTTATCGATCTTGTAGATCTGGTTCGTCCCTGAAACCAGCGAATACGTTTGGTTCCAAATGCCGGACGGAGCTTCACCACCCACACCAGAGCTTGGATTATAGTGGCGTAAGTCCAAAGCCCAGACCTGTTCTGTGGCCGCCGCGGCCCACTGTCCTTTGCTCAGATAGCTTTGTACATCCATTCCCGATGTACGCTTGACTCCGCCAAAGCTTGAGATGCTGTGTTGCTGTATATACATCGACGGCCGGCCGAACTGCTCAAGCAGCGGCAGATTGTACCGCGAAGCCGTACCGGCCACTAGCATGGTGAACCGGTCCGAACTGGTTCCACTGCCTAGAGTTCCATGGCCTCCACTCATCACGCTGTCTTCGGCGTACCATTTCCCCGACGCATCCGAAGCGTCGATCCACCACCCGTTACCCGCGCATAGACCCGAGCCCGACATCATGAACGTCCATCCATTGCCATGCGTGCGCCTTGTACTGTCGTCGTAGTATGCCACTCCGCGGCAGGTGGCCATCCGGATGACTTCCAACTCATAAGCGCCGTCGCCCAGGCTGGTCTTTGAAATCACACGCATCTTCTCACTCTTCCCGTCAAAATACCGGTCCGCGTTGACGGTCCACAGATAGTCGCCCGGCTGAATCGTCTGTGGCATGGAACGATTGGAATCCCACGGGCAAGGGTATTTCTGTTTTTCCAGGCTGGTGGCGTACGCTGAACACGCTTCGCCGGTGATGCGGATCTTGAGACAGTTATTCCCGCTCGCGCCTTCCGATTCATACGGCGTGCCCAGCGTGCAGGTGTAAAAGTCGCCCGTCGAGATACTCGTATCGCTGCTCCAACTGCCGCCCTTGTACACCGCGCTCACCTGGCGCACTTCGTAAGGCCCGGCGAACGCCGCCGAGCTGTTGTGCTTGCTCAGCAGCGAGGCCAGAATCATGACCCAATTCCCCACGCCCATGGTCTGAATACTGTGGCACCCGGCCCAACGGCCTGTCGTCGATGATCCGCCCAGCGTGTCCGCAATTTGTGTCAGCGCGCCATCGGCCAAACTGAATCGTATGACAAAACACGGCGCATCCTGCCCGCCACCGAATCCCAGGCTAAACAGCGCGTAATTGCCCACGATCCCCGCGTAGTTTGCGCTCGTCCCCATCGAGGAATCGTAGAACGGGTTCGATTGGATAGCCGCCGCAATCTGCTGCGTGATGCCTTTGCTCTGCGCATACGGCGTGAGATTGACCCACGTCAGATAGTCGCTTGGCCGTGAACTGTAGTTGTATTTACTCCCGTTCCATTGCCGGAACTTGCCGGTCTCCGCGTTGTAGGTGACCTTGTAGAGCGCCGTGCAACCCTCGCAGCCGCCGCTATTATCGGCGAACGTCGTGTAAACGGTCAGCGGATCAGTGGAAGAAAACGGCCCATACGGTACGATCGCATTTCCCGAGCGCCACCCTCCAGCAGCCCCCGCGCTAAAGAAGAAATCTGACAGCGTCCGCACCTCGCCCGTGCTTTCAATCAGCAACACCAGCATCGCGGCGCCGAAATAGCTGTTGGTTTGCAGAACGCACATTCGGCCTTCCACCGGCGTAATGGGCGTCACCCCGTCGGCCGCGTACGACACCGTCGTGGTCAGCTTCGAGCAGAAATCCGCTACTCCGTTCAGCGGCATCACCGGACCGTAGCTCCATGCATAGGCGAACGAAGAAGCGACGTTCACCGCCCCCGTGATGCTCTTCTTCCGGATGCGCACGCCGAAACTCGCCCCACGATAGTTCGCTCCGCTCAACGTGTCCAGCGTCTGCTGAATCGTTAGCTGCGTGGCGCTTTTGATTTCCACGATCGTGCAATAATCGTCCGGACATGCCGGCGCCGAACCTTGGATGTAGATTTTCGCGCCGGGGCTCCACCAGTTCGAAAAGAACTGCGAGGTGGAATCCGTAGTGGTGAGCGTCACCGCGTTGCCGCTTACATTTACTTTCCCGGCTGGAATCCCCGTCTCCGGTTTGCGCAAGTACCGGGCCAACCCCCACCCGCTGAATTGCAGATACGGATAGCTGGACGGCGCGCTGACTGTGCCCGTGCTGGCCGGAAGCACCAGTTCCAGTTCCTGCGAAATGCAGCTCTGCCCGGAATCAAGCGACAGGCACGCCAAAATCGTTCG
>CAZDIZ010000034.1:22569-27175 GCA_964505625.1 uncultured Solibacteraceae bacterium | reverse complement strand
CCTGCGAAATGCAGCTCTGCCCGGAATCAAGCGACAGGCACGCCAAAATCGTTCGGTCCGCTTCCGTGCTCCCGGTGCCGGACCCGTACAACTTCAGCCGCACATCATCCAATTGCGCGGGCGCGCTCCACCCCGTCGTATTGGCGTTGCCATAGATCTCCGGAAACGCCAAAAACACCGGGTCCTGACTACTGCCCGAATAACTGGCGAACGGCCCCGATGTGGAAGTGTTCAACAGATTAGCGGCATTGGTCCACGCGCCGTTACTGTCAAGGGCTCGCGCGAAGGCGTATTCTCCGTTATCGTTGCCCCAACGGCTGTTGGCCTGCTGCGCCGGCAGCGGATAGGCCATTTTCGCCAGCACGCCGGTCATCGGATCGACATAGGTCTTACTCGCGTCCGCCCAATCGATGGTTGGCCACGCGTAATTGCCAAATCCGTCAGCGCTGAATGGCGGCGTCTCCGGAAAGGTATTTCCCAGCGGGATATTCGCGGTTGTAAACGTGCCCGTGGCCGTCCCCGAAGAACACGCCACCGAGTAGTAGTGTTGCGTGAACGCCTGCAGCGCCCGTGAGTACAGCCATCCGTTCGACGACTTCTCCGACGTCCGTGCCCCGATCGTGACCGTACGGTACTGACCGTTTACCGCCGTCGTCGAGCGCGTCAAATCCTGATCCGCGCCGCTGAACAACGTGGCGTTCACATCGTGTACCAGTGGAGACAAACTCTCCGATTCGCTCACCCGCACCGTGCAGGCCGCGTTATCCGGTGCCGTATAGCTCAACACCACCTGCGTCGAGCTGACGCCCTCCACTGTCACCACAGGCTGGGCAAATGCAACCGCAGCCACACACATACACAGCCAAACGACGAGCATACGTTGCAGCATTGTTCCACTCCCAACGGAATCGATTGCTTGGTTTTCCCGCATCCTGCTCACGCCGACGCTTACCATGATGCCAAAGCCGCTCTTTTCCATGTGTTCGTCGCCACGCATAGATAGTAGTACGAACTATCCAACGCCCACTGCCCCACCGTGCAGCTCGCCCCAGCGCTCGCCGGCACCGCACTGCGCAATCCCACCACCGCCTGATCCACACTGATGCTCTGATAGCCTGCCCCGCTCACCACCGTTAGGCCCGCTCCCGTTCCCAGAAAATCCCGGCTGACGAAGCTGCGCATATCCGACCCGCTACTCCCCCACACCGCCGAAGTCGCCGTCCAGACCGCCACCGGTACGCTGTTGGCCGGGAACGCGGTGATGCCTGCCTGGGCCACACACCCACCGGCGCAAGTGAGCGTCAGGTTATGCCCGACCGTGAGTTGCCCCGTGCTCGATATGTATACATAAGCCGTCCCGGTCCCCGCCGATAGCGTCACCGTGGCGGCGTTGGCGAACAAATACGTGCTGCCACCGGTTCTCACGTTGCAGGGCGCAGTCGCCGAACAGTCCGCGCCGATCGTCAACACCGTTGCGCTAGTTCTCGACACCGCCAGCGTATTGGGCGCGCCGGAAGTCCCCCCTTGCAGGTTCCACGTGTTCGTGGCCGTGCATACATATACATTGCTGCCGGCTGGTGCCGACGTCAAGATAAACATTTCGCCGGCTCCACAGGTCGCCGGCAAGCTCGTGCCGCTCTTGGCCGGCTTGGTATAGGTGGCGGATGAAAAATCCACCGCGCGCGTCTGGTTCTTTAAGTCGATCCGCGTTTGCCCAGCCAGAGGCCAGCTCAGAATCGCCAATGAACAAACCGTCAGAAACCGCTTTTTCGCCATCGTGGGAACCCTCATGTTTTCGCTCCGTGCTTCGGCCGGAACACTCACCGAACACTCTACCCCGCCGCCCGGCTTGAGCCTCCCCCCCTGGCTTGCCGCCTCTGTCCGCAACATGCTGAAAAAACACGTGCGTAGACTAATTCCCAACCCCGGCCATGTTTGGTCACCGGAAAATTCCTCTCCCCCTGCACGATAATGGGGGAACCAGCCATGGCCATCCACCCCGTGCCCGTGCTTCTGATGACCCGCTCACTTGGGCCCGGTGGCAGCGAACGGCAAATGGCCCAAGCCGCCAAGACCCTTGACCGGCGCGTGTTTGCCCCGCACGTTGCTTGCGTTGAAGCCGCCGGATTTCGCTTCGAGGAGTTACATGCGCTAGGCGTCCCGATTCTCGAACTCCCCATGCGCTCATTCCTTGGCCGCGACGCGCTGCGCGCCGCCGGCCGGCTCCATCGCTATCTGGACGAACACCGCATCCGTCTGGTCCATCCCTTCGATTTCACGCTGAATATCTTCGGCGTGCCGCTGGCGCGCTTGTTCCGAACTCAGGTTGTGATTTCCAGCCAGCGTTGTTTCTGGGATCTCATCCCCGCGCGTTACCGCCCGCCGTTGTGGCTCTCGCATCAAATCGCCCACGCCGTCACAGTCAACTGCGAAGCCCTACGAAGCGAACTCACCGCGCGCCTGGCTGTGCCGCGCAATCACGTGCACGTCTGCTACAACGCTCTGGACACCGGCGTCTACCGCCCCCAGCCGCGCTTGCGGCCGCCGCAACTCTCAGACGCGTCTCTGGTCATTGGCGTCACCTGCGTCCTGCGCCCGGAAAAAGGCCTCGCGACTTTGCTCGACGCTTTCGCGCGCGTTCACGCCACGCATCCCGGCCTGCGTCTGGTCATCATCGGTAGCGGCCCTGAACTCAACGCGCTCCAGCAACAAGCCGCCCGGCTGAACATCGCACCGGCCTGCTTGTTTGAACCCGCCACGGCCGACGTGCTCTCCTGGCTGCGCACCATCGACATCTTCGTGCTTCCCTCTCTCTCTGAAGCGCTCTCGAATTCGCTGATGGAAGCCATGGCCTGCGGTTGTTGCTCGATCGCGAGCCGCACCGGCGGCAATCCCGAGCTGGTCTCTCACCGCCGCACCGGCCTTTTATTCGAACCCGGCAACGCCGCCGACCTTGCCGATCAACTGCGCGCCGCGGTCGAAGACGCCACGCTGCGCGAAGATCTGGCCCGCTCGGGCGCCTCTTTCATCGCCGAAAAATTCTCCATTCCCGCCTCGATTGGCCGCTTACAGAGTCTTTATCTCTCCCTTCTTCGCTATCCTGAAATTGACACGGCACTTTGACGTGCCTCCAACACCATGTGTGGCATCGCCGGCTTCGCCGCTCAAACACTGCCCGCAACCGCGCCTGATTGCGTTCGCGCCATGATGCAATCGCTCGCCCGCCGCGGTCCCGACGCCGAAGGCCTTCACCAGTGGCCCGGCGCCGTCTTCGGACACCGCCGCCTGTCCATCTTCGATCTGAGTGAAGCCGGCCGCCAACCCATGCTCTCCGAAGACGGTGACATCGGCGTCACCTTCAACGGAGCCATCTACAACTTCCCCGAGCTGCGCCTGGAACTGGAAGCCGCCGGCCACCGCTTCCGCTCCCGTACCGACACGGAAATTCTGGTGGAAGGTTACCGCGCCTGGGGCATCGATCGCCTGGTTGCGCGCCTGCGCGGCATGTTCGCGTTCGCCATCTGGGATCATCCCCGCCGCACGCTCTACCTAGTCCGCGACCGCTTGGGCGTGAAGCCGCTGGTCTACGCCGCTCGCAACGGACAAATCGCTTTCGCCTCCACTGTGCGCGCGCTCCAGACCGCGGGCTTCGCCGGAGAAATCGATCCCGCGGCCGTGCTCGAATACCTCGAATTCGGCTACGTCACCGATCAACGCGCCATCTTCAACGGCATCGAAAAAGTTCCCGCCTCGACCATCGTCGAATGGCGCGATGGCACGCTCTCCCGTCGCGCTTACTGGTCTCTGCCGCGCGTCAATCCCGATTCGCGCATCAGCTTCGAGGACGCTGTCGAGGAAACCGAGCGCCTGCTCATCGAGGCCGTCCGCTTGCGCCTGTTCGCCGACGTGCCCGCCGGCGTGCTCTTGAGCGGTGGCATCGATTCCAGCCTGGTCTGCTGGGCCATGAGCCGCCTGAACGCCAACCTGCAAACCTACACGGTCGGCACGCCCGATGATCCTTGCGATGAAACCGGCGATGCGCGCCACACCGCACGTCTGCTCGGCATCTCGCACGAGATGATTCCGCTCTCGTCGAACGAGCCGCCCTCGCTCGACGAACTCACCACCGCCTACGCCGAGCCGTTCTCCTGCTCCTCGGCTCTGGCCATGCTCAAAGTCTCGGCGGCCATCAAATCCAAAATCACCGTGCTGCTCACCGGCGACGGCGGTGATGACGTCTTCCTCGGCTATCCCTTTCACCGCCACTTCCAAATGGCGCAGCGGCTCGCGAACGCCCTCCCCGAGTTCGCCGCCCGCGCCTGGCCGCATGTGCGGCCCGTGGCCAATGCCCTGCCCTTCCTGCGCCGCCCCAAGCACTTCCTCGACTACGCCACCGGAGGCCTGGGAGCCGCCACGCGCGTCCACGATGGCCTGCCCTACTATCAGCGCCTGAACCTGCTCGGCGATCGCCTGGCCAGCCTCACGCTCGCGCAGCGCGAGATTCCGCTTTCGTTTGCGTCGGCGCGCCGCGCGCTCGAAGACTTGCTCGACTACGAACAGAAAACCACCTTCACCGGCGAATTCATGACCAAGGTCGACGGCGCCA
>CAZDIZ010000034.1:17002-22469 GCA_964505625.1 uncultured Solibacteraceae bacterium | reverse complement strand
TACGAACAGAAAACCACCTTCACCGGCGAATTCATGACCAAGGTCGACGGCGCCACCATGCACCACGCGCTCGAAGCCCGCGCGCCGTTTCTCGATCACACGCTCTGGGACTTCGCCGCGCCGCTTCCCTTCTCCGTACGCTTACGTGGAGGTGAGTTGAAATCCATCTTGCGCGAAATCGTGCGCCGCCGCATCGGGCCCGAAGTCGCCGCGCGGCCCAAGCAAGGCTTCACTATCCCGGTCGGTACATGGCTTGCCACGCGCTGGCGCTCGACGCTTGAAGAAGCTTTCACTGATTCCTGCCTCGAGCGCGAAGGTTGGATCAGCGGCCCGGCTATTGCCGCCGCCATGCGCCAGGCCTTCGAAAACGGCCGTGCTCCGGTGCAACTCTGGCACTTGCTGGTACTCGAACGCTGGATGCGCCAGTTGCGCTCCCAGGCCTCATGAAACAACGGCTCGCACGGCTCTGGCACTTCTGGCGAACGCTCTCGGTCGCCTTCGTCTTCCTGTTCCTGATTGTTCACTGCACTCCACTGATTCCCTGGTACGCGCGGAAGCTCGCCGGCCGCCAGTGGGACCCGCAGGGAGACATCCTCATCGTGCTCACCGCCGACATGCTCCCCGATAACCTGATCGGCGGAGCTACCTACTGGCGCGCCGTTTACGGTGTGCGCACGTATCGCACCGGCCACTTCCGCGCCGTGGTGATTTGCGGAGGGCCGGGCGGAGGCACGCGTTCACTCGCCGCCACGGCGGCCGACTTCATGATTGCGAACGGCATGCCGCGCGAAGTGATTCATCTCGAGGAACGCTCCACCAGCACGCGGGAAAACGCGCTGTTCGCCGCTCAAATGATCTCCTCCTGGCCCGGCAAGAAGGTTCTGGTCACCAGCGATGTGCACATGTTCCGAGCCCTGCGCACGTTCCGCGCGGCAGGCCTCGACGTGGTCCCGTGCTACTTCCCTCACACGCTCAAACTCTATTCGATCCCCGTCAACCGCTGGTCGCTGTTCTGCGGACTGGTGCAAGAGACCGCCAAAATCGCCTACTACTACGCCCGCGGCTGGATTTAAACGAACACCTTCCGCGCCCGCTCGACGATCATCGCGCGGTGTTCGGCCGATAAACTGAAGCGCCAGGCAAGCGGCGCGTAGACCAACAGCATCAACACACCCGCCGCGATCAGTTCCCACCAACTGCGCCCCGTCAGCCACCAGTGGCGCACCAGCCACAGCCACGCCATCGCCGCCGCGCCGCTTGCGAGCGGTGCCGCGTAGATCTTCGCGCCATAGCGCAGTGGATGCGCGCCCAACTCGCGCGCGGCGATCGCGCACACCGCCACGCCCCGGCTGAGCAGCATGCCGATGGATGTCACCCAGACCGCGCCGTACAGGCCCCAGCGCGGCAGCACCAACGCCACAACACTCAACACCACCACAGCTTCAGCCACCAGCATCCGCGCATACAACTTGTGCCGCGCGATGCCGAACAGAATCGAACCTGAATTAAACTGCCCGGCCACGGCTGTATAGCCGATCAACATCACCGGCAGCAAATACGCGCTTTCGGCCGCGAACGACGGCCCAATCCACAAGCTGTAAATCTGGTACCCATACACGGCCAGCATCGCCGTCACTGGCGCAAACAGCGTCAGGCAATACCGGTTCGCCAAGATCCCCAGCTTCAGCAGTTCGTCGTGCTTGCCGCGCGCCAGCAAATCGCTGGCGTTCGGCACCGTCACCTGCCCCACGCGTCCGATGCCTTCCATGCCGTAGTCGAGGATCCGCACCGGCACGTTGTAGTACGTCACAAAACGCAGCGGCAGCATGTAGGCAATCAACGGCTGCATGCTCTGCGTCAACAGCCGCGTGGCGATCGATGCCGTGAAAGTGTGCACGCCATAGCGCACCATGCTGGTGAACATCGGCCAGCTCGACCGCCGCCAGTTCAACCGCACCGGGCCCACCACGCGCCGGTAGCAGATGTAGGTGAGCGCGTACATGAGCAGTTGGCTCGCAAACAGCACCAGCCCCATTTGCACCACGCCTTGCCGCAGTTCGAGCACCAACACCGTACCGGCCGTGCGCACCAGATTGGTCGTAATCCAAATGCGGCTGAAGATGTCGAAACGCTGGAAGCCTTCAATGATCGCGTTAAACGGGTTGAACACCAGCCCCAGCGCCCAACTGACACCCACCACCATCACCAGCGTCGGAAACGCTGGATGATTGCTCGCAAACAGTCGCCCGGCATACGGCGCCACCGCAAGCGTCAGCGTTGCCAGCAGCGCCCCCGCGATCGCCGTGTAGAGCGTCGCCGTGCTGATCAGTGTTTCGAGCTTCGAGGTTTCGCCCAGCGCACGGTACTCGGCCGACATCTTCACCGCCGCCGAACGCAGCCCCAGGTCGATCAGCCAGTAGTACTCCACCAGCGTCATCGCCAGCACCCAAGCCCCGTAATCCGTCGCTCCGATTTTCCGGATGATGTAGGGCGCCAGCAGAAACGCCACCACCATGTTGACCCCGACCGCGGCCCAGGTCCACATCACGTTGGTCAGGAAGTGTTTTTTCACGCGGCTTGGTACTCTTCCAGCCACCGCTCGAACACCAGCAGCAGCCATAGAAACGTCGCGTTGTCGCGCCGTCCGCGCTCGTGCTCGTCGAGCATCAGGTTCAGATACGCGGGCGCGATAATGCCCCGCCCCACAAACCGCGCCGACGTCAATTCGTCGCGCAGCATCTGGCGCAGCGGCCCGCGAAACCAGATCGGCAGCGGCACGCCAAAGCCCTGCTTGGGGCGGTTCAGCAACCGCGCGTCCAGCCTGTCGCCGAGCGCTTTGAGCAGAATCAGTTTGCCCTTCCCTTCCCGCGTCTTCCAGCGGTTCGGAATGCGCATGGCCACCTCCGCCAGACGGTGATCCAGCAGCGGGCTGCGCGCTTCAAGTGAATGCGCCATCGACATACGGTCCACTTTCACCAGAATGTCGCCCGCCAGCTTCGCCGTGGCCTCAAAGTGCATGGCCTGCGACAGGCAGTCGCGGCTGTCGTCCAGAATCGCTTCGCCGAAGGTTTTGCGCAGGAACCCGGCATCGGTGGGCAGCCGCCAATCCGGCTGCAAGATGCGCTGGCGCAGGAAATGCGGGCTGAAGGCAACTTCCTCGAAGTAGCGTTCGAGCGCGTTCGGCCGGCTCACCATGCGCAGATAGTTTTTGCCCCGCGCCGCGTACGGCAGCATCTCGCTCACTGCCGACATGCCCCGGCGCATCAGGCGCGGAATACGGTCCAGGCCGCGCCGCGCATCCACGTCGAAGTACGACGTATAGCCGCCGAACAGCTCATCGCCGCCATCGCCGCTCAAAGTTACTTTTACGTGCTGGGCGGCGAACTGCGACACCAGATACGTCGGAATCGCCGAAGAGTCGGCGAACGGCTCGTCCAGGAAGTGAATCAGTTTCGAAACTAGTTCGACGGCGTCGGGCCGCACCACCATTTCGTGGTGCTCGGTCGCATATTGTTCGGCCGTGATGCGCGCGTACGGCAGCTCGTTGTAAGCCTGCTCTTCAAAGCCGATGGAGAACGTCTTCACCGGCTGCGAGGATTGCCGCGCCATGGACGCTACTACCAGACTGGAATCGATGCCGCCGCTCAAAAATGCTCCGAGCGGTACATCAGCGATCATGCGCAGCCGCACGGATTCATCGAAGACCTGGCGCAGCTCTTCACACACCGCGGCTTCATTCAAATCCGCCGGCTCGTCTTCGCGCGGCGGCGGCAAGCGCCAGTAGCGCCGTCCGTCCACCTTGCGCCCATCGCGCGCGAGCAGCCACGAACCCGGTTCGAGCTTGTGCACGCCTTCGAATGGACTCCACGGATCCGGAATGTAGCCGAACTGCAGGTACAGCTTCAACGCGTAGGTGTCGACGGGTAGATCAATTCCCGCGGCGCGCAGCGATTTCAACTCGCTCGCAAAGTACAGCCCATCGTTGCGTTCGGCGTAGTAGAGCGGCTTTTTACCGAAGCGGTCGCGCGCCAGAAACAACTCGTTTTTACGGCTGTCCCAGATGGCGTAGGCGAACATGCCGCGCAGCTTCCCTACCCCCTCCGGGCCTTCCTCCTCGTAGAGATGCACCAGCGTTTCAGTGTCGCTGGCGGTGGCAAAGCGATGCCCGCGGCCGATCAGATCCTGGCGCAGCTTGTGGAAGTTGTAGATCTCGCCGTTGAAAACCACCCACAGTGTGCCGTCTTCATTGCTGATGGGCTGATGGCCGGTGGAAAGGTCGATGATGCTGAGCCGGCGCATGCTGATGCCGCAGCCGCGCTCGGCGCGCAGGCCCTCATCGTCCGGGCCGCGATGGCGTATAGCCTCGCACATCGCGTGCAAACGCGGTGTTTCGGCCTGCCCTTCCCTCAGAAAATAGCCTGCGATGCCGCACATGGTCAGTGTTTTGACGCGTTGCTGTATTTACAGCAAAATGGCAATACCGTTACGCGCCTGGCTGGAAATCAGTGAAGCTGGCTAGCGGCAGACGCCGCGATAGCTCCGCCACCGCCGCTCCTTCGGCCAACTCGCGCAGTGATTCCTTGCTGCACAGCGCCAGTGAACGGTACTGCTTCACCAGTTCCTTTTCCTTCCTTTCCACCAGTCCGCGGTATTCGCTTTCATGCGCGGCGGCGTAGCGGCCGACCTCCTCGCGCAGGTACTGGTTATAAGCGCGTTCGCGTTCGAGCTTCTCCTGGCGCGTCTGCTCGGCGCGAGCCTGGCTGGCCTGCCGCGCCTGGCGCATACGGCTGGTTTCGAATGTCGCCGGCGGCGCCACGGTTTCCCGCAGCAGATGCACATAGAAGCCCGGCGGGTTATGAAACTTCTTCTCGGCCGACTGCGCAATCAGATAATCGCCCCACTCCAGCAAATCGAAAGCTAGATCTTCGTTCGAGAGCGAACGCACCAGCTTGTTGGCTTGCGTACGGCTCACGCCGCGTCGTACAAGCTCCTCGAATAACTTCGCTGATTCGGCTTCCCCGCCCTCTTCATCGGACGTTGCCGCGGATTCGAATAGTTCGAATTGTAGTTCCTCGCTCGCTCGCGAACGCCGCGTGAATGTGTGGTACTCAGCGCGAGCCTTCGGACCGGGTTCGTACAACATCAACCAATCGGCCTGCCCTTCTTCGTCCACGGTCGGTTCGTAGCTCACGCGCGTGATGTAGCCGGACTTTAAATGCGGCTTGTGCAGCTTGTACATCTGCTTTTTGAAATGCTCGTAATCGTAGTAGCGCGTTTGCGCCGAGCAGGTGCAGTAGTCCGAATACGCAAGTTTGGCTTGCGGGTGATCGTACTTTAGGGCGACGAACATCCGGTAGCTGAGAATCTCATAGAATCGCTGCGGCGCCGGCGCCAGTTCTTTCAGGTAGTTGTAGTCGAGCGGCCGCATGGGTGCCTGGTTGAGCACTTCCCAGTACGGATCGTTGAA
>CAZDIZ010000034.1:13592-16902 GCA_964505625.1 uncultured Solibacteraceae bacterium | reverse complement strand
CTGAGAATCCGGATTTCGACCTTGCCCGACTTCGACAGGTTATGCAGCGGCAGCTTCGACAGGACGGTTTCCGTGCGGATGACGTTGATGGGTACTAACTCTCCGGCGTTCAATACAGCGGCGATGAAGTTCTCGGAAGCGGCTTTTTTGGTATCCATCCGTGTCAGAGGGCAACAGCACGTTGTTGTTGTCTAATACTCTATATAGTCTATACATAAGTCTAGGGCTAGTAAATACCTTTTTTACCAATGCGTTACATGCGAAATCGTCTCCCGTAAGTACGTATGGCGTCTCCCCAAAGTACGTGGATCGTCTCCCCAAAGTACGTGATTCGTCTCCCGTAAGTACGTTCGTGTCTCCCCAAAGTACGTGCCAGAAGCGTCCGTGGGGCCGGGTTTACGGGAATCTTCAACTTGCCCAGTGCTCGGAAGGGTCCGTCTCCCCAAAGTACGTGCCTGATCGTCTCCCCAAAGTACGTTAGACAGAAATACAGCATTACAGAAAAATGGCAAGCTGTCTGGACGTCTGTACGGTAAAATGGCTGGCTGGGAACCCATCATGCCCGCATGCAGGATTTACGCCATTGCCCAACAAAAGGGCGGCGTCGGTAAGACCACCACGGTGATCAACCTGGGGGCGGCCCTGGTCGAGTTGGGGCGCAAGATTCTGCTGGTCGATCTCGATCCCCAAGGCGCGCTCACGGCCGGCCTGGGGAAAAACCCCTTGGCGCTGCCCAAGACCGTCTACGACGCTCTGCGCGATAACCGGCTTACCATCGCTAGCATCGCCGTCGATACACCCATCGGAGCCGACCTGATTCCGGCGAATATCGACCTGGCCGCGGCTGAAATCGAACTGGCCAGCGAGCCGGGCCGTGAACGCATTTTGGCTGAGAAACTGCGTCCGGTGCTGGACCGTTACGACTTCGTGCTGCTCGACTGTCCGCCGTCGCTCGGCCTGTTGACGTTGAACGCGCTCACCGCCGCTACCGACGTGTTGATCCCCGTGCAGACGCAGTACTTCGCGCTGCGCGGCCTGGATCTATTGTTCAACACCATCGAAAAGGTGAAGGCGCGCATCAACCCAACGCTGGTAATCCGCGGCATCCTGCCAACGATGGTCGATAGCCGCACCATTCACAGCCGGGAAGCCCTGGAAGAACTACGACACACCTACGGACAGCTTGTCTCCAATACAGCAATACCGCAAACCATCAAGCTGGCCGATTCGCAGGTGGCTGCCCAGTCCATCCACGCCTTCGCGCCCACTTCGGCGGCGGCCGAAGCCTACCGCGCGCTGGCCGAGGAGGTGATCAAGGCATGAGCCAAAAACGGCTATCGCTCGCCGAACGCCGCGCCGCCGACAAGAAAGGTCTGGACGCGCTGCTCGGTGGAGGCTCCGAACCGCCCACCGCTCCGGAAACGGCGTTCGCCTCCGCGCCACGCCCGCTGGCCAAGGTAACGCTCTATGTCCGCCCGGACCAGGTCATGAGCCTGGAAGAAATCCAACTCCAACAGCGTCGTGTCACCGGAAAGAAACCCGACAAATCCGACCTGGTGCAAGAAGCGCTGGATCTGTTAATACAGCAATACAGCAAAACGTCTTAGCGGGTTGACGGACTGCTCCGGTCGAGCCTTGTACACGGCTCCGTGTTGGCGCATAATTTGCGAAGGGCGGGAAACGCGCATGCTTGGCATGGCGGTCATAGCGCGGCCCTTATGCTTACCTTTCCCGTTTCGCAGTCGACTTTCCGGCGCTCGTTTCTCGCCGGCGCCGGAGAAGTGGAAGTCCATACGGATCAGAACGTCTGGGGGCTGTTAGCCGATGGCAACAAACCGTTCCAGCGTTCCGTGGATCCGATCGCTGATCTAAAGTTCCACATCGGGGCAGGGCAGCCCTTAACGCTAGGCGGCGCGAGTACGCTCAAACTGAGCGTTTCCGGGAGCGCCGAAAGCACTCAACAAATTCAGGTTGTTTGGCCAGACCAAACGGCCGGCGTGGCCGGGGCGTGTGATCTTCAACCCGGCGCCAACGATCTGCTTATGCACCTGACGCTGCGCGGCAAGGCGGATGCCGCGGGTGAAGGCAGCCTGCCGGTGGGGCCGCTTTCGGCGAGCTTCGGAGTGAAGGCCGGCGCCGAGATATCTTACGAACGGTGGAAGATCTACCCGCAGGCCCAACCAGCGCGCGCGACGCTGGTGGATCTGATGGCAGGCATACGGTTGCCGCAACAGGTCAACGCGGTCGAGGAAATTCCAGCTCCGGGCGAAGTGCTGGTAAGCCGCTTCGGAGGCTATCTGAAGCTGAGCGGCACGGTGAGCTACGGCTATTCGATGACCGGCTCGGAGAACGTGGAGATTGGAAAGCTCGGGCTGGATCTCGATTACAAGCTGCGGCTGCTGGCCGGTCTGACGGCGGCGTATCAGATTGCCGGCGATTTCGAGATTGAGGCCCGTGCCGGTAGCACGCCGGGGTTCGCGCGCTTCGTGGCGCGCAAGAGCCGGGAATCGTCGCTGAACCTGGTGGCCGATATCGGCTTCGACAGCGCCGTGCATCTTCAGGGCTTGCCCGACACCGCCGACGAGTTCCTGGTGAAAGCCTTCGGCGTACACGCCGAGCGGGTTCTGAAGCTGTTCGGAAAGGCACAAACCTACACGAACGTGGACGAGCTCGAGAAGGCCGCCGGCAAGCTGGCTCAGGGCGCTGTCCACGATCTGTGCTTGAAACTAACCGGCCAGGCGCTTACCAACGCGACGCTCAACGATTTTGTGGGCAAGGCGCTCCGTCTCGTGGATGCCTACAACAACGTGGACAGCCGCATTGTGCACCTCTACGAAGACTACATCGGGCGCGTGCCGCAACTGACGCTGGCCTTGAACACGTTGGCCGGCGCCACCACGCGCGACGGTCTGAAGCAGATCACCGATTCCACCATCTGGGGTCTCATTGAACGGCTGGCCGGCGACAAACTCTACGACGTGCTGATGGAAGAGCCGGAGTTCGGCAAGTTCGCCGGGTTGATTCAGAAGGCACGCGACTTCGTTACCGGCGATAAGTCGCAACAGATCCGCGAACTGATCGGGATTGCCAAGAATGCTTGCCCATTGAACGATCTGCTGGAGCAACTACGCGGCGTCAATACACCGGAAGCACTCGGCGGGCTGGCGGACGCGAAGCTGCAAGGGCTCGTCGAGCGGTTGCTCGGCGCGGCGTTCGAGGAAATTCGCCGGAGCAATCTCAACGACGCGCTGCGGCAGTTGCATGCGGCGATCGACAAGGTGGCGGACTTCAAAACGAAGTACTACGAAAA
>CAZDIZ010000034.1:9141-13492 GCA_964505625.1 uncultured Solibacteraceae bacterium | reverse complement strand
CGAGCACACAGGTTCAGATCAACCTGTTCGGATACGACATCGGCAGCATGTCGCGGTTGCTGCAAAAAACCGACGAGGCGTTGGAAGTGCATGACGGCGGGCTGCTGCATGTCTACACCACGCGCACGAGCTTGGAAGAGAAACGCAGCCGCCGGGGTGAATTGACGGCGTCCACCTTCCTTCTGGCTACGGTGGCCAGCGCGGCGCAGCCGTCGGGCGACGGTTCGCGCGAGTATCTGATTCGCACGCTGCCGAAGATGTCCGTGCAATATGATTTGCTCGAGCAGGATGACCGGACTTCGTTCGATGAGATGGCGCAGATTCTTGAGCTGGGTGAGCTGCTCGGCATCGTCAAGGACCGCGCGGCGTTTGTCGCCCAGTTGCGGAGCGATTTCCCCAACGGACTCGGCAAAGTGAGCGTGCGGTACGTGATTCGCTACACCGATCAGGACGTGCAGTCGGCGTTTAAACCGGGAAGCGCCGAGTTGGAACGGCTGGCCCGGGAGGCCATACGGTCGTTTGTGTCGGCGTGCTACGTCAGGCTGCGGCAGCAGGATTGGTCGGCGCGGCTCGGATTCGCCTATCGGGATCCGGCCGTCTATGCGGCCTATCGCGCCAACCCGGTCAACTTCGTTAACACCGAAGTCCGGGACCTGCGGCCGGCGCAGAAGCTGGTCCTGCGCACGCTGTACCGCGTCGAGGAAGACTATCTGAAGGGTCTGGTCGACCTGGACAAAGTTGTTGACGATCTGCGTGAGCAGCGTGCGGGCGTTTCCATCGCGAAGTTGAACGATGTGACCAGGCATTTCGTCCAAACCGCTGACGATGTCGGCTTCGGCCGAGCCAACGCGTTCTTCGTGGTGTTCGATCGCCTGGTGATGGCAGGCAGCGGCGGCACGGCGAACCGCGACAGCATGGTGATGATCGAAGTCACGCCGCCAGCGGGCGAAAAAGTGACCAAACTCCTGAGCGCCGCCCAAGCGGGAGCGGAAGAACCAGCGCAAGTGGGCGCGGCGACAGGCGGACGGTAAGACAGCTATACAGCAAAACAGCAACCCAGTCGCTGGGCGACTCGGCATATTTACATGCATGATAACGTCCTTTATCAGACTTGTAAGAAGTCGCACAGAAGACTATGATAATAAGCAGATAGATGCTTATATGCCTAACAGCGCTGAGCAGCAAACCACTCGTTTGACCATCACCTGGTCTAGAGAAACCGACCTTGCCTTGCGCTCGTTTCTGGGGGCGCAGGGCATGCGCAAGGGCGATATTTCGAAATTCATTGAGGAAGCCGTCCGCTGGCGGATCTTCCGCCAAACCGTGGACGAAGCCCGCGAAGCGTTCGCCGACGTTTCCGCGGACGAACTCCAAAGGATGATTGACGAGGGCGTCGAACAGGCGCGCGCGAAACACTACCGCGAGCGCGCTGGGCGTAGCTGATGCGCCTCATTTTCGATACCAACATCCTGCTCTCGGCGCTGCTTTCTCCACACGGCGCGCCGGCGCGACTTCTCGACGCCTGGGAACGTAGGGCATTTACGCTCCTGGCGTGCGGTGAACTGATTGCAGAATTGCGCGACGTCTCAACGCGGCCGTTTTTCCGCGCTCGGCTCCGCGCGAGCACGTTTGAACTGCTCGCGGCGGGGCTCCGGGACTTTTCGCACTTCTGCCGGGAACTATCTTCCGATGCCGTTGCGCCAGATCCCAAAGACAGTTATCTGCTGGCGTTGGCTGAAGCCGGCCAAGCCGACTTTCTGGTGACCGGCGATAAGGAACTTCTGGCTCTGAGGCAGCACAAATCCACGCGGATCGTTGCCGCGGCCGAGATGGTTGAAATCCTGAAGCAGAGGGAAGGGAATTGACGATGACCGTTTCTCCAGCGGTACGAAGCCATGTCACGCTCCCCGTTCTATTTGCCTCAAATGCCGCCGCGGCCAGGCGTGTGGTCGAGTTCTTCACCGCCAATATTCGCAACCCGCATACGCGGCGAGCTTATGCGGTGGCGGTGGAGGGATTCGCGCGGTGGTGTGAGGCGCACGGAGTGGAACGGCTCGGCGATGTGCAGCCGATCCACGTCGCAGCGTACGTCGAGGACTTGCAACGCCAGGCTGCGGCGCCTACGGTCAAACAGCGTCTGGCCGCGATACGCATGTTGTTCGACTGGCTGGTGGTTGGTCAGATCGTCCCGATGAATCCGGCAAGCTCGGTGCGCGGGCCGCGCTACAGCGCGAAGCGCGGCAAAACGCCCGTGCTGTCGGCTGACGAAACACGCGCGTTACTAGATAGCATCGACACCAGGCGTGTTGTGGGATTACGTGACCGCGCGTTGATCGGGCTGCTGGTCTACACGTTCGCGCGTGTAGGCGCCGTCGTGAAGATGCACGTCGAAGACGTTTACACACAGAGCCGGCGCAGTTGGGTGCGGCTGCACGAAAAAGGCGGCAAACGTCACGAGATGCCGTGCCATCACCGGCTGGAAGCGTTTCTCGAAGAGTACCTGGCGGCGGCCGGTATTGCCACCGACGCCAAGGGCTGGCTGTTTCGTAGCGTTGAAGGGCGCTCGGGGCGGCTCACCGGGCGGCCCATGGCTCAGGTGGACGTCTACCGCATGATCCGGCGGCGCGCCGCCGAGTGCGGCCTCAGGACGCGTATCGGCTGCCACACCTTCCGCGCCACGGGAATCACCGAATATCTGCGCAACGGAGGCAAGCTCGAAGTGGCGCAGCGCATGGCCAATCACGAAAGCGCCCGCACAACGGGCCTCTACGACCGCCGCGACGATCAAGTCTCGCTCGACGAGGTCGAGCGGATTCTGATTTGAGAGATCAGCCGCGGACGCGTCGAGCTTTTGGCGAGGCTGCGTTTTCGGCAATGCCGTGCAATACAACAGGAGCACGGTCGGGGAACTCGGCAACCAGCGACAAATTCCCCCCCAGGGCCTTCACAGTTTTACGGAGCGTGGATAACAACAGGTCGCTTCGTTTTTCCAGGCGCGACACACTGTCCTGGGTGATGCCGAGCTTTTTAGCCATGCGGACCTGTGTGAGCTTGCGCGCGCGGCGCAGTTCTCGCAAGGTCATTTCCTCGGCAACCAACTCAGCCGCGCGGGCCTCGACCTTCTTGCGTTGGACGGGGCTCAACCTTGCGATGACATCATTCACATTGGTGGGCACGTTCAGATCCTCTTTTTCTCCAGCCGGGCCAGGTGAGCGCTGAAACGCTCATCCGCCTTGCGAATTAACTCGCGGTAGAAGCGCTTTTCGCTGCTTCCCGACTTATCCGCCGCCACAAGCAGAATTGCCTTCCGCTTCGTGTCGAAAGCAAAGCCGACCCGCCACTCGCCGCCCACCGCGCTGAACCGAAGCTCTTTCATGTTCGCGTAACGGGAACCATTCAATGTGTCAACGCGAGGGCGCCCCAGGCGGGGGCCGAATTGTTGAAGCAGACGTGCCAGGGCCAGAATTTCCATTTGCACGTCTTCGTGCAGGGCGTTGAACTCGGGTTCGAACTCGTCGCCAATTTCGACAACCCAGCCTACGCTCACAATATGGATTGTACTACATATGTGGTGGCATACATATCTAGGTACGAGTGAGGAGGTATGAGCACGTTCAATATAAGATCTCCGTCCCTGGCGCCACCCGCCACGATAGAATCAGATTCAGATGGATATCGAACAGGCTCGACGGGAAGTTGTGCGGATTCTTACGGACACCTTGAAGGCCAAGGGACAGGCGGTGGAGAATTTGGATGACGATACGCGGCTGCTTGGCGGCTCGCTCGGCATCGATTCGCTGGACCTGGCCGGGCTGGTCGTGAATCTCACCGAGGCCACCGGCAAGGATCCTTTCGCCAATGGCTTCATTGCGTTTCGCACGATTGGCGAACTGGCACGCCTGTACGCCGATTAACATTCCAACATGGATCTCGTGATCGACCGCGCCCGCGAACCCGGCCTGATAATGGTCCGGCGGCCGGGGCGCGTGGTTACGTGGGGCGAACTGGAAGCCGCGGCGCGCTCGCTCGCCGGACAGTTGCGCGAACACGCAATGACGCGCGCGGCGTTGAGCGCGGCGAGTCCCGACGCCATTCTTGCTGTATTGCTGGCTTGCCAGCAAGCTGGCTGCGAACTGATGCTGGTGCGCTCGGCGATGCCGCCTTCCGATCCGGCGTGGATCGAGTGGGGCGTGACGGGCGTCGTGGACGCGGACCTGCGGCTCACAACGTTGTCCACACCCGCGGCCGCCGCGCCGGGGTTCGCCATTCTGCTGACCACCTCGGGCACCACGGGCAAGCCCAAGGTAGCGCGCCATTCCATCGACGCCTTGCTCGGCCGCATACGCTTCCA
>CAZDIZ010000034.1:0-9041 GCA_964505625.1 uncultured Solibacteraceae bacterium | reverse complement strand
CAGGCCACGCTGGACCGTTTGCGCGCGCTGTTTCCGAAGGCCGGCATCACGCACATATACGCTTCGACGGAAGCCGGCGCGCTGTTTGCGGTGCGCGACGGGCAAGCCGGATTTCCGGCGCAGTGGCTCGAAACCGGCATCGACGGCGCGCGTTTGCGCGTACGTGATGGTGAGCTACAGGTGCTGAGCCCGCGCGCCATGCTCGGCTACGCCGCCGGGGCGAAGGCTTCGCCGGTACTGGCCGATGGGTGGCTCGTGACAGGCGATCTGGTGGAGCAGCGCGGTGACCGCGTATACTTTTTGGGACGCGGCGATAGTGTTATCAGTGTGGGCGGCGCCAAGCTGACGCCGGAAGAAGTGGAAGCGGTTCTATTGAAAGTGCCGGGCGTGGCCGAGGGGCGCGTGTTCGGCGTGAAGAATCCGATCACGGGCTATCTGGTGGGCGCCGAGATCGTCGCACAGGCCGGCGCCGATGTGGAACATCTGCGCGCGGAGCTGCTGACGGCGGCACGGGCGCAGCTCGAGCCTTACAAGGTGCCGCGCGTGATTCGTTTTGTCAGCTCAATTCGGGTGAGCGAGGCAGGGAAGAAGGACAGAAGCGCATGAGCAGAGACAAACAGGTTGTCATCGTCACCGGCGGGGCGCGTGGGCTGGGCTTGGGCGTGGTGGAGGATCTGCTCGCGCAAGGGTACGCAGTCGCCACTTGCAGCCGCAAGATCAATCCGCGCGTGGAAGAAATCTCCAGGCAAGAGCCCGAACGGTTCTTCTGGCGAGCTTGCCAGATTGGCGTCGAAGCCGAGGAAGAAACTTTCTTCAACGCCGTTGTCGATTGGTTGGGCGAGCGGGCGCTTTACGGGTTGGTGAACAACGCCGGCGTTGCCGGTGAGGGTATTCTGGCAACGTACCCATCGGTCGATATCGAACGCATTCTCGATGTGAATCTGGTGGGCGCGCTGCGGCTTTCACGGCTGTTTCTGCGCGTGATGTTGTCGCGCAACTGGAAGGGGCGCCTCATCAACATAACTTCGATTATCGGCAGCCGCGGCTACACGGGTCTGGCCGCCTATGCCGCATCGAAAGCCGGACTGGACGGCGCCACGCGTGCGCTGGCGCGCGAGGTGGGCCGGCGTGAGATCACGGTAAACTCGGTGGCGCCTGGATACCTGGAAACGGAGATGTCGGCGACTTTGGGCGATGCGCAACGGCAGCAGATCGTGCGCCGCACGCCGCTGGGGCGTCTGGGCACGGTGGCCGACGTGGTGCCGCTGGTGCGCTTTCTGTTGAGCGAGGAAGCGCGCTTCATGACCGGGCAGACGCTGATTGTCGACGGGGGCATTACCTGCTAGCGAATTTATGAGCCGACTGGACCTGGTCGCCGTCGTCGCTATATTGGCGGTATTTCTGCTCGCCGTGCAGGCGCGCATCCCGGCAGGTCCGTACTCGTACGACGAGTCCGATTACATGTATGCGGCGTCGATGGGCTTGTGGGGCAACTACGCCGATACGCCGTCGCGCTCGGTCATCGAAATTGCGCGTATGGGGTTGCGCTATGGCACCGCGGAAGGCAAACGCACGGAACTGTCTTCAACGGCGCGCACCTACGACGATGTGAACTTCTACCGGCACTGGCACGGGCCGCTGTACACCTACTGGCTGACGCTGTTGTCGCCGTGGAAACACAACGAGCAGGCCATGCGCGCTTCAACGTTGGTATTTCCCATTACAACGTTCCTACTGATTTACGCCGGTGCGTTCTGGTTGCTGGGCGCGAAGCTGGGACGGATACCCGCGATCGCCGCCGGCACCCTGTTTCTGTGGAGCTACCCGACGGTGTCCAGCGCGGAGCTGGCCCCGCATCAAGTCTTCGTATTGTGCACGGTGGCAACGCTCATGGCGGCGGCCAAGGCGCTTCAGACGGGCGAGCGGCGCTACTGGTACGCAGCGGCGGCGTTGTGCGGGGTGACGTTTACAACGCTCGCCGTGGCTTTCGTTCTGGTGCCGGTGCTGATGCTGGTGGCGTGGCTGGAACGGAAGCGGTTGGGGCTCGATTGGAAACTTGCATTCCGCTCGGCGGGTGTGGCGCTGGGGGCGCTCATCGTGGTGTGGCCGGCGTCGATTTTGAAGCTGTCGATTCTCAAAAGCTACATGTTCATGGTGTACCTGGCGCTGTTCCGGCGGGCGCCGTGGGGCGAAGTCACGTTTCTAGAGACCTGGCGCGTACGGCTGTTCAGTTCGCCGATGGACTGGATTCTGATTGTGGCGGCGGTGGTGGTCTACTGGTGCTGGAAGAGTTGGACGCATCGCCGCGCGGCGCTGCCGTTTCTGGCATTCGCCGTATTGATGCTCCTAACGCTGCTGCGCATGAAGACCGAAGGTGTGCGGTACCTGACGCCGTTTCTGCCTGTATTCCAGATTTTCGCCGGATTCGTAATCGGCGCGGCCGTGGCCGAATGGCGCGCGCGTTACGTGGCGTTGGCAGCGCTGTGCGCGTTGATCGCGGGGAATACGGCGCGGCAGATCGCGGCGCATCCGTTATCGTTTGATCCGCGTCCGGCGGCCATGCTCGCCGCGATTCGCGACCAGGGTCTGACGGACAAGAGCCTGCTGATTCCGCAAAACGACGTGCCGGTGATTCACTACTACTATCCGCGCACGCGTCTCAAAGGCTATCTGGACGAGAGTGAGATTCAGAAGGAAACCGCTGAACGCGCCTACGACGCGGTGCTTTACCGCGGCTATCCGGTCAGGCTGTTGGCTCCAGGCGCAGCAGCCGGCGCGCCGAAGTAAATCGAAAATCCCCCAGCAGACGTTCCAGACGCGCGTAGGTGCGCTCCAGGTTGTTGTAGTGGCGGAAGCGCTTCATGCGCGGCAGGGCTTCGACGCGCGGCTGTTCCGGATCGATCTCCCAGGGGTGCAGATAGAAAACCACGGAGCGGCCCTGCGCGTTGGTGCGCCGCAACAGGGTGCGCATTACCGGATAGGGGAATAGGCGGAAGTAGCCGCCGCCGCTGCACGGAATGCGCTTGCCGAAGATTTCAGCGCAGCTCATAGGCAGTTCCCAAATTCCGTTGGGGTATTGGTGCGGGGTGAGCGGCGCGTCGGCGATGCCGTAATCGGGGTGTATGCCAATGGGGAAGACGCTCGAGTCGTAAGCCAGGCCGCGCGACTTGAGGACGTCGACGGCCCACAAGGTTTTACGCGTCACCGAAAACGTGGGCGCGCGGAAACCCAATACGTTCGAGACACCGGCGCGCGCCAGCATCTCGAGCGACCGCGCCAGGTCCGCGTCGAACTCTTCCGGCGTCATGCGCGTGAGCATGTTGTGCGAGTAGCCGTGTGTGGCCACCTCGTGGCCGCGTCGCGCGATTTCCCGCACCATGTCCGGATGGCGTTCGGCGATCCAGCCCAGCACGAAGAACGTGGCTTCGATTTGCCGCGCGGCGAACAAATCGAGCAGGCGCGCGATGTTGCGTTCCACGCGGGATTCGAGCTTGTCCCAATCCTCGCGCGCAATGAAACCGCGCATGTTCTCGACCGAGAACCAGTCTTCGACGTCGATGCTCATCACGTTCAGGGTGGCTTGGCTCATAGGATCTTGTCGGTGTCGAGAAAAGAGAATTCGCGCTGGGGCAGGGAAGCGAGCCACTTCTCCATGGTTCCGCTTTTGTCCCAATACCAGGCGGGCATGGCCAGCGGCACGTAGCCCAGGCGCATGGCGCGTTGTTTGGCGGCGGGCGATGTCAGCAGCACCTCGCAGAACTTCGCGCCGCCGCGCCGCAGCGCGCGCCACAAGGCGGCGTGTTGGCGCAGGGCAGAGAATTCCAGCCGCGGGTTACCGGCGATGCGCGCCGCGCCGGCGGCGTTGGCGGCTTCAAGCTCCGGCGCGCGGAACCAATCGAGGTAGCCGGCTACGATTTCTTTCTTGCTTGGGGCCGGGGGCAGACTGCTCTGTCCACAAGGGGCAGAGCAGGGAACTCCCCAGCCGAGCAAGGTTTCGAGCGGCGGTGCGGCCAGGTCGTACAGCGTGGCCAGTGCGCCGAGCGCGGTACGCTTCCAGGCGCTAGGAATGCGGTCGCCGTAATCGGCGAGCATGTGACGCATGCAGATTGGATGCACTCCGCGCCAGACCTGGTCGTAACGTTTCCAGCGCAGCACCTGATACATGCGCTCGGCCACATCGGTGACGCCCAGACTCAGGATGGCCGGATACAGGCTCATAATGCGCCACATCAGCATGCCGCCGATGTTGCCGGATTCGGGCCGCGTGGCCAGTTGAAACAGTTGCACCCACTCGATGCGCTTACCGTCCAGTTCGCCCGCCGAAGGCAGCACGAAGCACACGCCTTCCATGCGGCCGTTCTCTTCGGCCACCACCAGTTCGACCGCCAGTTGTTGCAACCCCTGCAAGCGCGCGGGCGTGTCGAGCGCGGCCAGATAATCCCAACGCAAATGGCAGATTTCGGCGGCCGCGGTGAATTCTTCGATGGTGGGGCGCGCGATGCGGCGGATGTCCATGGAGTTAGCTTCGGCTTCCAGTCTCCTGTAATTTGGTGGTTTTCCAGAGCTTTCGCGGCGGCACAAAGAAAATCACGATGGCAAACAGCGCCGCGGCCACCAGCAGCACGAAAGCGCGTATGGGTGAACTGGCGCGCTTCACCGGCCAACTTGGCGGGATCAACGGATCCACGGCGGCCAGCAGGTAAAACGCTGCCTGCGCGGCAACCGCCGCCCACGCCAGATAACCAGGAAGCCCGAAACTGAACGCGAGCAGCAGCAGGAACAAATACGGCAGCACCAGGCGCGCCACTTTGTGCGAAACGAAGTGGAAGAACATGCGATTACGCGGGCTCCACAGCGCCGGGTACTGCCACATGATCTGATAGTTGCCGGCGAGCGTGCGCACCTTGCGGCCAAATTCCGCCTTGAGCGGCGGGACGTAGTCGAGCGCGCGTGCGTCTTCGTCGACAATCGCGCGATAGCCGCGGAAGAAAGCCGCCAGCGGCAGATACATGTCGTCGAGCAGCGTGTCGGCGGGCATCTCCACGGCCAGTTCGCGGCGCATGGCGTAAAACGGGCCGGTGGCGCCCAGCATCGAGTCGAGCTTGCCCTGCTGTTTGCGGATCCAACGTTCCAGGCGCCAATAAAGCGGGAAGACGGCTTGCTCGGGGGCATCGGCGCGGCGCATGAGCAGATCACCGCTGACCACGCCGACGCTGGGGTCGGCAAAGCACGCCACCAGGTGCGCCACGCTCGCCGGTTCCAGCACCTGGCGCACGTCGGTGAGCACCAGGATTTCACCGCGGCTTTGCGCGATGCCGGCATTCAGGGCCGCCGGCTTGCCGCCTTTGGGAAGGACCAACAGCTTCACGCCGCGCGGCTCGTATTGGCGCGCGATTTCCTCGGTGCGGTCCGTGGACCCATCGGAGAGCACGATGACTTCGAGCAACTCTTTCGGATATTGCAGCGCCAGCACGCTGTCGAGCTTGGCGGCCAGAAACCGTTCGCCGTTGTGCACGGCGATGAGCACGGAAACGGACTTCCGTTGTTCGCGTTTCTCGATAGGTTTACCGCGGTAGCGCGCCAGAATGCCGAGCAGCAGCGGATAGCCGGCGAAGATGTAAGCGAGCAGACCGGCGGTAACCAGAAAGCCAACCAGGGCGAGCGAGGGCGTCAGCATGAGCGCGTCTTCAAATTTATGGTATCAGCGCGTACAAACACCGGTCAGTCGCGGCAGCAACAGTTCTGCGACAATCGGATTGGGATTGGCCGGACTATGAGGGTAGTCATCTTGGACCTGTTGTGCGCGGTGCCTTACTATTGCGGCTACCTGTGCCGTTCCCTGCGAGCAACCGGCGTAGACGCCACGCTGGGCTCTCCGCGCTATTATCTTGATCCTGGGTGCTTTACTCGCATCGGGGTGAACAACGACGCTGGGTTCCTTGACGCGACAGCATCGCTCGGAATCCGGCGGCAGTTTCTCCGGCGGGCAGTGCGATTCGCGGAGGCCGTGGTAAACCTCACTGCCTGGGCTATTCGACTCACTTTGTCCCGGCCCGAGATACTGCACGTTCAGTACCTGTCCCTGCTGGTACGGGGCGTGGCTCTCGAGATCCGGTTCCTCAGGTTTGTGCGTTGGCTAGGCATCAGGCTCGTCTACACGGTCCATGATGCCGTCCTGCATGACATCGGAGCGACAACATTCGGACGGCACGAGGAAGTCTACAGAATGGCCGACGCGCTGATCTGCCACACTGACGCAACCAAACGCTTCCTATTGCAAGCGCTTGGTATATCGCCGGAACGGATCTTCGTCATTCCTCACGGGCCATTATTCGGCGACATGGCTTCGATGCCGGAAACCGAAGCGCGCGCCGCGCTGAGGTTGTCGAAGGATGAGTGCATTGTGCTTTGGCAAGGCATTGTCAAGGACTACAAGGGAGTGCCTTTCCTGTTGGAGTCCTGGAAGAAGGTCCAACAGCGGCGAGTTCCCGCCCGTCTGCTGGTGGTCGGCGCCGGTGAGAACCGGTTGCTTGACCAGATTCGAGAACTCGTGGACAGATTGGAAATCCGCGAGTCGGTGTCAATGATATTCGAGTTTGTACCTTCGGACCACCTGATTCTCTACTATCGCGCGGCGGACATACTTGTTTATCCATATAAGATCATCACGACAAGCGGCGCTTTGATGACGGGGGTGGCGTTCGGAAAGGCGATCGTGGCTACTGCTTTGCCCTATTTTGAAGAGGAATTGCACGATGGCCGCGACGCCTTGCTGGTCCCATAC
The DNA here is from genome assembly GCA_964505625.1 of uncultured Solibacteraceae bacterium. Lineage (GTDB taxonomy): Bacteria > Acidobacteriota > Terriglobia > Bryobacterales > Bryobacteraceae > JAJFUV01. The sequence continues at coordinate 2,257 of CAZDIZ010000034.1, read as the reverse complement.
GGCGACAGTACAGCGATGGCGGACGCGATCGAGCGGCTGGCCACCCAACCAGCATTGCGCCGCGAACTCGGATCCGCTATTGCGTCGGTGAACTCGCGCAATTCGTGGGAGACTATTGCGGCGGCTACCCAGAGATGTTACCAGGAGACGCTCAGCAGCGGCGCCAGCGAACCGGTTGATGCGGCATAAGCCGCCGTGCGCATTCTGATCCAATCGGCCACGTTCGAGTAATATGAATCCATGAAGGTTCTTCTGGCGGATCCGCCCAGGTTGGAGCAGGACTACGATGCAGCCTATCCCAACATGGGGATCCTGTACCTCGTCGCCGCCGCTCGAAAGCGTTTCACTTCCGGTGAGGTGTCGATTGAATACCTCGAGAGCCAGCACACTATCCAGAGCCACCTGGAAGCGATTGAGAAGGCACGTCCGGACGTATACGGCATTTCTTTCGCGTCCTTTACGTCACCTCTGGCGCATCGTACCGTGGCTGAGGTGCGGAAAAAGTTCCCCAAATTGCCCATCATCGCGGGTGGAGCGCATCCCACAGCCGCGTGGGACAGCGTCCTGTTGGAAAGTTCAGTCGACATCTGCGTAGTGGGGGAAGGCGAGGCGACATTCTGTGATTTGCTGGAGTATTACCTTCACCGCGGCAAGCAACTCGACGAAATACCTGGCCTAGCTTTCCTCAGGCAGGGACAACCCTTCCGTACTGAAAAGAGGAGCCTGCTCACAGACCTGGACGAAATTCCCATGCCTGCCTGGGACATGGTGGATTTTCGCAAGTATAAGGGCATGCATCTGAGGAAGGCGGAACCGCAGACCTATATGGTGGTCAGCAGGGGATGCCCTTTCGACTGCTGGTTTTGCTCCAATCCTGTTTGGAAAGACAACAAGCCGTGGGTCCGATTGCGTTCTCCCAAGGCTATCGCATCTGAAGTCGAGCACCTCTACCAGCGCGGTATTCGCGAAATCTATCTCAGCGCCGACGAGTTCAACGTGAACCATGAGTGGCCGCTGGAAGTGGCGCGGGCCATCCAGGATCTGGGCCACGACGATCTGTACTTTCAGTGCAATGTGAGAGCGGACAAGGTGAACGACGACCTGGCGGAAGAGTTCCGCAAGATGCATCTCTGGATGGTCCACCTCGGCATTGAAAGCGGGAACCAACGTACCATCGACGGGCTGGAGAAACGAATCCAAATCGAGCAAGTCGTCAACGCCGCCAAACTTTTCCAGAGGTTCGGTATTAAGGTCTTCGGCTTCGTGATGCTGTATCACGCATGGGAAGAGAATGGGGAATTGGCTTTCGAAACGCCACAGGAAGTGGATAGAACTTTGGACTTCTGCAAGATGCTACTGAGCAAGAAGCTCCTGAATTATATGTCCTGGCAGGTGGCTACCCCCTATCCCGGCGCGCGTTTGTGGAAGACGGCGCAGAAGTTCGCCTTGCTGCCCAATTCCAAACAATTCTCCGACTTGCGCTCCCAGTCAATGTGCTTGCCGGGCATAAGCAAGGCGGATTACGCCCGCTCGCTGCGAAGAGGATATCTGCTGAAGAGTTGGTATGCCGTGCGCTCCGGCTCAATCAACTTCAGGCATCTTACTCGCATCCGCCAGAGCCTGGCGGTCATCCTCAACATGCCATGGCTCAAAGGTGGCGGTACCAAGTCCCCCGATCCTAAGGCGCGGTGACGTATTGCTAACGGCCGTCTGCTGGCGCAATTCGGTATCGTCTTCTGCCCCGTTTATCAAGCAGCCGTTTAGTGGAAGAAGATCACTTCCGGCCGGATGCCGCGTGAACTGTAGCAATGATCGCAGTAGTACCGATATCCGGGTTGCAGCCGTGACACGATGGCCGGCAGGTTCTCGCCGTCTTCGTGATTGTGATAGCCGGAAATGGCGAGCCGCGGGCGGTACTTGCGCAGGGTTTCGCGCGCGCCTTCCAGTGCCGGGCCTTCGGCTCCCTCGATGTCCATCTTGATGAAGTCCACGCGGTCCAGCGAGAGTTCGGCCGACAGCTTATCGATGGTTGTCAGGGGTAGTTTGATGGTTGCTGCAGTGAGCGCGCCGCTATCAACAAACCCGCCGGACAGAGTGTCACTAGCGGACATAGTCAGAAAGTCGTCTTTGTCCCAGACTCCCTTGGCGTAGGCAACCACGCGGTCTCCGTGCGGTTCCATGGCGGCATTGCGGCGCACGCATTCAATGGCCGTGGGCGCCGGTTCGATGGCGATGACCTTGCGCGCACCGGCACGCA
>CAZDIZ010000033.1:36793-42083 GCA_964505625.1 uncultured Solibacteraceae bacterium | reverse complement strand
GGCGATAGCTTCTCGCCCACCATGTCGCGGCTCTCGATGGCGTCGGCGTCTCCGTTCGCGCTGGCCAGTTCAAACAGCACGTAGGCCTGGATCAGATCGACCGGCACACCCTGTCCTTTCGAATACAGGACACCGAGGTTGAACTGCGCGTCCGTGTTGCCTTGGGCGGCGGCCATGCGATACCACTTGGCAGCTTCCCGCGGATCCGGCGCGATGTCGCGGCCCGCGCCGCGTTCGTAGACCACGCCCAGGTTGTATTGCGCGTCGGCGTGTCCCTGTTCGGCGGCCATGCGGTACCACTTGGCGGCCTGCAGGAAATCGCGAGTCACGCCGTGGGCCAGCATCAACATGCGCGCCAGGTTGAACTGTCCGGCGGCGTTGCCTTGCTCGGCCGCGGCGCGATACCACTTGAGCGCCACCGCGTAATCTTTCGCGACGCCCTTGCCCTGGTCGTACAGTACGGCAAGATTGCACTGCGCCGCGGGATGTCCTTGTTCGGCCGCGAGGCGGTACCATTCCTGCGCCTGGCGGGAATCCTGCTCGACGCCTTGCCCTTTGTCGTACATCACGCCCAGGCTGAACTGCGCGTCGGGATAACCTTGCTTGGCCGACAGGCGAAGCCACGGCAGCGCATCCTTCTCGCTTTTGGGCACGCCGCGGCCGTTCAGATACATCAGACCCAGGCTGCACTGCGCCACAGCGTCGTCCTGCTTGGCCGCCGCACGATACCACTTGAGCGCCAACGCGTAGTTGCGCTGGACGCCCAGACCCTGTTCGTAGAGCGCGCCGAGATTGCACTGCGCCGCCGGGTGGCCCTTCGATGCGGCCAACTCATACCAGCGCCGCGCCTCAGCAAGATCCTGCAACACGGCTTGGCCCTTTTCGTACGTCAGGCCCAGGTTGAATTCCGCCAGCGGATCGCCTTGCTTGGCGGCCAGACGAAACCACTTGAGCGCTTCGGCATGATCTTGCGGAACGCCTTCGCCCTGGTCGTAGAGCAAGCCGAGGTTGCACTGCGCGCCGACGTCGCCCTGCTCGGCCGCTAGCCGGTACCACTTGACCGCCTCGGCGTAGTTTTGCGCTACGCCTTTGCCGCTTGCGTACAGCAGGGCCAGGTTGAACTGCGCGGCGGCCATGCCTTTTTCGGCGAGCGGACGCCACTCCTTGGCCGCCGTGGCGAAGTCGCCTTTTTCGGCGGCACGTTGGCCGGCCACAAAATCCGCCCACAGCACCGCGCTCCATAGTGCGCAGCACCATAAGCTCCACCGCGCGAACTTCCGCATCTCGACGCGCAACCTCCTTCAAAGACTGTGTCCATTTTACGCCGCGCGCATGGCTCGCCGCCTTGAATGCTAGAATGCCACCAGGAAAGGGGTTGCCTGATGCCGAACCAGTATTGTCCGCGCCGCCGCGAGTTTCTGGCCACTGTGGGAGCACTTCCGTTGTTCGGCGCCGACGAGCGCCGCGGCGACATGATCTATCGCATGTTGGGCCGGACCGGTGAACGTGTGTCGGCGTTGGGGTTGGGCGGGGCGCACATCGGACGCCCGCGCGAAGAACAGGTGGGTATCGCGATCGTACGTTCGGCCATCGATCGCGGCGTCACCTTCATGGACAACGGCTGGTCGTACATGGGCGGCAAGTGCGAAGTGTGGATGGGCCGCGCGCTGCGCGACGGGTACCGGAAGAAGGTCTTCCTGATGACCAAGTTCGATGGGCGCACCAAGGTTGCCACTGCGCGTCAGATCGACGAATCGTTGCGGCGTCTGGATACCGACGTGATCGACCTGATGCAGTATCACGAGAACATACGCATGGATGACCCGGACCGCTTCTTCGCGCCCAACGGACCGCTGGAAGCGCTTCTGGAAGCTCGTAAAGCCGGCAAGATCCGCTACATCGGCTTCACCGGGCATAAGGCTCCCGCGATGCATCTGCGCATGCTGGAGTTGGCGGCGAAGAATAAGTTCCACTTCGACGCCGCGCAGATGCCGTTGAATATCCTGGACGCGAGCTTCCGTAGCTTCGCCCGCGAAGCGGTGCCGAAGATGATAGAGCAGGGCACAGCCGTACTGGGTATGAAGCCGCTGGCGAGCGGAGCCATTCCGCGCAGCCACATCGCCACGGCCACCGAATGCTTGCAGTACGCGCTCAGTCTGCCGGCTTCGGTGGTCATCACCGGCTGTGACAGCCCGCAGCGGCTCGACCAGGCGCTCGATGCCGTACGCACCTTCCGTCCCATGACGAAGGAGCAACAGGCGGCGCTGGTAGCGCGCACGCGCGACGCCGCGCTCGACGGCACCTTCGAAGAGTTCAAAACCACCACCAACTTCGACGGCACCGTCCATCATCCTGAGTGGATGGAGTAGCATAAGCGGCGGGTCCGCTTTGCCCGGTGCGGTAACATACTCTCCATGACTGGGCCAAAACTGGGAGCGTCGTGTCCGCGCACGGCGGAGGTGGCAGCGATTGCCGCCATCGACGATTCCGTCACCCGGAATCTCGGAATCACCGAATGTTACGCGCGTTTGTCGACCGCGGTGCGCGCGACCATCGGCGATGGCGCGAACTGGTGCTCGTTCGCCACTTGGGCTTCGCGACAGGCGGGTTGCACGATTCGAGGCGAGGATTTGGGCGACCGCCTAGCCAGCCTTGCGCGCGGAGGTTGGACGCTCTGGCATCCCATTCGAAGCCTATGGCGTGTGCTGCTTCGTCGTGGGCTGTTCAATCCGAAGACCCGGCTGGGCCGGATCGTTCGTGCTATACACACTCCTTTCGATGCCTTCGAGTGTTCCAGCGAAGCGGTGGCTGTGGGCAACCGCAAAGTGTTCGCCGAGATCGGCTATCACATGGCGCGCTATCTGGAGGTGTGCGGGTCCGATCCATCGCCCGGTTCTCCACGTTTGGCGGAGTTTCTCGCCGCACTGGCTCCGGGTCCGCCGCCGGACGGGCAGGACTGGCTGCGGCGTGCCTTTTCACACTATCAGCAGCAGAGAACCGAACCGCAGCCGCGCCGCCGCGCACAGTTGATGCTGCTGGCGAATCTCGAAATCGGTTTCCACGAGCAGACGCGGCTGCAACCCGACATTCAACGCGCCATGGAGGCGATCCCGGACACAGCCCGGGATCTGAAAACGCGTCTGGCCGGAGTGCTGCCTGGCGGCCGTCTGGCGGCTTCCGCGTTGCGGCCTCTGGCGGAACGCTACCACCGTTTCGGATGCGAGTTGACGCGGCGGGTAGTGTCCGAGGCGCTCATGGTCCTGCGTGTGTCCAAGGAACTCCTTTCGCTCGGGGCGAACCTTGATGCGCCGGTACCGTCCGAGTTTGCCGTGTTGGACGAGCCCGAATTACTCGCTTTGTTGCGGACGGTGGAGCCCGCCGGCCGGGTCTGCGCCGGATGCGGAGTCGATGATTGGGCCGATCTGAGCCAACGGATGCACTATATCTTCCATCTGTTCCGCGCGTTTCACTTCCGGCCGGATCTGTTCGATCCGCCGTTCTCAGAGGCGCCGCCGGCTTGAGTGCCCCCTGCACCGCCCTGCCCCGCAATTGTAAAATCGGGCCAGGGGATTTTGGAAAGGACCAAATGGACAGAAGACAATTTCTGGCGGCTTCAGCGGCTGCCCCCGTGGTAATGAGTTCCAACAAAGCATTTGGCGCCAACGACACTATCCGTGTTGCGGTGTTGGGCGTGAATGGCCGCGGCACGGCTCACTACAACGGGTTTGAGCCGCTCGAGAACGTGGAAGTTACGACGTTTGTCGACCCCGATCTTGAGGTGGCTAACCGCCGCGCCAAGGAGTTTGAATCGAAGTACGGGCACCCCGTTAAAGTCGTGCAGGACATGCGGCGCGTGTTCGAGGACAAGAATATCGACGTGATCAGTATCGCCACGCCCAACCATTGGCACGCGTTGGCCGCGATCTGGGCCTGCCAGGCAGGCAAGGACGTTTACGTCGAAAAGCCCGGCACGCACTCGCTCGCTCAGGGCCGCAGCATGATCGCGGCGGCGAAGAAGTACAAGCGAATCGTGCAGCACGGCGTCCAGTTGCGCAGCTCCGAGGCCATGCAGGAGGCGGTTCAGAAGCTGCGCGAAGGCGTGATCGGCGATGTCTACATGGGCCGCGCCACCATCTTCAAATGGCGTCCGAAGCTCAAGGATTTCCCCAACGAAGAACCGCCCAAGACGCTCGACTACGACCTATGGGTTGGCCCAGGCAAATGGCGCCCTTATTCGAAGAACCACGTCCATTACAACTGGCATTGGACCTGGGACTTCGGCAACGGCGAAATCGGCAACCAGGGCGTGCACCAGCTCGATATGCTGCAGTGGGGACTGGGCGTGAAGTTCCCGACCAAGGTCGCCTCCATGGGCGGCAAGTACCTGTGGCGCGACCACCGCGAAACGCCGGAAGTGCTGACGGCGCTGTGCGATTTCGACCGCGAGAAGAAGTATGCCGAAATCGCCGTGCGTTTCTGGTGCACCAACACGGAAGCCGATGGCGCCACCAACGGCGATCTGTTCTACGGTTCGGAAGGCTACATGGCCATCAACGGGTACACCAAGTACGCGGTGTTCCTCGGTCCGAAGCGTACGCCGGGGCCGACCGGTTCGGCGCCAGCCAAGCACTTCGAGAATTTCATCAAGGCCGTGCGCAGCCGCAAGGTTGAGGATCAGAACGGCCCGGTCGAAACGGCGCACTACTCTTCGGGTCTGGCTCACATTGCCAACACGGCTTTCCGCCGCGGCGGCGTGCTTCAGTTCGATCCGGATTCCGAGCAGTTCGTCAACGACAAGCAGGCCAATGCGCTGCTCGCCGACACCTATCGCAAAGGTTTTGTGGTGCCCGCGCCGGACAAGGTCTAGGGAAACCAACGTCATGGCCACGTCCAGAAGAGATTTCCTGACCGTGGGAGGAGCGCTCGCCGCCTCCTCCCTTCTCGCCGCCAAGTCGAGCGGCATCAAGCTCGGCCTGGTCACTTATCAGTGGGCCAAAGACATGGATCTGCCCACACTCATCGCCGCCTGCGAGAAGTCAGGCGTGCTTGGTGTGGAACTGCGCACCGAACACGCCCACGGCGTCGAGCCATCGCTATCCAAGGCCCAACGCAAGGAAGTTCGCAAGCGTTTCGCCGGCAGCCCGGTGAAGCTTGTCGGCTACGGGTCCAACTGTGAATTCCACAGCGCCGATCCGGCCGTTGTGAAGAAGAACATCGAACTCGCCAAGCAGTACGTGCTGCTGATGGAAGACTGCGGCGGCACGGGCGTCAAAGTGAAGCCCAACGCGTT
>CAZDIZ010000033.1:9509-36693 GCA_964505625.1 uncultured Solibacteraceae bacterium | reverse complement strand
TGCTGCTGATGGAAGACTGCGGCGGCACGGGCGTCAAAGTGAAGCCCAACGCGTTTGTGAAGGACGTGCCGCACGAAAAGACCATCGCGCAAATCGGCGCGGCACTGAATGAGATCGGCGCGTTCGGAGCCCAGCACGGCCAGAAGATCCGCCTGGAAGTGCACGGGCGCGAGACCAGCGAACTTCCCGTGATTAAGGCGATCTGCGACGTCGCGACCCACCGCAACGTTTACGTCTGCTGGAATTCCAACGGCAACGATTTGAACGGCGCCGGCCTGGAAGCCAACTTCGCCATGGTGAAGAACCGCATCGGCGATACCACGCACGTGCGGGAGCTGGACCTTGGCGACTACCCGTATGACAAGCTGTTCAAGCTATTTACGGGAATCGGCTACAAGGGTTGGTGGCTGCTGGAAGCTCGCAAGGAAGTTCCGGATAAAGTCCAGGCCTTAGCCTCGCAGCTCCAGGTGTTTCAGGGTTTGTCGAAATAACCTCGAGACCGCTTACCGCAGCGCGGGACGTTCCGCGCCCGAACGACGCATGTAAGGCCCTTTGGAGCCGTTCGGCAGAATGGTGTCCTCATCGGTACGTGCCTGCGATAACTGTTGTTGCGTCAACTCGCGGGCGCCCCGGAGGTTGGCTCCGCGCAGATCCGCCGTGTACAGATTCGCTTCGCCGAGACGTGCGCCGCCCAGATCGGCTCCGTAAAATTCCGCGCTGTTCAGCTTGGCTCCGCGCATGTCGCATCCGCTCAGGGAGGCGCGGCTGAAGCTGCTGCGCGTCAAGTCGGCATCCACGAATTTCGCGCCGGAAAGCTCCGCGTTGCGGAAGTCGCAGGTTTGCATCCGAACGTTGCTGAAGTTGGCCTGCGCGGCCGAGCACGCGACGAAACGGCAAAGGTCGATGGTTGCGTGGTAGAGCAACGCGTTATCCAGTTTGGCGCTGCTGAAGTTACAGTCGAATACCCGGGCATGGTGAAAACCGGCGCCGCTTAGGTCAGCGTCGGTGAAGTCGCAGCCGGTAAGCGATGCATCTTGCAGGCGCGCTTCCGAAAGTGAGGCGCGACGGAAGGTGCATCCATTGATGTTGGTCTCGGCCAGGTTGGCCGAACTGAACCAGGCAAAGTCGGCTTGCACCTGGACCAGAGCGGCACCCGCCAGATCGGCTTCGCTCAACGTCGCCTTACGAAGGTCGACGATGCTCCAGCTCGAAGCTCCGAGGATCGCGCCGCGCAACTCGGCCTCGATAAACAGAGAAGAGGAGATTTCGGCGCCGGCCAAATTGATGCCGTCCAGCCTTAACTCACTAAAACTAATGTTGATTAGGACCGCCCGCTGGCCTTCCGGTCTGCGAGCAAGCCACGCCATGTGGGCGTCAAGAACCTGACGCAACGTACGGCCGTGCACGTCCACGCGGCCCGCCGCGAACCCCTCGTTCTGGGGCATAGTCAGATCACTCCTGAGTCCATCCATCCTTTTGCTCTTATCGTTGCGCCGAACCGAATCTTGAACCCATAACCGCGCGGTGCTCGGCAAATTGTTACATTTACTGATAGATGCGCATCCTGGTGATTGAAGACGAACGGCGAATTGCGGACTTCCTCGATCGCGGGTTGGCCAGTGCCGGCTATGCCGTGGACACCGTCGGTTCCGGGCGCGATGCGCTGGCGGCCATTCATGCGACCGATTACGATCTGCTGATTCTCGACCTGATGTTGCCCGACATGGATGGGTTGGAGGTATTGGCGAAGGTGCGTGACCGGAGGGTCTCGCCTCCGGTGCTCATCTTGAGCGCGCGCGGAGCACTGGAGGATCGCGTCAAAGGCCTGGAATCGGGCGGCGACGACTATCTGGTGAAACCCTTTGCGTTTGTCGAACTGCTGGCGCGCGTGCGCGCCTTGCTGCGCCGGGGCCAGGCGTTGCCGGAGAAACTGCAAGTCGGCGATCTGACGCTGGACTGTATTCGCCGCAAAGTCGCGCGTGCGGGCGAACCCATCGAATTGGCGCCCAAGGAATTTGGCATTCTCGAATACCTGATGCGGAACAAGGGGCGTCCGCTCAGCCGCACCATGATCGTCGAGCACGTCTGGGACATGGATTACGATGGGTTGACCAACATCGTGGACGTTTACATCCGTCACCTGCGCAGCAAAATCGACGACCGCTCGGAACGGAAACTCATCCAGACGGTGCGCGGCATCGGCTACATGATCGATTCTCCTGACGCGCCCGCGCAGACCGCCGAAAAGTAGAAACGCATGTCGCGCGGAACGGCTCTCGGACGCTTCACGCGAGGTCTGCGCTTCCGCCTCACGCTCAGCTACGTCGTATTCTTCACGTTTCTGCTGTGCGGAACCGGCTGGTTCTTTCATCACACACTGAGTTCCATCCTGGACAACCAGGCGCGTGAGGTCCTGGAAGAAGAATGGGCGACGGTGAACGGCTACCTGCGCGTGGTAGGCGGTTACCCGCTCTGGTTTTACGACCGCGAGGATCCAGAGGAGCGTGCCGTCGTCGAACGCCTGCGGCGCGTTTTCCTGTTGACCGACGATTCGGGCAAGGTGCTGGAAATCTCCGGCGCCTACCAGTTGATCGGCGTCGATTCGCCCGCCGAGATTCGCGCGGCGCTCCAGTCGCCGAACCCGGTGTTCCGCGTCCGCTCCAGCTCACAGGGCCTGCCTTATATGATCCGCAGCGGCGCGCTGAATGGCGAGCATCGGCGCTACTACGCCGCCGTGGGCCGCCCGCTTTCCGAAAGCCGCCGCGTGCTGGAACGATTCACGCTGAGTTACTCCACGCTCACACCCATTGTGATTCTGGCGAGCTGTGTGCTGGGGTGGGTGATGGCCGGGCGCGCCCTGCGGCCGGTGCACGACGTTTCGCGAGCGGCGCGCCGCATCTCGGGCCAGAACCTGAGCCTGCGCATCGATCCGCGCGGCGCCGACGATGAATTGGACGAACTCATCGGAGCTTTCAACCACATGATGGAGCGGCTCGAGGCTTCCTTCGAGCAAATCCGGCGCTTTTCGGCCGACGTCTCGCATGAGTTGCGCACGCCCATTACGGCCATCCGCGGCCAGCTCGAAGTAGCGCTGTTCACCGCGCAGGACCAGGAGCAGTATCGCGAGGCCATCGTCAATGCCATGCAGGACATCGAGCGGCTCTCGCAAATCGTGCGCGCCCTGCTGTTTCTGGCGCAGGCTGAAAGCGGGCATCTGGCGCTGCACAAAGCGCCGCTTGATCTGCCCGGTTTGGTGCGGGATGTGGTCGAGCAATTCCAGATTCCCGCCGAAGACGCGCAAATCACGCTGGAAGCGGAACTCCCGAATCGGTTCGAGGCCAGCGTCGACCGCGTGCAGATCGAGCGCTTGATTTCGAATCTGCTCTCAAATGCCCTGAAGTACACGCCGGCGGGGGGACGCGTAGGCGTGCGGCTGGCGCGCAAAGGCGATCAGGTTGAATTGGGTGTGGAAGACTCCGGGCGCGGCATCGCAGCCGAACACCTGCCGCACATTTTCGAACGCTTCTACCGCGCGCCGGGACCGGATGAAAGCGAGGAGCGCGGCATCGGGCTGGGGTTGAGCCTGGTGGCCTGGATCGTCAAAGCGCACGACGGCACCGTGGAAGTTGCCAGCGAACCGGGCAAGGGCAGCCGCTTTACGGTGCATTTCCCGGCGGGCGCACCGAACGCCTAGAATGGAGAATTGACGCCATGAGCATCGAGATTGCGCAACGCGAAAAAGAAGGGGTGGTTCTGCTCGACGTGAAGGGACGCCTGACGGTGGGCCCCGCGGCGGTCGCCTTGCGCGATTACCTGCGTGAGTTGGCCGCTTCCGGCAAGACCAACGTGGTGCTGAATCTCGCCGAAGTCGATTACATCGACAGCACCGGGCTCGGTAATCTGGTGGTGTGCTATACCAGCCTGCGCAAGGCGGGCGGGCGCATGCGGTTGTTGAATGTGAACCGGCGCAACATCGAGTTGCTGGTGCTCACCAAGCTGACCACGGTGTTCGAACTGTTCGATGACGAGCAGAGCGCCGTCAACAGCTTCTTCCCCAACCGCGAGATCAAGCATTTCGACATTCTCAGCTTCGTGCGCGAACAGAATCGGGACTGAGAAACGAATGCGACTGGTTGTTATCGGCGGAGTGGCGGCGGGGCTGAGCGCGGCGGCGCGCGCGCGGCGCCTGGACCGCTCGCTCGAAATTGTGGTCCTCGAAAAGGGCGACGCGATCTCTTACGGCGCCTGCGGCCTGCCTTATTACATCGAAGGGCAGGTCGGTTCGGTCGAGGACCTGATTCTCTATACGCCGGAGCAGTTCGAGCGGGAACGCAACATCGCCGTGCGCACACACGCGCGCGTTTCCGCGATACAGCACGCGCGGCGCGAAGTCACGCTGGATGGCGGTGAACGCGTGCACTACGACCGCCTGGTGATCGCCACCGGCGCGCGGCCCGCGCCGGCCGGCATACAGGGCGCCGAACAGCCGCACGTGTTCTCGCTACACACGCTCGACGATGCGCGGCGTCTGGACGATTTCCTGAAACGCGAACAGCCGCGGCAGGCCGTGGTGGTGGGCGCTGGGTATATCGGACTGGAAGTGGCCGGTGCGCTGCGCGCGCGAGGTTTGAACGTCACCGTGCTGGAGGCTTCCGGCAACGCGCTCTCGCGCCAGGATCCCGAGTTCACGCGCCAGGTGGCACAGTGTCTGGAGCAGTTCCGGATCGAATTGCGATTGAATGCTCCGGTGCGCGCCATCGAGCGGGATCGCGTGGCCGGCGTGCCGTGCCAGCTAGTGGTGCTTGCTGCCGGGTTGAAGCCCAACGTCGAGATGGCCGCCGAAGCCGGAGTTGAACTTGGCCCCACCGGTGCCATTCGCGTGAGCGAGCGCATGGAAACGAGTCTCAACGGTGTATATGCGGCGGGTGATTGCGCCGAAACCACGCATCTGGTTACGGGCCGCCCCGTGTGGCTGCCACTCGGAACCACCGCCAACAAAATGGGCCGCGTGGCCGGCGCCAGCGCGGCTGGTGCACGAGAGCGCTTCCCCGGCGTGGTGGGGACTTCCATCGTCCGCGTTTGCGGCGTGGCATTTGCGACCACCGGCCTTTCGGCTCCGCAAGCGCGCCGCGAAGGATTCGACCCGATTGTCGCCCGCATCGAAGCTCACGAGCGTCCCGGCTACTTCTGGGGCGGACCGGTCACCGTGGAATTGGTTGCCGATCGTTCGTCCCGCCGCCTGCTGGGCGGAGCGGTGGTGGGCGGAGAAACATCCGCCGGCCGCGTCAACGTAATCGCCACCGCGCTTGCGCAGCGCATGCGGATCGGCGAATTTGAGCAACTCGATCTGGTCTATGCCCCGCCTTACGCGCCCGTCTGGGACCCGCTGCTCATCGCCGCGCAGCAGTTGGCCAAGCAGTAAGCTACTTGCCCGCGGGTACCGTTGGCGATTGATCGGACCCAATCGCGCTGCGTTCGACGATGCCGCCGGATACGCGCAGAATGGCCCCCAGGATCTTGTCCGATATCAAGCCCACTGAGAAAGAAACCAGAACCAACGCAGGCTGCTTGAGCAGATCCAGCCACGCGAGCAGGTAGAAGACCGCGATGGCCAGAAACGGCGCTGACAGCAGATACATATGCTGTGTGATCAGATCCTGACGCCACTGCGCCGTGCGCCTCAGCAACGCCTCTTCCGGTGTTTCGACGTGTTCCGGTGTGGTGCCTTCCTCGGCCTCCGGCGCGGCCGGTGGTTCTACTTCCGCCTGCGTTTCGGCCAATATCTCCGGCGGTTTGACCTTGAACATAAGCGCGCCGACGGCGTGCGCCGCCCCTTGGACGGTGCTCATCATGCTGGACGGAGATAGCAGGCTGGTGGCGTCGCGCTGGTATCCGGGCAGCTTGCGTGTCATGTTGATCGCGCCACCGATGATCGACAGGATCAGCACATAAAGCGGAATGACCAGCCCGCCTCGGACCACGATTCCGCTGTTATCCTTGGGCGCAGGACTCTTGACGGCGGGCTTCACAAGTGCGGCGCCACCAGTTTCCGGTTGCGTCACGGCGGGTTGCGCGGCCGCGGGTTGTGCCGGCGCTGCGTCGGTTGGCGTGGTGGCCGGCGCTGTCGCTGTCGCCGCCGGAGCAGGCTCAGCGGCGGGCATGGGCGCGGGCATCGGGCTCCCTCCTATGTTCAGCACCCATTGCTGTTCTAGTTGCTCGGGCTTGGCGACAAGAAAGCCTACCGGTGTCTCCTTCATGGTCTCCATCACGTCGGGAAATTTCGTCGAGATCACATAGGGCAATGCCAGCGGCACGCCTAGGAACACGATCATGATGAAGTAGGAGAACAGGATGGCGCCGTGGTTCTTTCCCGCGCTGGGCTCGCCCGTGAATAGCCAGAAAAACGCCAGCACCAATCCCACCGAAGCCAACGCGAACAGCACCTGCGTGGTGCCGGTAAGCATCGGTGCGCGCATGCCCAGGTAGACGTTTTCGATCACATCGCCGTAGACGGCTTGAATCCGCAGCCGGTCTCCGGGTGTCAGCGTGCGGAAGCAGGCCTGATCACTCGCGTCGAAGCGGCCATCCTTCACGTCGACGAAGAGGCTCTGGCGGAACGTCTTCACCCAACCTTCCACGGTGATGCGGACGCGGCCGGACGCCACCGGCTTCTCGTTCTCCAGTACCACGCCGCTAATGCGTAACTGAGGGGACGCTCCGGATTGGGGAGCATCGAACCAGGCTGACATGGCCAGGCTTCGCGTGGGCTGCGGCACGACTTTCCTGTACAACCAACCGCCGCCAAGATAGAACAGGTAACACGCGAGGAGGATAATCACCCAGCCCAGGATAACGGTGAACTTGTCTTGGGAACGCTCCATGGACGTGCCCTCCCTCGGATGCGGCAATTATACACCCGCCCTGTAGCATTCGCGTGATATATCTGGGAAATAATCTGATTTACTGGACTCGCCATGAAACGAGCACTTACGGTGTTATGGTTCGTCGCGGCCGTTTGCGCCGCCCAAGCCGATTCACTGCGTCTGGGTCTGTTCACCGCCATGCCGGTGAAGTGGGACCTGGATGCCAACTGGCGCACTTTCGAGCAGACGCTTGCCCGGCACGCCTCCGAAGGCATTCAAGTGGTTGTCACCCCCGAATGCTTCCTGGATGGCTACGTCACGCCGGCCAAGGACTGGACACCGGAGCGCTTCGCCTCGATTGCGCAGGATGCCGCCTCCAGCGTCTACATCAAGCGCCTGCGCGAACTGGCCGCGCGCCACAAAATCTACATCGTCTTCGGACTGACTGAGAACCGCGGCGGTAAGTTCTATAACACGGCGTTGATTGTGGATAGTTCCGGCAATATCGCGGGGCGCTATTCGAAAACGCACTTACAGAATCACGACCTGCGTTACGCGCCCGGCGACGACCTGCCGGTCTTTGACACGCCGTGGGGCAAGATAGGGATAGTCATCTGCGCCGACCGCCGCTGGCCCGAAACGGCACGCGTGCTGCGCTTGAAGGGTGCGCGCATCCTGCTGATTCCGTCCTACGGCATGTGGGGACTGGACAACGAATGGTGGATGCGTACTCGCGCTTACGAAAACGAGAACTTCGTGGCTTTCGCCCATCCTCAAGTGGCTTTCGTTGCCGACCCTAACGGAGCCATCGCCGCGCGCCTGCAATCGAACGTGCCCGGCATGCTGGTATGCGACGTCGATCTGTCGCGCGTGAGCGAAAAACGCCACATCAAGGACCGCCGTCCCGAACTTTATGGCGAGATTGTCAAGTCCAAGTGAAGCGGAGTCTCGGGTAGCCAATTCGCCACCCGCAATGACAAACTGGTAGGTACCACCGGACGTTGTGCGGTGGCGGCTGGGCTGCCTTGCGCGGTGCGGCCGTCACCGCACGCTTTGTCTTCAGCGCTTGCGGAACACCACCACTCCGAGCGGCGGGAGCGTAATTGAGATGCTGTGCTTGCGTTCGTGAATCGGCACGGGCGCTGACAGCGCACCTCCTGCGTTGCCCATGTTGCTGCCGCCGAATACGGCCGCGTCGCTATTGAAAATCTCCTGATAGTAGCCGTCCTCGGGCACGCCCACGCGGTAGTTCATGCGCGGTACCGGCGTGAAGTTGCAGCAGAACAGAAGCGTGTCGGCGGGGTCTTCGGCGTGGCGCAGGAACGAGATGATGGACTTGTCGGCATCGTGAAAGTCCACCCACTCGAATCCCGCCCAATGATAGTCCACCTGGTGCAGCGCGGGTTGGGTCCGGTACAGGCGATTCAGTTCCCGCACCAGCGTTTGTAGCGAGTGGTGGTAGTGGAAGTTCAGCAGTTCCCAACGCACCTGCGATTCGTGATTCCACTCTTCGTACTGGCCGATTTCCGCGCCCATGAACAGCAACTTCTTGCCGGGATGGCCGTACATGTAGCCCAGAAACGCGCGCGCGTTGGCGAACCGCTGCCATTCGTCGCCGGGCATCTTGCCCAGCAGGCTGCGCTTTCCGTGCACCACTTCGTCGTGCGAAATGGGCAGCATGAAATTCTCGTGGAAAGCGTAGAGCATGCTGAAGGTGATGTTCTGGTGGTGGAACTTGCGGTGGACCGGGTCGCACTCAAAATAGCCCAGCATGTCGTGCATCCATCCCATGTTCCACTTGAAGGTGAACCCCAGTCCGTTGAGGTAAACCGGCTTGGATACGCCTGCGAACGAAGTGGACTCTTCGGCCACGGTGAACGCGCCGGGCACCTGATGGGCCAGTTCGTTGAAGTTGCGTAAGAAATCGATGGCCTCCAGATTCTCATTGCCGCCGTAACGGTTGGGAATCCATTCACCGGGCTGGCGCGAATAGTCCAGATAGAGCATCGAGGCCACGGCGTCCACGCGAAGCCCGTCGATGTGATACTTCTTCAGCCAGAACAACGCGTTCGAAATCAGAAACTCGCGTACTTCGTTGCGCCCGTAATTGAAGATCAGCGTGCCCCAGTCGCGGTGTTCGCCCTTGCGCGGATCGGCGTGTTCATAGAGTGCCGAGCCGTCGAAGAAACCCAAGCCGTGCGCGTCTTTCGGAAAATGAGCCGGCACCCAATCGACGATGACGCCGATGCCCGCCTGGTGTAGGCGGTCCACCAGGCGCATGAACCCCTCCGGCGTACCGAAGCGCGAAGTGGGTGCGTAGTAGCCGATTACCTGGTAACCCCACGAACCGGAGAACGGATGCTCCATGACGGGCAAGAACTCAACGTGGGTGTACTGCATGCGCGTCAGGTACTCGACCAGTGCGTCGGCGATCTCGTCGTAGGTGAGAATGCGGTTTTGCGGTCCGCGCAGCCAGCTTTCCAGGTGCAACTCGTAGATGCTGATGGGAGCTTTGAGCCAGTTGCGTTTGCCGCGCGCCTCCATCCACTCGTTGTCATTCCACTGGTACTTGTCGATATCCCACACCATGGAGGCTGACTTGGGCGGCGTCTCGCAGAAGAACGCGTACGGGTCCGCTTTCAGTTGACGGTAGGCTTTCAATCGCGAGCGCACGAAGTACTTGTACGCCGCGCCGTGACCCACGCCGGGTAGGAAGATCTCCCACACGCCGCCATTGCGCAGGCGCATGGGATGGCGGTGTGTGTCCCAATCGTTGAAATCGCCGGCCACCGAAACGACTTCGGCATTGGGCGCCCAGACCGCGAAGCGCGTGCCCGCGACGCCATCCACTTCCACCAGATGCGCGCCGAGCGTGTTGTAGCTCTCAAAGTGAGTGCCTTCGCCGTGCAGGTGAAGTTCGAAGTCAGTCAACAGCGGGCGGAAGCGATACGGATCTTCACATTCAAACGGCGCGCCCGAATGCGGGACAATCCGCAAACGGTATGGCGCCGGTTTGCCGTCCAGCGTTCCGACAAAGAAGCCGTTTTCGTGGCGCTTTTCCATTTCGACAGCCTTGCCGTCGATGAGTACTTGCGCTGAAACGGCGTGCGGCAGATAGGCGCGCACCACCCAGCCCGTGGGAGCGTTGCGCCCGCGTGTGGCGTGCGGTCCCAGCACCCGAAAGGGATCTCCATGATAGCCGCCAATGATGGCTTCCACTTCCTGGGGGGTCATTGCAGCTATTATGACAAGAATGCGTGGCTTTGTTCAGGAATTGCCCAAGGCTGAACTACATCTGCACCTGGAGGGTTCCATCGAACCGGCGACGCTTGCCGAACTGGATCCCACGCTCACGCGCGAATCCATCGACGCGTTGTACGGTTACAGCAATTTCCTCGGATTCCTGGCGAGTTACGAGCAAGCGGTGCGCCGCCTGCGCACTCCGAGCGACTTCGCGCTCATCACGCGGCGTCTGCTGGAGCGGTTGGCGGGTGAGAACGTGCGCTACGCCGAGATCAACCTCTCGGTCGGTGTGATGGTCTGGCGCAAGCAGGATGTCGCGCCCATCTTCGACGCCGTCAATGCCGAGGCACGCCGCTCAACGGTTGAAGTGCGTTGGATCTTCGATGCCGTGCGCCAGTTCGCCGTGTCCGATGCCATGCGTGTGGCCGAGTTGGCCGCCGAACGTATCAACGACGGCGTGGTCGGGTTCGGGCTCGGTGGCGACGAAGCGCGCGGGCCGGTGGAGAACTTCGCGCACATCCTCACCTGGGCGCGCGAGCACGGCTTGCATCTGGCGCCGCACGCGGGTGAATCCACGGGCGCCGAAACCATTTGGGCCAGTCTGCGGTTGGGCGCCGAGCGCATCGGGCATGGCATTCGCGCGGTGGACGATGCCGCGCTCATGCGGCACTTGCGCGATCACGACATTCCGCTGGAAGTTTCGATTTCGAGCAATGTCGCCACGGGCGTGGTGCCGTCGCTGGACGCGCATCCGGTGCGGCGGTTGTTCGATGCCGGCGTGCCGATCGTGCTGAACACGGATGACCCGGCCATGTTCCACACCACACTCGTAGGTGAGTACGAACTGGCCGCCTCGCGATTTGGTTTCAGCGAGCAGGAACTCGCCCTGCTCGCTGAAAACGGCTTTCGTTACGCTTTCACTGACGCCGGTAGGCGATTAGCGCCGCGCCCGGCGTCTCGTTGACGGTAACCGGTAGGCCTTTCTCCATCAGCTCCGCGCCGCTCAGGGTGACTTCAGCCGCCGTGTCGAGGTTCTTCACCACGTAGCTCGCTTTGGCATCGAGTCCGCGTAGTTTGAAGCGCGCCGATTCGAACGGACTTTCGGGGCGCCGGAAGGCCTGGACCACACCTTCGCCCTTAGCCGGCGAGTCGAGCTGCCACGCCATCCAAGCGGCTCTGTCCAGGCTGTACGGTGTAAGCGGATAGTAGTCGCCGTAGCAATTCCAGGACACTTCGCGCCACTCGGCAATACGCTTCTTCAACTTCTCATAGCCGTTTGGATAGTTGCCGGCGTCCAGGCCTATTGCCAGGCCGGGCGACATCTGGCTGCGGAAGATGTACGGTTCGACGGAATTGATGCCCGTGCCGTGATACGGCATCCACAGCGAAATGCCGTAGGTGAGCGACTGCATGGGAATGGGATCGTAGGCGTAATCACTGCGCCAAAGCGGCACGGCGCGCCGTAGTGTTTCCAGGTCATTGCGCCGTCCGCCGGAAGCGCACGTATCGATCATCATGTTCGGGAAGCGGCGCCGCAGTTCATCCCAGTAAGCCAGGTAGCCGGTAACGTGTCTAATCTCGCTGATGCCCTGGCGGTCCGGTGCGTCGTTCTCGCGCCAGTAGAGGAGCGGCTCGAAGTTGAAATCCTGGCGATAAAGGTCGATGCCCTGTTCGCGGATCATCTTCGTGACATGTTCGGTGAGCCAGCGTCGCGCTTCGTCATTGCCCAGGTTCAACAGACTGTTTGAGCTGCTTGGACGCCTCAGCAGCCACTCAGGATGATTCTTATCCAGCCATGTGCCGGGCCGCACGCGCTCGGGTTCGAACCAAACCAGAATCTTGGTGCCGCGCTCGTGCGCCAGTTTCGAAATCGGCGCGAAGCCGCGCGGAAAGCGCACCGGATCGGTTTCCCACGTGCCCACGTCGGGCCAACCGGTGGTGAACGGATACCAACCGGCGTCCATCCACCAGTAGTCCAGGGGCACGCCGTGGTCCAGTTCGCGGTTCAAATCGCGAATCTGGTTGGCTTCGTTGGCTTCCTGCATTTCGATGGTATGGCGCCCATTGCCTTCGGCCACCTGCGGCGGATGCAGCTTGCCGCCGGGCCTCGGCACGTTGTGCGACACCATCCAGCGCCGCCAGACGTTTTGCCCTTCGATCCAATCGCCCTGATAGAACACCAGCGCCATCAGAGGCGAGCGAACTTCCTCGCCCGCCTTCAGTTTGAAGTGAGTCAATTCCTGTCCCGCGACGACGCGCACCGCGGTGCCCTCGTCGCGCGTGAACCTGGCGGCCCACTGTCCGGGCCAGCCCACGGCAATGATGACTCCGCGGCCGGGCCAGGCGAGGTTGAAGTATGGCAGCTCCGCGTCGCTTCCGCGTCCACCGCAAGTGGCCAGCTTCTTTTCCAGCTTGGGTGTGAGCTCGGTTTCAAGCGGCATGTAGTCATCGGGCTTGGTGCGGCTGCCCAATCCGTGATGCAGCAGGAACTCTCCACCGCCGGCCCGCGCGAATGATGTATCCAGCGCCTGTATGTCCTCGATCATGCCAGTCTGCGATGTGCCGGTGTTCTTGAAGAAGAGCGTCCATTCGACAGCCGGATAGTCTTTGTACTCAACGGCCACGGCGCGCACCACCAGGTTGCTCGACGGATGTGAATAGGAAAGCGTATGTTCGGTGCGATGCTCGTCGATCTTGCGCGATTCGCGCTTCACCAGCCATTCGCGCAGCAATTGGCTGGACGGGCGCTTGTCGTAACGGAACGAGAACGGAAGCTCCACGACGGGCGGCGCTTCAAGCGGGCCCACCGGCAAGTCCGCGAGCCACACAGCGCTGCCGTCCGCCATCTTGATCCGCGCCATGGCCCAATCGGCCTGGTCCCATTCGCTTTGGTGGAACTTGGATTTCTCTCCCACCGCCGCCAGCTTCAAACTGAACTCGCGTGCTCCGTTGAGGTTCACGTTTACGGGAACCGCCGGCACTCCTTCCTTGAAGTACGGCGAGCGAAACACTTCGCGGCCCGCCACTTCTATCGAAGCCTCCACGCCGCCGCGTCCCTGGTTGGCGTAATAGCCCAAGTCGTTACTGTCGGTGCCAACGAAGGCTTCAAATGAAGCGGCCGGAGCGGCCAGCACCACGCGGATTTCGCCGGGGCTGGGCATGACCACGCCGCGGTCGAACTCGCGATCCTTGATGCGCAGGGTCCGTCCCCGGATGCTGTTCTTTTCGATCTTGCCGCGCTTGAGGTACGTCAGCATGTGGCTTCGCGCGGGTGGCGCAACGGTTTCGCCGAGCAGTTTTGCGCGCACGAATTCGCGCGACTGTTCGATGGCGTTGCCGCCGAGCGCGGCCAGGAGCAGAAATGCGCAGAACATGAAGAGAGCCTCCAATCAGAACGTGATCGTTAATCCGCCGTCGGCCACCAGCATCGCGCCGGTGACGTAGGAACAATCCTCGCCGGCCAGAAACACCGCCACGCGCGCGATTTCGCGCGGTTCGGCGGGGCGTGCCAGCGGAATCTTGCGGTGCTTCACATACCACTCGGCGAACACGCCGGTGGTGGTTTCATCCACGCCGTCCACCATCGACATCGCCGTGCGAACGAACCCCGGCGCGATGGCGTTCACCAGAATACCGTGAGGAGCCAGCTCGACGGCAAGCGAGTGCGTGAGCGCGACGATGCCGCCCTTGGATGCGCAGTAAGCGCCCACGCGGCCGTCGGTCGCGTAAGCATGCACGGAAGTGATGTTGATAATGCGCCCCCACTGCTGCCGTGCCATCGCCGGAGCCACCAGTTTGGCGCCCCAGTGCATGGCTTCCAGATTCACCGCGAGCGTGCGCTCCCATTGCTCGCGCGTGTCTTCGAACACGTCGGCCGTGTAACTGACGGCCGCGTTGTTCACCAGAATGTCGATACGTCCGCGCTCAGCGAGGACGCTTTCCACGACGCGCCCGTAAGCGTCGCGATCCGTTATGTCGCATACGTATGCGTGCGCGTTCGTGCCCAGCGAGGCGGCCACACGTCCGGCGGCGTCCGCCTGAATGTCAATGATGCCGGTCCAGGCTCCTTCGGCGGCGAACTCACGTGCAATCGCTTCACCGATGCCTTGCCCGGCGCCCGTCACCAGCGCCACGCGGTCCGTGAGCCGTCCCATGTTGTCCTCCGATTGGCCTCTACTCGGCGGGAGCCTTGCCTAACCAGCTTTCGAATGCTTCCAGAACGTTCGCGCCTTTGAAGGACTGCGCCGGTTTGCCGGCCGGCAGCCATTCGAAGCGCATCTCGACCGGGCCTTCGATCTTCCACGGCTTGCACTCGGCAATGCGCTCGACGGCGCGCCGCGCGCCGGCTCGAATCAACTCCTTGGCGCGCGCGTGCGAAAGGCTCAGCGATGAGCCGGCGCTTTCGATATGCTTTACCGCCACCACTTCGGCTGCCGGCTGCATGGCGCGAAACTCATCGCAGGCCGCCTGATCGCCGGAGAGGAAGATTACCGGAATGTCGAAGTGCCCTGCGATGGCTGCTACCTGTCCCGGTTCACCCACCGGTTTCCCGTTAATGGTGACCGCCTTCATCTCGCGGCTCTGCGTGTGCGCAAGCAACCCGTTCTTGGTGCCCGCCATCGCATGCTGCCCGACAAACATGATGCCGTCGTAGCGCTTCGGAGAAAAGAAGTAGTTGCCCTTGCAGCCTTTGCCCTGCAGCAATTGGGCGCGCGGATCGATTTCGTCAATCGCGAGCGCGCGGCTGCCGTCATGCCCGTCCAGCACCACTACGCTTTGCGCACCAGCGTCGAATGCGCCGGCGATGGCGGCATTCAATTCGCCCAGCAACAGACGCTTGGTTTCGTCGAAGCGGCGCTGCCCGGGCAACACCTGTTCGTCCCAACTGTTGACGCCACCGACGCCTTCAAAATCCGTCACGATGTAAATCCGTGGCCCCGCCGCCTGCGCCGCGAATACCGTGAGCATCAGCGCGGCCGTCAGACGCAACGAGGGAATCAGTCCATTTAGTGCCATGTTTCAGACTTTAGCACTGGTCGGTTCCTGCTATCATGTGGGTCTTCTCATGTTGCCATCTGATCTGCGCGAGCCATTTTGCCTGGGTGCCAAAACCGTGCAAGGGCGCTTTGTCATTCCGTCCGGCATTCGCTGCACGCACGCCAGTACGATTCTGCGTTGTTTTCTGGAGGTGCCCGCTATCGGCGTCATCACCACCAAGAGCATCAGCGCGCAGCCGCGCGCGGGTTATCGCGAACCCCTCTATGCGCGTTATGCTCCCGGTTGTTACATCAACGCCGTGGGATTGGCGAATCCCGGCGCGGCCGCCTATCTCGCCGAATTCGACGGGATGAAGATTCCCGAAAACAAGTTCCTGCTGGTTTCGATTTTCGGTTCCGACGTCGAAAGTTTTCTGGAAGCCGCGCGCACGCTGCGCCCCATCGCCGACGGCTTTGAATTGAATATGTCCTGCCCGCACGCCAAAGGCTACGGCGCGCAGGTCGGCCAAGACACGGAGTTGATGCGGAACATTGTGGCCGAAGTGGCGCGCGCGGTGGATGTGCCGGTGTTTGTGAAGTTCGCGGCCACTTTCCCGGACGTGGAAGCCAGTTCGCGCACAGCGCTCGAAGCCGGCGCCGCGGGACTCACTCTGACCAACACCATCGGTCCCGCCGTGGTGCCGGTGGGCGAGGCGCCCATCCTGAGCAACAAGTTCGGCGGGTTGTCGGGCGACGGCATACGTCCCTTGGGACTACGTTCGGTCGAGCAGGCGCGGCGCGCGGCGGGCCCTCAGCCGGTCATCATCGGCATGGGCGGCATCGCTTCGCCCGCGGATGTGCTCGCCTACCGGCGCGCCGGCGCGGACCTGTACGGAGTGGGTAGCGCGCTCACCGGCCTCGACGGCGAGCAGTTCGCCGAGTACCTTGGGCAACTGGAGGAAGACGCGGCATCTCCCGAAGGCGCGCGCATCTATCCGAGAGGTTCGGAGTCCGCGCTGCCAATGGATTACTTCCGTACGCGCATCGCCGGGCGGTTCGACTACGACGCGAAGCTTTTCAAGCTGATGTTCGAGCAACTGCCGGAAGTCTGGAACGACGGCGACATGGCGGGCAAGTTCCTGTTTCTCTGCCTGCCCGGCGTGGGCGAAAAGCCTTTTGCCGTGTTCTCGTGTTCGGAGAAGAGCGTAATCATCCGTGTGGTCGGCGAGTTCACCCAGCGCCTCGCGCAAATGAGCGTGGGCGACGAGATCTTTCTCCGCGGACCTTACGGCAAAGGTGTGCCGGCGTTCGAGAACGCCACGCTGGTATTTGCCGGCGGCGGCACGGGCATCGCTTCGCTGCTCGAAATCGCACATAAACTGAGCGGTTCGAACGAAGAGTTCTTCGTGCTCGGTGCGCGGACGCGTCCGCATCTGTGCGATAGGGAGAAGTTCGAGGAACTCGGTCCCGCGTTACTCTCGACCGACGACGGCAGCGAAGGATTCCGGGGCTTTGTGCCGGACCTATTGCGAGATGTAGTGGTGGCGCTGCCGGCCGAGCGTCGCGAGCGTCTGGTCTTCATCAACTGCGGCCCCGAACCCATGGTGCGAAAGTGCTTCGAAATCGAGCGCGAGTTCGCAAGCGAAGACCGCATCATCGGAAGCATCGAATACATCACCAGTTGCGGCGTAGGCATCTGCGGAAAATGCTCCAGCCCCTCCGGCGCGCTCACCTGCGTGGACGGCCCCTTCCTGCCGCTGGAGGAATTCGAAAGCGTGCGGTGCCGGTGTGGGGGGCAGTGACGAGTTGGTGGAGCGGCCTTTCCAGGCCGCTAGCCGGCTTTCCAGCCGGCCTGCTAGTTGTTAGAGGGCATGCAGGGCAGCCCCTTCAGCGGGTCGGGCCACGGGACCGCCATGCCGGCTGCTCTGGTGTATGCGATCGCTTGGCCCATGTGTTCGTGGGTGTGCGCGACCATGCGTAGGTACACTCGCCGGACTGTGGTCGTTTCGCCCAGGAACGATACCGCCCGTTCAAGCTCCTCGCTGCTGGCTGCCGTGAAGGACTGCTCGACCGCTTCGAATGATCGTTTCAGCAAATCCACCACTCCCGGCTTGTCCGTGAGGCTCCGCTCCAGCGCGATGTTCTTGCGGATCATGGCCACCAGTTGCGCCGGATCGCCGCTCTGGAGATCACCGTAGAGATCCACGCCGGCCGTCGCTCGCGCGCCCACCAGACGCAGCAGGCCGAAATTGGCCGTCGCTATATGGACCAGAACCGCCGAAAACGATCTGGTTCCCTCCGCCGGTCTCCAGCCATAAATCTCAGCGGGAGCGGCATCGGCTAGAGCCAGCAGTTGCGCCCGGGCCATCTCAAGCTCCCATAGATATTCGCCAACAAAACCCGAAACGCGTGTACCCATACATGAACTCTACTTCAAGGCGCCGCGCTACGCAAAGGCCGCCCTCCATCCGCATTGACAACGCCGCCAAAACGCATGAGGATGATTGCATGCCGACGATGATGGGCCGCCGCGAGTTCCTGTTGGCTTCCGGTGCCTGCTCGGTGTTACACGCTCGCACGAAGCCGAAAAACTGGGTTTGGATTCCAACCAACACACGCCGCACAGCCGACGATTGGAGGCGCCGCTTCGACGAAATGCGCGCTTCCGGTATTCGGGCCATTCTGCCCGAAGTTTACGCCGGCCGCGAGGCGTTCTTCGCATCCACGCGCTTGCCGGTGAAGACCGACTGGCTCGGGATGCTGTTGCCGCTGGCGAAAAAGGCGGGGCTCGAAGTGCACGCCTGGATGTGGTCGATGCCTTGCCTCAATCCGGAGATTCTGAAAGCGCACCCGGACTGGTACAACGTCAACGCGCTGGGCGAATCGGCCGCGGAGAAGCCGGCCTACGTGCCTTACTACAAGTTCCTCGATCCGGGCCGGCCTGAAGTGCGCGAGTTCGTGCAGGGCACGGTGAAAGAACTGGCCTCAGTTCCAGGGTTGGCCGGAGTGCATCTGGACTACATACGACATCCCGACGCCATCCTGCCGACCACGCTCTGGAAGAAATACAACATCGTCCAAGACCGTGTCTATCCGCCTTACGATTACGGCTACACGCCTTACGAGCGCGAGCAGTTCAAGAAGAAGTACGGCGCAGATCCCATGAAGTTGAAGCCGGGTGAACTCGAAGCCGAGTGGCATCAGTTCCGGCTCGACATGGTCACCGGATTGGTGAACGGATACCTGGTGCCGGCCGCGCACGCCAAACGCAAGAAGATCACGGCGGCGGTGTTCCCCGGCCCCTCGATGGCGCGCCGCATGGTGTATCAGGACTGGGGTCGTTGGAAGCTGGACGGCTTTCTGCCGATGCTGTACCACTCCTTCTACAACGCCGGACCGGAGTGGGTGGGCGAGCAGACCCGTGAAGGCTGCAAAGCCGTGGGTAAGCGGCCTCTCTACAGCGGCCTGTTCATAGGCCGCATGGACCCGGCGACGCTCAAGCGAACCATCGAAATCGCGCGAGCGGCCGGAGCGGCCGGCGTCTCGCTGTTTTCCGACGGGGCAATGAACGAGGCCCGCTGGGCCGCCGTACGGGAAGCGTCGAAGAGTTGAGCGGCGTTGTTTCCTGACCGCGCGCGGTTGCCGATCCTCGCGCTGAACCGCTACATTGGGAACTGGACTTTCGGCGCTTTCGTACGCGTCTTCCTCGAACATGTTCTTTCTTGTGGTAACAACCGCGGTTGCCTTGC
The DNA here is from genome assembly GCA_964505625.1 of uncultured Solibacteraceae bacterium. Lineage (GTDB taxonomy): Bacteria > Acidobacteriota > Terriglobia > Bryobacterales > Bryobacteraceae > JAJFUV01. Next base: position 17,862 of record CAZDIZ010000033.1, on the reverse strand, counting down.
TCGCGGCCGTCATGGGTGTGTGGCTGACCGGTGCGTCGCGAACATCGCGGCGCATGGTGGCGTTTGGCGGCGGGCTGCTGGCGGGGATTGCGGTTTTCGGCGTGTTGCCGGAACTCACCGAAGGCTACGGCTGGAGCGGCGGCACGCTGATGCTGGTGTCGGGGTTTGCCTTGCTGTGGGTGGTGAACCGCTATGTCTACCCCGTGTGTCCCACCTGCGCGCACACGCATGACCACGATGCTTGTAGCACCGTGTTGCATGGATTCGGCGCGCCGCTTGTAATCGCCGCATCGGTGCACAGCACACTGGACGGTTGGGGCATCATGGCTTCGCAGCAGGCGGCCTCCAGCGCTGCCGGCGCCGCCGTGGTGGCCGGCATTCTGCTGCACAAAGTCCCGGAAGGACTGGCCTTCGGCTCCATTCTCCGCGCCGCCTACGGCTCGCGTCGCGCGGCCATGATCTGGTGCCTCACGGCCGAGGGGATGACGCTCGTCGGCGGTTTGCTCGAAGACTCGCTCGCGGCGCATCTCGGCCCCATGTGGCTCTACTATCCGTTGGCGCTCGCTGGCGGGGGATTTCTCTTCCTTGGGGTGCACGCTGTCCATGAGGAGTGGCGCCGGCGCGGACCCGTGCCCGCGTTCATGCCCGCCCTGACGGGCGCCGCCGGGGCGGCCGCCCTGCACCAGGGACTACGCTTTTTCCTGCACTAAACCGGCGCGAACCATTTCCGAACGCCGAATTGCTTTACAGAATCCCGTCAAACCCGCCGATAGGTAAGGATGCTGGCATTTTCATAGCCAGTGTGCATTCCCTTTAGCAAAGCCATGACGCTGCCGCCGGCGTTGTATTGGGTGTTGCCGTTGGTGACCGGGTCGGCCATCGCGGTGTTGGCGGCATACGTGTGGCTGCGCCGCTCGGTCCCCGGCGCGCGTCCACTGTTCGCGGCACTGGTCTGCATCGCCTATTGGTCAATCGCCACGGGGCTCGAATACCGTAGCCAGACCCTGGAGGCGCATGTCATGTGGTGGCGCGCCGAAGTGCCGGCCTTTTGTTCCCTGCCGGTCTGCTGCCTGCTGCTGGTGTGTTGCTACATTGGGCGGCCGATTCGAGGCTGGCGGATCCCGGTGCTGTTTCTGATGCCGGCCGCGACGCTCGTCATGCACTACGCCAACGGCTGGTTCCACCTCTACTGGACTCGCATTTGGCTCGATCGAAGCGGTCCGTTGCCGACGTTGGGCCGGGTGTATGGTCCCGGATTCTGGACATCCGCGAGCTACAGCTATCTGCTGCTGGTGTTGAGCTTCGTGCTGTTGCTGGTGCACTTTGTACGGCGTCCCGATCAGCGTGGCCCCACGCTGGTGCTGCTCGGTTCGGCGACACTGCCGTGGTTCGCGAACATCATCTACGTTTTCGATTGGAGTCCCGTAGCTTATCTCGATCTGACGCCCTATGCGTTCGCGGCCACCGGCGTCGGGATGTTCTTCGCGCTGTTTCGCTACCGGTTTCAGGCCATCGTGCCGGTAGCTTGGAAAAGCGTGGTGCAGAGCATGGCCGACGGCGTTCTGGTAGTGGACATGGAGCGGCGTTTGGCGGACCTGAATCCGTCGGCGGAGGCCATCCTTAGTTGCCAGAAAATCGATGTGGTACGGCGCGACGCGGTGGAGGCTTTCGCGAGCTATCCTGAGTTGGCCTCGTATTTCGAACGGGATGGCGAACAATCCGGCGACATCGAGTTCGGAGGTTCTATTTACGCCGTCACTGCGCGTGATGTGCGCCAGGGCAAGCGCCGCGTGGGTCGCGTGATCACATTGCGCGACGTGACGCGCGAACGGCAAGCGGCGCGCCAGTTGGATCACGCCCGTCTGGCGGCCGAGGCGGCCACAACGGCCAAGTCGCGCTTTCTGGCCAACATGAGCCACGAGATACGCACGCCGATGAACGGTGTGGTGGGCATGACCGGCCTGCTGCTCGCTTCCGGACTTACGGCGGATCAGAGCGAGTTGGCCGAAACCGTGCGCGAATCCGCCGAAGGGCTGCTGGCCATTCTGGACGATGTGCTGGACTACTCGAAGATCGACGCCGGCAAGCTGGACCTTGAGCAGGTTCCGTTCGATGCGGTGAGCCTAGCCGACCAGGTGGTTCGCTTGCTGCAGCCGGTGGCGGCGAAGAAGGGAATCGAAATTAACCTCTTGGTCATGCCGGGCGTGCCTCGGAGCATCCTGGGCGATCCCACGCGGTTGCGCCAGGTGATCCTGAACCTGGCCGGCAACGCCGTCAAGTTCACGCCCGCCGGCCGTGTCCACCTCTCGCTAGAGCACCTGGACATCGGCGCCGGGCGTACGCAACTCACCATCGAAGTGGGAGACACCGGCGTGGGCATCGCGCCGGAGCGCATCAGTACACTGTTCCAGGAATTCTCGCAGGCGGATTCCTCCATCGCGCGCACACACGGTGGGACCGGCCTGGGCCTGGCGATCTCGCGACGGCTGGTGGAACAAATGGGCGGCAGCATCCGCGTCGAAAGCCAATTGGGCCGCGGCAGCACGTTCGTGGTGGAAGTGCCGTTCGCGTTGTGCGATCCGCTGTCATTGCCGGAGATGCCGAGTGAGACACACACCGGCCGTGAGGAGTTCCCCGGCTGCCGCGTGCTGCTCACCGAAGACAACCTGGTGAATCAGCAGGTGGGGCTTCGCGTGCTTCGGAACATGCAGTGCGTCGTGGACCTGGCTTCGAACGGGCACGAAGCCGTCCGCCAGGCAGCCGCTAACGCTTACGATCTGATTCTGATGGACGTGCACATGCCGGAAGCCGACGGCTTGGAGGCCACGCGCGAAATCCGGCGGCGCGGCATACGAACACCCATCGTGGCGCTGACCGCCAGCGTCATGGAAGACACGCGGGCAGCTTGCCGCGAAGCCGGCATGGACGGATTCATCACCAAGCCGTTCCGCGTCGAGCAGGTGGCCGCCGTGCTCAGGAGTTGCCTGGCTGCGACGTTGCGTTAGTCCGCTTTAAGGCGTAGCCCATGTACGACGTCTTCAGATCGCTGCTTTCATGGAAGCGAAGCCGGCGCCCCAGTTCGCGGTAGGAGATGACGCCTTGCACACGGTCGCGAAATCCGCGCCAGACGGCAATCGGGTTCACTCCCGGGCCGATGCCCCGCAAATCCTGATTCTCCATGCCCGCTTGTTCGAGCAGCGCAGTAAGCTCCGCGGGCTTGATGAACTTCTCCCAGACGTGGGCGTTGGGTGCGGCGAAGGCCGTCGAGGGCCACTCCTGCATGACTTTGATCATGGCGATTTTGCTGGCCCAGGTGCGATTGATGGTGTCGTAGAAGAACAGCCCGCCCGGCTTCAGCACGCGTGCGATCTCAGCCAACACGCGCGCGACGTCGTCCACGTGTTCGAGCACGTCACAGCAGACCACCGCATCGAAGACGCCGCCTCCGAACGGCAGTTGCTCGCCCGCGCCGATCCGATAGTCGATGTCGAGCCCGCTTTCGGCGGCATGCGCGCGAGCTGTGGCGATGGTTTCGGGAGCCGGGTCCACGCCTGACACGCGGTAACCGGCGCGGGCGAACTCTTCCGATAGCAGGCCGCCGCCGCAGCCGACGTCCAGCACGGTCTTGACGTTGCTGCCGTTGAGAATGCGGGAGAAGTACGCGAATCGAACCGGATTCACGAAGAAGCGAATCGTCGCGAAAGCGCCTTCGTTTTCATCCCACCAGGCGTGCCCGAGCGAGCGGTAGATGCTGTTATCGATGGTTTTGGTCATGGGTGTACGTGGAATGCATGGCTGACAAACAGAACCGATAGCAGGCCCACGAACAGACCCGCGTAGACGGCCATCCGGTTGAAGTTGAACGCGCGCCGGTTCAGGATGGCGTGCCAGATGGCGAAGACGGTGAATTGAACGGCCAGAACGTTGTGCGCCGCCATCCAGGCGTGCCGCGCCACGCTCATGGGCGCGAATTGATAGACGTGATTTGTGTACCCCGTCACCGGCAGACACAGGCCGCTGAAAGTCATTGCCAGGGCCACAAAAGCACGCATATTCCACGTCTTCGCTTGAGTTTGGTTCACGGTATGGTTCTCCTTACCCAAGCCTTCCGGCCACCGTTCGAATGCGTTCCAGGACTGACAGCGTCGCCGTGATGTCCGCTTCTGGAATGTCCTCGGCGAGCGTGCGCTCGAACGCGTGCGCGCGTGTGTGCACCTGTTCAAACAGGCGTAGGCCCTTGGCCGTGAGCCGCAGCGAGATCCGCCGTTTGTCATTCGCTTCGGCCTTGCGCGAAACCAGCCCTTCTTGTTCCAGTTCCGCCACTGTCCGAGTAACGGCCGCGGGATTGATGCCCAATTGGCGCGCGATGTCCATGACGCCAATCCCTTCCGGATGCGAAACCGCGATCATACGCACCAGTGCGAGCCGCGAAGCCGGAATGCCAACCTGGCGCGAAAAAGCGTTCATGATGGCGTGATGCGCTTGCAGGATCGAGCGCAGCAGGTGGATTTCGCCGCCGGAGTGATGCGGGCCGCGGGGAGGCTTTGGAACGTCCATGTCTCCACTATAAGACTATGTCATTGACATGGTCAAGCACTTTTGCGGGGGCCCCGAACGGCGACGAGCAGTAGCGCGAAGGCCGCCGCGAGACACGTGGCCAACGATGCACCCGCCATGTTGGTGGCAAGCAGGGTCGCTGCGGCAATAGCCACGATGCCGGATGCGGCATCGAGCACCTGGATGGGGCGCGCGACCCGTTGCGCGAGCCACTGCTTCCGGTGAGCCATGGCTCTCCACCAGATGATTGTCGCGTTTGGCAATGGACGGGCGATTGTCACCAGATCGTCCTCGACGAAGGTGGCCGCCACCAGCATGAGCTGAGCGCAGCTTGAGCACACGGCCGCGTGGGCGCGCAGTTCATCCGTCCACGGTCCTTCCTGCACGGCGCGCAGTATCGCGAGTTCTCGTTCACATGTGGGCGTCGTCATCATGGTTTGAGTAACCTGGCAAAGCGTTCGCGGGCGCGCGCGAGCATCGGTCGGATACTCGCCTCCCGCAGTCCGACCTTTTGAGCGATTTCCCGGTGGCTGGACCCTTCTCCGTAGGCTAGCCACAGTAACTGCCGGTCGCGAGGCGCGAGTAGTCCGAGCAATTGTGTCACGTCGGTGCGAGCTTCCATGTTGACGCCACCCGCCAGCGGCGGCGCTTGATCCAGCGGCGCAGTAGCGCAACGCGCGGCATGGCGCCAGTGGTCGCGCATCAGATTGGTCGCGATGCGAAACAGGCAGTTTCGCACGTGCGCGTCGTCCATGTGATCCATCTCCGTGCTCAGCAGCCTCACATAGGACTCCTGCAGCAGATCGTCAGCCAGCGCGGAATCTCCCAAACAGCGCGCAAGATAACGCCAAAGCGGCTGGGCAGTTTGCTCGTAGAGCTTGCGGAAGCGCGCCAGGCTTTGCTCGGATGGAGTGTCGTCTCTCACTTGTCACGCGGCCGGCACACTCACCTTGGCAACGTTGCGTCGTCTGAAAGTGAGATCAAGTTCAACCTCCTGGAAAGCCAGTAGGTAATGAACGCCGTGATCAGAAACCCGATGCCGAAGCTAAGTCCCAATGCGCCAAACGCAAAACAGAATACATCGCGCGACAACGGTTTCCAGATCCGTAGCAGAAACATGCCCGCTCCAAAGCAGGTCAACACGATTCCGACCCTGGTGGTTCCGACGATGCGGGCCGCGGGGCCGGGCGGGTCACTCAGAATGACTTCGATCAGGCGCCGATCCATGGTCTTTTCGAGATAGGCCGCCAGATCCTGACTGCTCTCAATCTTGTCGATCAGCTTGTTATTCATCTCGACGATGGCTCGGGTAGCGGCTTTCCGACGGTTGCTGGAGACGACCAACCAGACGACCCAAACGACGGTGCCCATCAACATCATCAACATGATGAACTGGTCTTTCCGCATGGCTTACTCCCTTCCTCTGCTATTACGAACCAGGACGGCCTTCTGTTAACAGGTGTTTAGCCAATGACGTAGAATATCGAACCAGAGGTCGTCTCCATGCCTGTAAACCGACTTGCCGCTCCGGTTCTTCTCGCCGTCGCGATAATTGTCGGTACAGGCCTGGGGTACCGTGCATACGTGCGGAGCCATCGTGCCGCAGCCGCGCGGCAGTTGTTGCGCGTGAGCGAGCAGGGTCTGAGCCGGCTTCGGGAAGCGTTCAACCGCGACGCCTGCAACGCGATTTACGACGACGCATCGGGCGGTTTTCGCGACGCGATTCCGCGCGCGGAATGGGCGAAGCAGTGCGGCACGTTGCGTACCCAGTTAGGCCGTTGGCAGGATTACGAGGTCGCCTTGCACGAGATCCCTGTTAAGCATGCCGCCGGCTACACGCAACTGGAAGGTCGGGCGAGATTCGCGCAAGGCGAGTACTTATTGACTTCGTGGTGGTCACTCGGAGGCGAGCGCGCCGAATTGCTCTCGCTATGCCTGGATCAACATGGCGAAAAGCTGTGGATTTCCGCAGTCAAGAATTTCGCGCCGGGCCCTCGGCTTCAAGATCCGCCGCGTCCCCGGCGTCAGCATCCGAGCTAGCCGCTTGATAGAAACTCAGCGTGTTGTCGCCTTGGCGCACTCGGCGCGTGCGCTTGAGCGCGCCTTGCGATTCCGCCATCGCCTGCTTGGAGTGGTGTTGCGCAATCACAAGCAGTGAAGGCGCCGGTGCCATGCCTAGCGCGCGCAGCGCGGCGTCGTATTCCTTGGCGAGCGGATACGGTGGGTCCAGGAATACGATGCCGTCTCGGTAACGGCTGAGCATTGTGGCGGCGGAAGCCTGGATGACCTGCGCGCGGTCTTCGATGCCCAGTGCCTCCAGGTTTTCGTGGATGCAGCGCACCGCGGCCGGATGCTTCTCGATGAAGATGGCGCGCGCTGCGCCCCGGCTCAGCGCTTCAATGCCCACCGCGCCCGTGCCGGCGTAAGCGTCGATGAACACACAACCGTCGATGCGCGGCGCCAGAATGTTGAACAGCGATTCGCGCAAACGGTCCGGTGTAGGCCGCAGCGCATCGCCCGCCAGCGACTTCAAACGGCGGCTGCGAAATTCACCCGCGATGACGCGCATCAGCCCACCTCCACCAGTCCGTACAACCGCTGCCAGTGCCTGCGTATGTGAGCCACCACCTGCCGTTGTTCCTCGGCCGGTGCGTGTTCGACGAATTGCTGCGCTTCGCTGCGGGCAATTTCCAGTATCTCGTGATCGCGGATCAGATTGGCAATGCGCAGTGCGGGCAGGCCGCTCTGCTTGGTGCCGAAGAACTCGCCGGGGCCGCGCAGCTTCAAATCCATTTCGGCGATCTTGAACCCGTCGGAAGACTCGACCATGGTGCGTATGCGGTCGCGGCCCGCGTCGCCCAGCTTACCGGTCACCAGCACGCAGTAGCTTTGATGCGCGCCGCGGCCCACGCGCCCGCGCAGTTGATGCAGTTGCGCCAGACCGAAGCGCTCGGCTTGTTCGATCACCATCACGGTGGCGTTGGGCACGTCCACGCCGACCTCGATCACGGTGGTCGAAACCAGAATCTTCGTCTGGCCGCGCTTGAAGCTCTCCATCACCGCTTCCTTTTCCTCGGTGGCCAGGCGTCCGTGCAGCAGCCCAACTTCGACGTCGGGGAACACCGTCTTCGACAGATGGCGGAACATTCTCTCGGCGGCCTTGAGTGATTGCGTTTCCGACTCTTCAATCACCGGATAGACCACGTAGGCCTGACGCCCCTGATCGACCTCACGTTTGAGGAAGCTGTAGACCAACTCGACCTGATCCTCCATGACGTGCTTGGTGACGATGGGCCTGCGCCCCGGCGGCAGTTCGTCGATGATGGAGACGTCCAAATCGCCGTAAACGGTGAGCGCCAGCGTGCGCGGAATGGGCGTCGCGGTCATCACCAACACATCCGGACGCGCGCCTTTGCGGTGCAGCTTCAAACGCTGCATGACGCCGAAGCGATGCTGCTCGTCAATGATGGCGAGCCCGAGGCGCTTGAAATTCACGTCCTCCTCGATCAGCGCGTGCGTGCCGATGGCGACGTGCACCAGCCCTTCGGCAACCAGTTTCTTGAGCTGCGACTTCTCGCGCGCGCCGAGCGAGCCGGTGATCAGTACCACCGTGTAGCCGAGTTCACGAAACAGGTTCTTGAAGTAGTAGTAGTGCTGCGCCGCCAGAATTTCCGTGGGCGCCAGCACCGCCACCTGGCAGCCGTTCTCGATGGCGATGATGGCGGCCTCGGCGGCCACCAGCGTTTTGCCGCTGCCCACGTCGCCCTGCAACATGCGATGCATTGGGAACGGCGCG
>CAZDIZ010000033.1:0-9409 GCA_964505625.1 uncultured Solibacteraceae bacterium | reverse complement strand
CGTTTTGCCGCTGCCCACGTCGCCCTGCAACATGCGATGCATTGGGAACGGCGCGGCCATGTCGTTGGCGATCTCGCCCAACACGCGTTTCTGCGCCGCGGTGGGTTTGAACGGCAGCATGCGCTTGACCTTCTCGCGCACCTCGGCCGTCAACGCGAAAGCGATGCCGTCCTGCTTGCGGGCGCGCGCGCGCTTGATGGCCAACCCGCACTCCAGCCAGAAGAATTCGTCGAAGATCAGACGCCACTGCCCCGGCGAGCGGAACTCGTTGAGCACGTGTATCTCGTCGCGCTCTTCGGGAAAGTGTGTGCGGCGGATGGCGTCCCAACGCTCGGGCAGCTTCAGGCGATCGCGAATGGAAGACGGCAGCGGATCTTCGAGCGGCGCAAGCGTCTGAAGCACACGGTCGACCAGCGTGCGGAACACGCGCGCCGAAATGCGCCCGGCGGCTTCGTAGATCGGCACCACACGGCCCAGGTGCAGCGAGGCGTCGCTCGAGTCGTCATCCGGCAGCAGTTCGAACTCCGGATGCATCATCAGCAGTTCCGCCGTGTAAGTATCGAGCTCGACTTTGCCATAGAGCGCGATGCGGCGGCCTTCCTGCAAGACGCCCGTCAAGTACGATCCGTGAAACCATTTACCAAGAAGCGGCTGTCCGGAACCGTCTTCAAAGCGGGCTTCGAACAGACCCAGGTCGCGGCGCTGAAAACGCGACGCCTTGGCCGAAGCGACCGTGGCGACAACGGTGGCCATTTCGCCGGGAGCCAGTTGCGCGATGGTCTTGACGTTCGAGCGGTCCTCGTAGCGGAAAGGCGTGTAGGCAAGCAAATCCTCGACCGTCACAAGGCCTTTGGCCTCGAGAATTTGAGCGCGGGCGGGGCCCACGCCTTTCACGTACATAAGGGGAGTCGAGGTGTCCACCGAGAAGTTTAGTGTACAATGCCGGACATGAAGCGCATTGCACTGGCTGTACTCGTATTGTGCGGCGTTGCCTCCGCCGCCGACATCAGATTAGGCATTATCGGAACCGATACTTCGCACGTTATCGCATTCATCAAGACGTTGAACGACCCGGCCTCGAAGGACTACGTGCCCGGCGCGAAGATTGTAGCCGCTTACAAAGGCGGCAGCCGAGACCTGGACGCGAGTTGGAGCCGCGTGGACAAGTACGCCGAGGAATTGAAGACCAAGTGGAACGTCGAGATCGTTCCCGACATTCCGACGTTGTGCTCGAAAGTCGACGGCATTCTGCTGGAGAGCGTCGATGGACGCCCGCATCTGGCCCAAGCGCGCCAGGTGATCGAGGCCAAGAAGCCCATGTTCATCGACAAGCCGCTTTCGGCCACGCTCGACGATGCTCGTGAGATCGCGCGGCTGGCGAAAGAAGCTGGCGTGCCGTGGTTCACTTCGTCGAGCCTTCGCTGGAGCAGCATCATCACGGCCGTGAAGGCCAGCGACGCAATCGCCGTCACCACCTGGGGCCCCGGTCCGATGAACGATAAGCACTACCTGGACCTGGCCTGGTACGCCATCCACCCCATCGAGATGCTCTACACGTTGATGGGAACGGGTTGCGTGGAAGTGACGCGTGTCGCCAGCACCGGCGAAACGGGTCACGATGTCATCGTCGGCCGCTGGAAGGATGGCCGCACCGGAACGGTCTACGCGCTTCGTCCTTACGGTCCGTACGGCGCCACGGTGATTCGTCCGAAGGAAGTTCTGCGGTCGCCCGAGAAGTTCACCACTTCTTACAACGACATGCTGAAAGAGATCGTGAAGTTCTTCCAGACGGGCCAGCCGCCGGTTCCGAACGAAGAGAGCCTGGAGCTGTTCGCGTTCATGGACGCGGCGCAGCGCAGTAAGGAAGCCGGCGGAAAGCCGATGAAGCTCCGTTAGTAAGGAGTGGAAGCATGTCGAAAGAAAAGTGGGCGCTCGCGATCCTTCGTGTGGTAATCGGCTGGCACTTCCTTTACGAAGGGTGCATCAAGCTAATGACACCGGGGTGGACAGCGGCCGGATATCTGAAATCCGCCACCGGTCCGCTCTCCGGTTTCTTCTTTGGATTGGCTTCGAACGACGCGGTGACGCGTATCATCGACGTGCTGAATATCTGGGGCCTGGTTCTAGTAGGACTGGGCCTCATCTTCGGAGTTCTGATTCGAACGGCCGCCGGCGGCGGCATGGCGCTGCTGGCGTTGTATTACCTGGCGCAGCCACCGTTGTTCAATCCGGCCTCGGGCGCCATGACCGAAGGCGCGTATCTGTTGGTGAACAAGAACCTGGTGGAGTTGTGCGCGCTGTTGGTGATCGTGTTCCTGCCGGCGTCCGAGATCGGCGCCGGCGCGCTCCTGGCGCGTCTGCGTAGCAAGCAGCCGGCGAGTGAACCGGCGCGTCCTCTGCTGGCAGACTCTGAGCGGCGCGAGTTGATTCGCGGTTTGGTGGGACTGCCCGTGCTGGGAGCCTTCGTAATGGCGGTGCTGAAAAAGCACGGCTACAAGAGCTTTGAGGAGATGAATCTGCGCGCGCGAGTGAAGCCGGGCGATAACGTCATGGCCAGCGCCACGGCCAAGCGTTTCCAGTTCAGCACGCTGCGCGATTTGAAAGGCGATCTGCCGTACGGCCACATCGGCAAGGTCAAGTTGAGCCGCATGATTCTGGGCGGCAACTTGATTGGTGGATGGTCGCATGCGCGCGATCTGATCTACGTTTCAAGCCTGGTGAAGGCGTATCACAACCGCAGCAAGATCTTTCAGACGTTCGATCTCGCCGAAGCCTGCGGCGTCAACACCATCCTCACCAACCCCGTGCTGTGCGGCGTCATCAACGACTATTGGCGCAGCGGCGGCAAGATTCAATTCATTTCCGACTGCGGCGGCAAGGACATTCTGACGGCAATTCAGAAATCCATCGACGCGGGCGCCTGTGCCTGTTACATACAGGGTGGCACGGCCGATGATCTGGTGGCCAAAGGCCGCTTCGATCTGATCGAAAAAGGTCTCGAACTGATCCGCCGCAACGGACTGCCGGCGGGCGTCGGCGGACACAAGCTGTCGACCATTCAGGCGTGCGTGGATCGCAAACTACTGCCGGACTTCTGGATGAAGACGCTGCACAAGGTGAACTACTGGTCGGCGCGTCTGGAACCGGAGCACGACAACATCTGGTGCGATGATCCGGAAGCCGTGGCTGCGTATATGCGCGAGCGGCCGGAGCCTTGGATCGCCTTCAAGACGCTGGCGGCCGGCGCCATCGAACCCAAGGTGGGCTTCAAGTACGCCTTCGACAGCGGCGCCGACTTCATCTGCGTCGGCATGTACGATTTCCAGATTGTCGATGACGTAAACCTGGCGTCATCGATTCTCGCGAACGGAATCCAGCGACAGCGCGCCTGGCGCGCGTAGCAACGCTACGGTTCGATTTTCGTGCCCAGCACGGCCAGGAACTTGGCCAGCCACGCGGGGTGTGCGGGCCAGGCCGGCGCGGTCACCAGCTTGCCGTCGACGTGAGCCTGATCGATGGCGATGTCGGCGTAGGTTCCACCGGCAGCGGCGACGTCCGGCGACACGGCTGGATAACAACTGCACGCCTTCCCATTGAGCACGCCCGCCGCGGCCAGCAGTTGCGCGCCATGACAGATGGCCGCAATGGGTTTGGAAGCCGCGGCGAAGTGGCGCACGATTTCGAGCACGCGCGGATTCAAGCGGATGTATTCGGGCGCGCGCCCGCCGGGGATCACCAGCGCATCGTACGATGACGGCGCGACGGAATCGAAATCGGCGTTGAGCGCGAAGTTGTGGCCTCGCTTCTCGCTGTAGGTCTGATCGCCTTCAAAATCGTGGATGGCCGTGCGCACGCTTTCGCCGCTCTTCTTACCCGGACAAACCGCGTGGACGGTGTGCCCCACCATCAGCAATGCCTGGAAAGGCACCATGACTTCGTAGTCTTCGACATAGTCTCCGACCAGCATCAGGATCTTCTTGGCAGCCATAGTCCAACTGTAGCTAAAAAACCGGGACAGACTCCTCCGCCCCACCGTGGGCGTAGCTGTCTGTCCCAGGTTTTTTCAGAATGCTCTCAACACACGTGCGGAGAAATACGGGACTCGACGCAGCCGCGTCCCATGGGCACCACTTTTCCCGGATTCAGCAGGCGGTCCGGATCGAACAGGAACTTGAAGCGGCGCATGGCTTCCAGGCTGTCGGCCGAGAAGAGTTTCTCCATCAGGTCGATCTTTTCCATGCCCACGCCGTGCTCGCCAGTGATGGTGCCGCCCACTTCGATGCAGTGCTCCAGAATCTCCTCGCCCGCGCGGCGCGCCTTTTCGAGTTCGCCGGGTTTGCGCGGATCGAACGGCAGGATGGGGTGCATGTTACCGTCGCCGGCGTGAAAGATGTTGCTGATGTTCAGGCCGTACTTTTCGCCGACGCCGCGGATGAAACGCAGCGTGGAGGCGATGTGCGTGCGCGGCACCACGCCGTCCTGCACGTAGTAAGTGGGGCTGACGCGGCCGATGGCGCCAAACGCGTTCTTGCGGCCTTTCCACAACAGGTCGCGCTCCTCGGCGCTGCGCGCCACGCGAAATTCGCGGGCGTGGCAGGCCATGCAAACCTCGCGCACCTGCTCCACCTGTTCTTCCACGCCTTCGCGCAGTCCTTCAAGTTCCACCAGCAGCACCGCGGCGGCGTCCATCGGGTACCCTGCGTGCGTGGCCTCTTCGACCATGCGTAGCATTACGCCATCCAGCATCTCCACGGCCACCGGCGTAATGCCGCGTGCGGTGATTTCCGTGACGGTCGAGCCGGCATCCTCGGCCGAGTTGTAAATGGCCAACGCGGTCTTGACCGCTTCGGGTTGGCGCATCAGGCGCACGACGGTTTTGGTGATGAGCGCCAGCGTGCCTTCCGAACCCGTCAGAAAGCCGGTCAGATCGTATCCCGGCAGATCCGTTTCTTCGCCGCCCACCCAGACCACGCTGCCGTCCGCGAGCACGGCTTCCAGTCCCAACACGTGATTCGACGTGACGCCGTAAGCCAGTGTGTGCGGGCCGCCGGCGTTTTCGGCCACGTTGCCGCCGATGGTCGACGCGCGTTGGCTCGAAGGGTCGGGCGCGAAGAAGTAGCGGTTGCCTTGCACGGCGAGTGTGACATCGAGATTCACCACGCCGGCTTCGACCAACGCGCGTTCACCATCCAGATCGATGGCCAGGATGCGGTTCATGCGCGAAAAGCATACGATGATGCCGCCTTCGCGCGGAATCGAGCCGCCGCTCAAGCCGGTGCCCGCGCCGCGCGCCACCACCGGAATGTGAAACTCCCCCGCGATGCGCACAATGCCGACAACATCTTCGGTCGAACGCGGAAACACGACCAGGTCGGGCATGGACTTGTCTACACCCGCGTCGTACTCGTAGAGTTTTAGATCCTCGGGCCGGTCGAGATACCCGCGCGGCCCGAGCAGCTCGGCGATTTTCTTGACAGCTTCAGCGGCGATCATCGGCGTTCACAGCAACGACTGAATGTAGCGTACCATCTCCGGGTCCATCCAGTTGGTGGGGCCGATGATCTTGCGCAGTACCTTGCCCTGGTTGTCGATTATGTAGGTTTCCGGGAACTTGAACGTTCCGTACGAGGAACTGATGCGCGCCTCCGGATCGCGCGCGGTCAGGAACGCGACGTTCGTTTTGCGCAGCAATTCGCGGTAGGCGCCTTCGTTGGTGTCGACGCTCACGCCCGCCACCACCACGCCGGCGTTCGCGAAACGCCGCTGAAACTGGTCGAGCGACGGCATCTCTTCGATGCACGGCGGGCACCAGGTGGCCCAGAAGTTGAGCACCAGCAGACGTCCGCCGAAATTCGAGCGCGAAATCGCGCGGCCGCTATCGGAGGTAATCTGAAAATCGGGGGCTTTGTCGCCGGCGTCCACGACTTTGTCGTGAAACGCTCCCACGACCACGTATCCCAGGGCGACCAACAACACCGCCATCAGTATCTGGAGCGTGCGCTCCGTTTTGGCGCTGTGCATGACAGGTATCTATAATTTTAGAGGATCTGGCGGCGAATCCGCTGCATCAAAATAACTTCCGATGCAAATTACGCGGCGGGTGGAATTTTCGGCATCGCATTGTTGCGCAAGCGCGGCGCTCAGCGCCGAGGAGAACCGTGCGCTGTACGGCGAAGCGGCCAACCCGCGCGGTCATGGGCACAACTACGTGGTCGAAGTGACGCTCGACGGCGAACCTGACGCGGTGACCGGCATGGTCTACGACCTGAAGCTGCTCAAGCAAGTGCTGAACCGCGAGGTGGTGGAGCCGATGGATCACCGGTTCCTGAACTACGATGTTCCGCCGTTTGACCGTGTAGTGCCCACCACCGAAAACGTGGCGTCGGAGATTTGGCGGCGGCTGGAGCCGCATTTCGCCACGGGGCCTGCGCGCCTCCATCAGGTGCGCGTGTACGAAAACGAAGACCTGTTTGTGGATTATCTGGGAGGCGCGCGATGACGCGGCTGACCAGACGCTATCGTTTTGCGGCATCGCACCGGCTGCACGCGGCGTCGCTGAGCGAGAGTGAGAATCGCGAACTGTACGGCAAGTGCAATTACCCGCATGGACACGGGCACAACTACGCGCTCGAAGTGAGCGTGCGTGGACAAGTGGACCCATCGAGCGGCATGCTCGTGCGCGTTGAGGATCTGGATAAGTTGGTGGACGCCGCCGTGATTCGCGACTTCGATCATCGCGATCTGAACTCGGACGTCGCCGAGTTTGCGCGTTTGGTGCCAACCACCGAGAACCTGGCTGCCGTGGTGCGCGCGCGCCTTGCCGGAGCCTGGAGCGACGCGTTCGGCGCATCCGGCGTCGAACTGGACACCGTGCGCATCCGCGAAACCAGGAAGAATAGTGTGGAGCTGAAAAGTTGAAAACCAAAGCCAGTAGGGCGAAAGTGAAAGTAATGCCCCGCAGAGAGGATAGCGGCGATATTGCGCGCCTGATGCAGGAAGTGCTCGCCCGGTTGGGCGAAGACCCTTCGCGCGAAGGCTTGCTGCAAACGCCTCTGCGCGCCGAAAAGGCGCTGAAGTTCCTCACCAGCGGTTACCAGATGGACGTCGACAAAGTCGTGAACGGAGCGCTGTTCACCGTGAAGTACGACGAGATGGTGATCGTCAAGGACATCGAATTCTTCAGCCTTTGCGAGCACCATCTGCTGCCGTTCTACGGCAAAGTGGACGTCGCTTATCTGCCGCGCAACAAGGTGATCGGACTGAGCAAGATTCCCCGCATCGTGGATATGTTCGCGCGGCGCCTGCAATTGCAGGAGCGCATGACGCAGCAGATCGCGCAGACCATACAAGACGCCGTGGATCCGTTGGGCGTGGGCGTCATTGCGCACGCGCGGCACTTCTGCATGATGATGCGCGGCGTCGAAAAACAGCACTCCGGCGCCGTCACCAGTGCCATGTTGGGCGCCTTCCGTACCCACAAAGAGACCCGCGACGAGTTCCTGAGCTTGGTCTCCCACAGTACCCTGAATTTCTGACAGACTGTAGGAAGATGATCCAGAATTACCGCCGCTTTGAGGCCGGGCCGGATCCGCTGGGACACGTCTGGCAGGTTGAATTTCTGTGGCAGCAGACCGCCATCTCTATTCGCCATTGCGATTCAGTGGACGTGAAGTTCGCCCTCGCGCGCGGCGAATCGCGCCAGGAAAAAGTGATCGCGCTCATGCGCCCGCTGCTTGACGAACTGGCGAAAGAGCAGGGGCGCGAAGTCACCGACGCGTGGTGCATGAAGTTGGCGGCCACGCACCTGTCGCGCATGATCGAAACGGGCGTGGACATGGACAAGACCATCGTCACGCCGTCGCTCGCTGAATTGAAAGACTCCGCCGGAGCACTCGCCGAAATCCGTTAGGCACTGTCATGAAATACACTTTCCTTGCTTGCACTCTTGTTTTGTCTGCGTACGCTGCGCCTCTGGCGCAGTGGAAGGCAGCGCAACCACCCGTCCAAAAAGGTATCGCGCTCATTAGCGCGCCCGCGGCCGGATGGACCGTGGAACATCATGGCGGCGCGGCGGCCGTGCGTCTGAAGGCGCCGGCCGATTACTACAACCGCTCGGCGTTCCAGCTCAGGCTGGACCAGGGCATCGCCGAGTCCGTGTGGCTGTCGGTCGGTTACATCGACGAAGGCTACGGCATCATCGGCATCAACGCCGCCGGAGCGCGTAGGCGTGGCGCGCCGAGCGGCGAGCGGCGGGGTGTGGTGCGTCTCAATTCGGGCAAGCTGCGCCACGCGGTGCTGCATGTGCAGAAGCTCGACGCGGACCTGCGCATCGAAGGTGTGACGTTGCTTCATTCGGTGGAAGTCACGCGCGAAGAACCGCCGCGTGAGGCTGATCCGCCGGCCAAGCCCGCATTCACCTTGAAGAACGCGCCGGATTTGGTGACTACGGCGGGTGCCGACGCGTCCAACGTGGAAGGACTGCAAGCCGCGCTTGAAAACATGCGCGTCATGCTGCCGCTAGTGAAGGCGCTGGGGTTCAACGGCGTTGAAAGCTACGTGAAGTGGAATTTCATTGAACGTTCGCCGGGCGTCTACGATTGGAGCTTCTACGACGCCATTGTCGATGAGGTCGAGCGGCACGGGTTGAAGTGGTTCCCGCTGCTGGTGGTCGGTTCGGCGTACTCGCTGCCGGAGTGGTTCTACGAATCCAAGGAATTCACCGGCTTTGTGTGCCTGGAGCATAACATCAAGGTGGAGATCCCCACCATCTTCAACGAAAACCAGACCAAGTACGTGCAGCGATTCTTGAATGAGTTCGGCAAGCATTACGGCAACCGCAAGGCGTTGCTTGGAGTGCGTCTGGGGCCCAGCGGTAACTTCGGCGAAGCGCAGTATCCGGCGCACGGAAACTGGGGATACAAGGGGCGGCATCTGCACACGCACCTCGGCTATTGGGCGGGCGACCCGGACGCGAGCGTGGTGTTTCGCGGTTGGGTGAAGAAGCGCTACGCGACCATCGCCGAGCTGAACAAAGCGTGGAGCACCGAATACGCCTCGTTTGACGATGTGAAGACCTTCCATCCGATTCACGCCATGTCGCCGCGTATGCGTGTGGACTTCAACAATTGGTACATGGATTCGATGACCGAGTGGTGCGAACGCTGGGCGGTGTGGGCCAAGCAGGCCATGCCGCACACGCCGATCTATCAGTCTTCCGGTGGTTGGGGAGCGATCGAGATCGGTACCGATTATATGAAGCACGCGCGTACCATGGGCAAGCTCGGCGGCGGTATCCGGCTGACCAACGAGATCGACAGCTACCTGAACAACTTCTGCGTAACGCGTCCGGCCGCGAGTTCCGCGCGATTCTACGGAGCCAAGGTGGGCAGTGAACCGGCCGGTTACAGCA
>CAZDIZ010000032.1:39912-42916 GCA_964505625.1 uncultured Solibacteraceae bacterium | reverse complement strand
TCGGGACGCTTGGGTGCAACGGAATCGATCGAGACCAGCACTTACTTCATTCTATTGAAAAACCGGGGACTGACCGCTCTGCCCCGTGGGAGACGACTTTGACCTTTCAGCGATTCCCGCTGGGGGCAGAGTGGTCAGTCCCCGGTTTTTCGCGGTCCGCCGCGGCATCCGCTATGCGCTGCTCGAGTATCGAATCCGGCCGTAGGTTCTCCCACTGCAGGTCTACTCCGGCGGCCATTTCGAGTGCCTTGCGCGGAATCAGGCCGATCAGCTCGCTGCCCGCGATGCTCACGCCATTGCGCGCCGCTTCTTGCTTTACGGCTTCGAACACCACGTGGACGGGCGTCGTTTCGAAGTCGGTCAGGTTCATGGACACCTGCGCCAGATTGCGGGATGCGAGCATCACGCCCATGGCCTTCACGCAGGGCAGCCCGCCGGAGGATGTACGAATGGTGCGCGCGATGCGCCGCGCGATTTCGACGTCCGCCGTCGCCAGGTTGATGTTGTAAGCGATCAGGAACTTGCGCGCGCCCACGACTGTGGCTCCGGCGGTGGGATGCAGTTCGGGACCGCCCACGTCCGGGCGGCGTTCGGGGTCGACGCGGACCGCGTCGCGCAAGCCTTCGAACTGGCCGCGTCGAATGTTTTCGAGCCGCACGCGATCGGCGCGCCGCGCGGCGGCTTCGTAAAAGTAAACCGGCACGCCCAAACGGCGCCAGATCTCCTCGCCTGCGCGCCACGCCAGGCGAACGCACTCGTCCATGGTGATCCCATCGACGGGTACGAAAGGAACGACATCGGCCGCGCCAATGCGCGGATGCACGCCGCGCTGCTCGGTGAGGTCGATGGATGCGGCCGCTTCGGCCACGCCCGCGAGCGCGCCCTCGAGCACCGCTTCGGGAGCGCCGGCAAAGGTGATGACGCTGCGATTATGGTCGGCGTCGCTTTCCCGCGCGAGCAGCCAGACGCCCTCGACGGCCGCGATCGCTTGCGCGATGCGATCCACGACGGCCATGTCGCGGCCTTCGGAGAAGTTCGGAACGCACTCGACTACTGGTCCGGCCATTTCACTTCCGCCTGTTCATAGACGATCTCGCCGCGCTTCAACACCATCTTGACCGGGTTCACGCCGAAATGATACGGGATCTCGCGGTAATCCGGCACGTCGCAAATCACCAGGTCGGCCTGCTTTCCGGGTTCGAGCGAGCCTACTTTGTCCGCCAGCCCGGCGGCGTATGCGGCGTTAATGGTGGCCGCGGTGAGCGCTTCGGCCGGCGTCATGCGCATGTGCGCGCAAGCCAGCGACAGCACCATCGGCATACTCACGGTGGGTGTTGTGCCGGGATTGAAGCCTGTGGCCAAGGCGACGGCCGCGCCCCGGTCGAGCAGCGCGCGCGCCGGCGCGTAACGGTCCAGATTCATGTGGAACACCACGCCCGGCACCAACGTGGCGATGGTGGAAGATTGCGCCAACAGATCCACATCGGTGGAATCGGCATACACCAGGTGGTCCGCGCTGGCGGCTCCCAACTCGACCGCCAAACGAATGCCTCCGGTACGGGAGAACTGCTCAGCGTGAAGTCGTATTCCGAACCCGAGCGAGCGCGCGGCTTCCAGAAAGCGGCGTACCTGGGCGATGGTGAACGCGCCGCGGCCGCAGGCGGCATCGACATATCGCGCCAGCTTGCGGCGCCGGATGAGCGGCAGCATGTAGGCGCACATCCAGTCCACGTAATCGTCGGCGCGGCCTTCGTATTCCGGCGGCACGGCGTGCGCGCCGAAATAGGTGGAGACGACGTCGAGCGGTTGTGTGTCGAGAGCGGCAACGACGCGCAGCGATTTCAGTTCGCCGGTTTCATCCAGGCCGTAGCCGCTCTTGGCTTCCATGGCGGTGGTTCCGTGGCGCAACATGGACTCGGCGGTCTGCCGGGCGCGCCAGGCCAGACGCTTGCCAGGCAACTCGCGCACCATGCGCACGCTCGACAACACGCCGCCGCCGGCCGCGGAGATCTGGTGATAATCCGCGCCGGCGATGCGCGTTTCGTAATCGGCCAGGCGCCATGCTCCGTTGACCAGGTGCGTATGGCAGTCCACAAAGCCGGGGATCACGATCCTCCCCGAGGCGTCAATCTCATGGGCCGCGCGCGCTTCGGCCAGGTTTTCGATGCGGCGCGTAGGCCCCGCGCAAGCGACCACGCCATCGGATATCAGGATCGATCCATCTTGAATAATGCCAAGTTCATGAACGGCCGCGCCGCGCCGCGGACCCTTGTTTCCGTGCAGGGTGATGAGCTGCCGCGCTCCGCGTATCAGAATTTTCTTCATTCGTGTAGGACGATCGACCCCAGCCGTGCGAGTTGCCGGCAGGCGCCGGCGTTGGAAGTCGAATCGTGAATTAATAAGTCCGGCACGACGCCCAAGCGGACCATGGCGTCCAGCGCCTCCGCCGGATCGGCGGCCAAGCCCACCGACACTGGCTGATGAGCGGCAACCGCGCTGCGCAGAATACGTATGGCCTCGAGCAGGTCCGTCACCAGGTAGTCGCAGGAACCGCCGCGCACGCACTGTTTGACGCGGCCGGGATCGGAGTCAATTCCGAGAAAAGCTCCGCCCAGCCAAACTGAGGCGAGCGACCAGGCGGCTCCGGCCAGATCCATGCCGCAATGGCACACCAGCTTGCCGTTGAGCCGGCCGCCAAAGCTCTCGTGAGCGAGAGCGGCGAGCTTCGAGTGTACGGCGAGCAGGTGGCTTCGTGCTTCAGGAGAAGCCCACTGCTCACGCGCCATCCGGTTGGCTGAAAGCAGCCGATCCAGGTGGACGTCGATGTCCGTTTTCATCGTGATGAGGAATCCAGGCTAGCGAAACACCACCAAGGCTTCCACCGCGATGTCGGAGCCGCTCGATCCGGGGTAAGTTTCACCTTTCACGACCACACGCACGGTGTGTTCGCCGGGCTTCAGTCCGAAACCGTGCCACACCGCTTCGCCGCCCTTGTTGTGCGGTT
>CAZDIZ010000032.1:28911-39812 GCA_964505625.1 uncultured Solibacteraceae bacterium | reverse complement strand
CCGGGCTTCAGTCCGAAACCGTGCCACACCGCTTCGCCGCCCTTGTTGTGCGGTTCGTCCGGGTAGACGTCCACCGTGCGGTCGAGCTTGCCGTCCAGGTAGACGTCAGCTTTTCCGCCGCTAGTTAGATACGGCCCCACCACAATTGCGCCCGTGCCGTTGAAGCGGATGGTGGCTTCGGCGCCTTGGGTGGAGGCGTAGTGTCCTTTCTTCATGTCGCGCCAAGTGCCCGCATACTGCCAGCGCGCGTCGTTGTGCGCAATGCGTTCGGCGGGACAACCGTAGTCATTCCAGATTTCGAGCTTCGGCGCCACCGGTTTTTGCGTCTTGATGAAAACCGTGTCGCCTTCCACGCGCCCGCCCTCGCGCTTCACCAACGCAAGCGTACGCGCCTCGGTGCTGGCCACGATCGAGCGGAACGAATAGTCCGTGTAGGAGAACTTCTTGTCAGCGATAGCGGCGATACCGCCTTTCCACTCTTCGGGAATCGCCTTGTAGCCGAGCATCACACCGAGCACGCCCGCGGCGCTGGCCGGATTGCAGTCGGAGTCCTGGCCGGCGCGCGTGGAGATTTCCAGCGTCTTGCCGAAATCGCGTTCGCCATAGAGCAAGCCCAGCGCGATGTAGGCGCCGTTGAGTTTGGCGTCGATGTTGAAGGGCTTCAGCGCGCCATCCGGGCACGGTTCGCATTTGTCGTACTTGTCTTCGATCAATTGCCAGGCCTTTCGCCAATCGCCGGGATACTGTTTGGACCAGGTGAGCAGGTCCGCGATCAACAAGCCGTAAGGACTCTCGGCGGGAATTGCCTGGAGGCCCGCTTCCACCACTTTGCGCGGATCGCTTTCGAAGAATGCCGCCGCGTACATGCCGGAAACGAACATGCCGCCGTAAAGACCGTCGCCGTAGTTCATGACGCGGCCCGCGTGATCGGCGATGCGGTTGGCGGCGCGCGGCATGCCGGGAGCCATCAGGCCGATGAAGTCGGCTTCGATTTGGAAATCGATGTCGTTGGCGTGCGCGTTGTATTTGGGCGTGCCGGAGAGCGAGCCGGGAACGCCGCGCTTAAGCGCGCGCCGCGCGGCCAGGTTGGCGTGCCAGAGACCGTACTTGGCATCGCGAAACGCCACGCCAAAATCGTCGGAAGTGGCGTCGAGCCCTTTATCGTCGAGCACCTTGGCCAGCGTCATGTCGACGTAGAGATCGTCCTGGCCGAGCGAGTTCGACACGCGGTCCGGGGTCCACTTGGGCAGTTCGCTTTCGAGTATCTTCGCCTGCGCGCGGAATTCGGTAGGTGCGCCGTAGCTCACGCCAATCATCTGGCCGGCCCATCCGCCCTCGATCTTGTCGCGCAACTGGTTGAGAGTCACACGCCGGACGCCGGATTGCTGCGCGAACGCGGGCGCGAGCATGGACAACAGGACAGCACTCACCGCGATCAGAAAGCGAGACATGAATTCATCCCTCCGAGAAACTATTATTCCGCATCCACCACGCAGCGAAATCCCACTGTGCGCGAGCGGTCCTTGCTGGGCGCCATCA
The DNA here is from genome assembly GCA_964505625.1 of uncultured Solibacteraceae bacterium. Lineage (GTDB taxonomy): Bacteria > Acidobacteriota > Terriglobia > Bryobacterales > Bryobacteraceae > JAJFUV01. Next base: position 38,273 of record CAZDIZ010000032.1, on the reverse strand, counting down.
ACAGATACTTGCCGTGCTCATTCAATTTGTAAGCTTGCGGAAAATACCAGTTCGATCCTTGCGGCTGATAATAGCTGCCGCCGCGCAAAATGGCCGCGCGCGTATGCTCGTCCAGGTATTCGTCGGTCCACTGCCAGACGTTGCCCACCAGATCCAGGACGCCGAACGGGCTCGCTCCTTTGGGATGCGCGCTTACCGCGGTGGGCGGACGCATGTCGCGGCCACGGTCGGGCGCCGGCACTACGGACGCGTCCCACTGGTTGCCCCACGGATAGATGCGCCCATCGGTGCCTTGGGCGGCATACTGCCATTCCCATTCGTGCGGCAGACGCTTGCCCGCCCAAGCGGCGTAAGCGCGCGCGTCTTCGATGGATACCCAGGTGACCGGGCGGTCCGCCCAGCCTTCGGGATAGGAGCCGTTCACCCAGTCCTTGAGGAAGTTGTGAGCGTCTTTCGGACGGTAGCCGGTCGCATCCAGGAACTTCTTGAAGGCTTGGTTGGTCACCGGATAGCGGTCGATGAAGAACGGCTTGATGTCGAGCGTTTGCCGGTGATGACGGCGAGGGGAATTCTCCCACGCGTATTGCACGCCCGTGCCCACGTCGTTGCCGCCTTCAATCATTACGCCGGAGACTCGGAAGTCGAACTTCGCGCCGGGAATGGCGACCATTCCGTCCGGCACCGTGCGCAGGCGAGCGGTTGGCTTGATTTCGACCATGCGCTGCGGCAGGAATGTCCATTCGCGGCTGAACTCGGCCAGGCGGCGCGCATCGGGTGCTTTTAATTCGGACTCCGGTGGCGCCTCGCGCGATGCCAGCACCGCGCCGAAGCCGTGAGCTTCCACTTCGAATTCGAGCGTGGCCGAACCGGATTCGATGGCGGGCTTGAGTTCCACGCCGTGCCACAAATCGAAGTACCGCATGCCGTCAACGTGCGGTACGCGGATCTGGCGGCCGGCGACGTCGTATTGGTTGCGGTTCACTACTGTCCAGAGTGTGCGGCCCGCGCCGGGGAACTTGCTGGCGAACACACCGTACATCAACGTTGGAGTATGCGGTTCCCATTGCGGGCTGACGAGCAGGTCCGCGTGCCGGCGCTCAATGCGTGCGATGCGGCGCAGCGCCTCGCTGTCGCGCGGCGTCATCTGGTTCCAGATCCCCCAGATGTTCTCCCAACTTTCCAATCCCACGCCGTTGAAGAACGCGAATTGCAGATCGTCGGTCTTATCGCGCGCCCAGCGACGGCAGACATGCACCATGTGACGCGGTTCGAGCCATTTGTAGCGGCTCACGCCGGGAACGAACGAATATTCCCAATAGCCCCAGCTTTGATGGTTCCAGGCCAGCGCTTCGTCAAACTCCAACCCGACTTCCGGTTCAAGCGCCAGTGGATGTTGAGCTTCGTAGGTGGCGGTGAGGAAAGTGCGCGGCAAGCCGTGATAGGTATCGCCGTTGATGCCATCGGCGCCGATCTCTTTCATCAAACGCGCCGCCGCGGTCCATAGCGGCGCGCCTTCATCACGCGTGCCCTGGTCCCAAGCCATGTTCGGGAAGTAGACGCGCACGCCGCGCCGGTGAAAATCCGCGATCATCGAGCGCAGGCCGGCGATGCCGCCCGGCATATCGCGGACGCAATCAAACTGATTGCGGTTATCGATGCCGATGTTGGGATAGACAGGCCAGATTAGAACGGCGTCGATGCCGCCGTAGCGCTTTTCGAGATCGTCGAGGTAGCGGTCCACCGTGTAGCGGCCGGCCACCGGATCGTAGAAGTAGCGCTCCTCGGCCATCATCTGCGGCTGCACGAAGCTGCGCTGCGTCCAAGCAAGCGAGGAACGGCCGTATTCGGCGCCGTTGTAGCCCATGCGCACTCGCCGCTCGGCGCGCCAGTGCTGGATGTCCGCCAACCATGCCGCGAATTCGTTCGCGTTGGGCGGCCCTGGAATCAGTTGGCCATTCGGCCGATAGCGTGTGTCCTGACAACGCAGAACACACGCGAGCACAACCGCGAGCAACGCGGCTCGGCGCATAGCTCTCCTTTAGATCTGCGGCAGGGTTTTCATTGAGCGGGCGATTTCCTCGCTCGGATACTCGAAATCACTCAGCTTGCCGGTCATGTACGCATCGTAAGAAGCCAGGTCGAAATGGCCGTGACCGCTCAGGTTGAACAGGATGACGCGCGGTTTGCCTTCATCGCGCGCGGCGAGCGCTTCGTCGATGGCGGCGCGGATGGCGTGCGAGGATTCCGGCGCCGGCAGAATACCTTCGGTCTGCGCGAACTGCAGCGCGGCTTCGAAGACCGGCAGTTGCATGCACGAGCGCGCTTCGGCCCAGCCATGGTTGATCAGATGGCTCATCAACGGGGACGCGCCGTGGTAGCGCAATCCGCCGGCGTGGATGCCGGGCGGCACGAAGTCGTGGCCGAGCGTGTACATCCTCATCATGGGCGTGAGCTTGGCGATGTCGCCGAAGTCATAGGCGTAGACGCCCTTGGTGAGCGTGGGACACGCGGCGGGTTCCACGGCCACGCAACGGACCTTGGAACCTTTCTGGATCTTGTCCAGAACATACGGGATGGCGATGCCGGCGTAGTTGGTGCCGCCGCCGAAGCAGCCGATGACCACGTCGGGCTCTTCACCCGCCATCGCCATCTGCTCCTGCGCTTCCATACCGATGACGGTCTGATGCAGACAGACGTGGTTGAGCACGCTGCCCAGAGCGTAGTTGGTGTCGTCGTGCGTGGCGGCGTCTTCGACCGCTTCGCTGATGGCGATACCCAGGCTGCCGGGTGAATCCGGATGCTCGGCCAGCACGCGGCGGCCACTTTCGGTCAGATTGCTGGGGCTTGAGAAAACCTGTCCACCCCACGCGTTCATCATCATGCGCCGGTACGGCTTCTGGTCGTAGCTGACCCTCACCATGTACACGGTGCATTCCATTCCGAACATGCGGCAAGCCAGCGACAGCGCGCTGCCCCATTGTCCGGCGCCGGTTTCGGTGGCAAGGCGTTTAATGCCCGCCTGCTTGTTGTAATAAGCCTGCGCGACGGCGGTGTTGGGCTTGTGGCTGCCGGCGGGGCTGGTGCCTTCGTACTTGTAATAGATGTGCGCCGGTGTGTCCAGAGCTTTCTCAAGACGGCGCGCGCGCACCAGCGGCGTGGGACGCCAGAGCTTGTAGATGTCGAGCACTTCGCCCGGAATGTCGACTTCGGGCAGCGGAGAGAACTCCTGCTCGATCAAAGCCATCGGGAAGATGGGAGCCAGATCGGCCGGCACGAGCGGCTTGTGCGTTTGAGGATGCACAGGCAGTTCGAGCGGCTCTTTGAGATGGGGCAGGATATTCAGCCACGTACTCGGAATCTGCTTGTCGCTCAGAAGAAACTTCGATTGTTCGGACACAGGCACCGCCTCAATGAATTTTGAAACTTTCCATTGTAGCGAAAAGAGGAGAGCGAATAGAGATCACATCGGAAGGCGGCGGTCAGACGGCGCCGTTCCCGCCCTCGAACATTCCGGTTTGGCGATTTTTGCGGACCTCGCCGGCCTTGAAGTAGCGGCCGTTCATGGCGACGTAGACGCCCTCGGGCAGGGTTTGCGCGAAAGCCAATGCGCTTCCCAGATTGAACAGTCCGTCCGAGCTGCCGAATTTGTAGGGGACCATGGCGCCGGTCAGCACAATGGTCTTGCCTTGCACTTTCGCCGCCAGCACTTCGGCGGTTTCCGTCATGGTGTCGGTGCCGTGTGTGATCACAATGCGATGCTCGGCGGCGTTGCGAACGTGTTCGACAATCAACGCACGATCGTCGTCGGTCATGTCCAGGCTGTCGATCATCATCAACGTGCGGATTTCGAGCGGCAAATTGGCGCGGCCCAAGCGCAGCATCTCGGCCAGATGGGAGTCCTTGAAATAGAGGCGGCCGGTCAGTTCGTCGTATTCCTTGTCGAACGTGCCGCCGGTGATGAAGATACGGATGTTGTTTTCTTTGGAGTTTTCGCGACTCATGAGTTTCAGATATCCAGGAAGACGGTGGCGCGCCAGATTCCGCCAGCGCGTTCGATCTTAAGCTGATGGTAGGTAACGCCTTTGACGATGACCTTGGCCTGGTGCCTTTGGGCGTCGAGCGGTTCTCCCCAACAGCGCCCCACCACGCTTTCCGGCCCGATACGCTCCACCTCGAAACGCTTGGGTACCACGCGCCGTGCGTCCATGTAGTAGAGCGCTTCGTTGAGCCAGTTGATCAGCAGCGATTCGTAATCCTCGGCGGTTACCGCCATCGGGTACGGTTCGCGCGGAGAGACCTGTTCGACGTCGAAAGCGATGGAGGCAAGCGCCAAAGCGGCGTTTTCGAACATACGAGCGGCGGTCTCGCCCGAGGCGCGAAAACCGATGTCGGCGGTGTGCTCGAGAATCTCGAACATGCTGGAAGCGATCTTACCGCGGTTGATCCGGTTCCGGCACTAGCTGCCGGGTGGGATCGATCTTCAACCACAGAATAGCGCTCAACAAGGTGAGCAGCGACATGGGCACCAGCGGCAGATTGTAGCTGTGGAAGCGCTCGACCAGGAATCCGAACAGCGCGGCGGTGGTGAATGAACCGGCCTGCCCGGCGGTGTTCATCGCTCCGGTGACCGAGCCGGCGTACTTCTTGCCGATGTCCAGGCACAGTGCCCAGGCGGTCGGCAGCATGAAGTCCGAACCGGCGTAGCCGAGCCCGAGCAGGATCACCGCCGCCAGTTTATCCTCCGTGATGGCGGCGGCGATGGTGAAGATGGCCGAAGCCGTGAGACCGCCCGAGGCGCACATGCGCCGTCCCCACTTCAGCCCGAACCGGGCCACGGCCACGTCACTGGCCCAACCGCCGAGCATGGTGGCGAAGCAACCCAGGATGAAAGGAATGGTGGCGAACCAGGCCATGTCGCCTTCGGTGAAGCCGCGTCCCTTCACCAGGTAGGTTGGCATCCAGCTCAGGTAGAAGAACGAAGCGTAGCAGTAGGTGAAGTACATCGCCATGATGAGCCACAGATTGCCGCTCGCCAGCAGTTTGCCGAGCGGCAGCTTGTGGTGCACGTGCGCGGTGGCGCCGCCCGCGCGGATCTCCTCTAATTCGGCGGGTGTTACGCCGCTCTTTTCGGCCGGATTATCGCGGAACCACCTGTACCAGACCGCGGCCCACACAATTCCAACAGCCCCGAACACCCAGAACGATACCCGCCATCCGTAGTGCGCCTGAATCGGGACCACAATCAGGGGCGACAGCGCGCCGCCCACGCGGCTGGCCATCCAGACCACACCCTGCGCGCGCCCGCGTTCGGCGGCCGGGAACCACCGCGCAATCGCGCCGCTCGTGTTGGGATAGGCCCCCGCCTCGCCCGCGCCGAACAGAAAACGGTATACCAGCAGTTGCACATAGCTGGTGGCGGCGCCCGTCAGGCTGGTGAAAACGCTCCACCACAGCACGATGCGGGTCAACACCTTGCGCGGGCCGATGCGGTCGCCCATGGCGCCGCTGGGAAGCTCGAAGGCGGCGTAGGAAATGGCGAACGCGCCCAGCACCAGCCCCCATTTCGAGGGTGGAATGCCGAGTTCCTCCTGCATACGCGGGCTTGCGACGCCGATGCAGACACGGTCGATGTAGGTGACGATCGAGAGGAAGAACAGCAGAGCCAGAACCCGGCTACGATAGCGCATGTTGCGGATTATGTCACATGCGGCACCGCCGCAATCGGCCCCGGTTTGCCAGGGTGCCGCCATCGCGTGAGTTCAGTCAAAAACCGTTCTGGTATTATGAAGCCAGATGAGCTTGCTTTCTCAGAGGCCGCAGCTCCAGATGAAAGTGGCGCAGAAACAGATCCTGACGCCCGGTCTGGTGCAGATGGTGACCGTCCTTCAACTGAACCGCCTGGAGCTGAAGGACATGATCGCGCAGGAAGTCGCGGCGAATCCCGTACTGGAGGAAAGCGGCGAAGGCGGCGAGGAACTCACCCAGCAAGAGGTCCAGGCGCTGCTGGAGGCCGAACGCGTGGCCGAGCCTGCCGATGCCGGTGTGTTGGCCGTCAGCGACGGCGAACGTGAGACCGAGGCGGCCGAAGCGGCCTCGGAAATCGCGCTGGAAGAAGGGGCCGGCACGGCCGGGTCCGCAAGGGCGCAGGAAGCCGAGGCCGATACAGCCGAGAGCAACGAACCGGCCGAAGCCTCGAAATCCACCGACCCGTTCGACGAAATTGATTTCGGGTCCTTTTTCGACGATTACCTGGACCCGGGCTACAAAAGCCCGGCGTCGGAATCTCCGGACAAACCTTCCTTTGAGACATTCTTGTCGGCGCCGGTGACGCTCTCGGACTATTTGCACAGCCAATTGAGCCTGGTGGTACTGACCGACCCGGTGCGCGATGCCGCTGAGTCGATCATCGGTAACCTGGATGAGAACGGTTATCTGACCGCCTCGATCGAGGAAATGGCCTCGAGCGGCGAGTACAAGATGGCGGATCTGGAAGCGGCGCTGAAGGCCGTACAGTCGCTCGACCCGGCCGGCGTGGGCGCGCGCGACGTGCGCGAATGCCTGCTGTTGCAGGTGGCCAGCCGGAACGGCGAGGGCGGTGTGGCCTGGCAGATCGTTTCCGACCATCTGAAGCTGGTCGAAACGCGCCAGTACAAGGAACTGGCGAAGCTGCTCGGCCGGCCGATGCGGCACATCGAAATCGCAGTAGAAGTGATCAAGCACCTGGACCCGCGTCCAGGCCTGCGTTATTCGGGCCCGGGAGCGCGCCAGGTAGAACCCGATGTTTTCATTTCAAAGGAGGGCGACGACTACATCATCCAACTCAACGACGAGGACATCCCGCAACTGCGGCTGAACGCACAGTACCGCCGGATGCTCGATCGTACGCAGGAGCCCAACAAGGAAGTCCGCAACTACGTCAAGGAGCGTTTCCAGTCGGCCTTGATGTTGATGAAGAACATCGAGCAGCGCAAGAACACCATTCTGCGTGTGTGCCAGTCCATTGTGCGGCGGCAGGTCGATTTCCTGGATCGCGGCATCGACGAACTAAAGCCGATGATGATCAAGGACGTGGCCGAAGAGATAGGAGTGCATCCGTCGACGGTAAGCCGCGCGGTGGCCAACAAGTTCGTGCACACGCCGCAGGGTGTGTTCGAATTGCGTTTCTTCTTCTCGGAAGCGGTGCAGGGGCCATCAGGCAGCGTGACTCCCTTGTTGATTTTGAAGCGCAAGGTGAAAAAGATGATCGACGAGGAAGACTCGGCTCATCCGCTCACCGACGAGCAAATCACCGAACGGCTTCGCGCGGAAGGCATACAGGTCACCCGGCGTACGGTGGCCAAGTATCGCGAGGACATGAATATCCCGTCCACGCATCAGAGACGTGCTCGAAAGTGAAATTTCCTAGTTCACGGAGGGACGCATGATCGTCAGTTACACAGGAAAGCAGGGCGTTTTCACACCGGCACAACAACGTAAGATCGATTCCCGCTTCGACAAACTGGGCAAGCTGCTGGACCGTAGCGGAGGGGTCGACAAGGAAGCGCATGTCATTCTTAACGTTGAGCGCCATTTGAATCACGCCGAGGTGACGATCCGGTTCGGGGATCATCCGTTGGTCGGAGTGGCCAGCGATGTTGATCAGTTTGCCGCCCTGACGACGGCCGTGGATAAGTTGGAAAAGCAGGTTCTGAAACTGCGCACCAAGTGGCGCGACAACAAGCGCACGCCCAAGCGCGGCGAGGAAGAAGAGCTGGAAAGCACAGGTCCGGTGGCGGCCGAGGTCGAAGCCGAGGAAGGCCAGGTATTGAAGGTCTACCACATCGACCAGCACGCCAACACCAAGCCCATGACGGTGGAGGAAGCGCTGATCGCCATCGGGCCGGACCGCGACTACTTCATTTACCGCGACGCGCAATCCAGCCGGGTACACGTACTGCTGCGCCGCCGCGACGGCCATTTCACACTGGTGGAGGCCTGACGGCACGTCGAAAATGCGCACCAAGAGCACGGGGGAAAAGGACGCCGCCAGGGCCGAACTTGTGGTTCTGACCGGGCTGAGCGGTTCGGGGAAGGCCACGGTGCTCAAGGTGCTCGAGGACCTCGGCTACTACTCGGTCGATAATCTGCCGGTGGGCTTGATCCTCAAGTTCGCCGAACTCACCAAGGAATCGCCCACAGTGCGCCGCGCGGCGCTGGTGGTGGATATTCGCGAAGGCGAGGAGCTGAAGAAGTTCCCCGAGATCTACCGCCGCTTGCGGCGTAGCATCGATACCACATTGGTGTTTCTGGAGGCCGACGCGGACACGCTGGTGCGCCGCTTCAGCGAAACGCGCCGGCCCCATCCGTTGGGCACCGACCGCAGCGTGGCGCGCAGCCTGGCGGCCGAGCGCAAGCATCTGGCGCCCATCCGCGCGCTGGCCGACCACATCATCAACACGTCGAAGTTCAACGTGCATGAGCTGCGCAAAGTCGTCGAGGACAAGTTCCGCGGCGCGCGAGAGGAATCCAAGATCATGGTCTACGTGACCAGCTTCGGATTCCGCCACGGCGTGCCGTCCGACAGTGACCTGGTTTTCGATGTCCGCTTCCTGCCTAACCCGAACTACATGCCGGAGTTCAAGGAGTTGAGCGGACGGCATCCGCGGGTGGCGGCTTACATACGCTCGTTTCCACAGACGGTGGAGTTCGTCGAGCGCATCTCGCAGCTACTGATCTATCTGCTTCCGCACTACATTCACGAAGGCAAGAGCTACCTCACCATCGCTTTCGGATGCACTGGCGGAAGGCACCGCTCGGTGATGATGGCCGACGAAATCCGCCGGCGTCTCACACGCGCCGGTTACACGGTCAAATCCACACACCGCGACATGGCGAAGTAGGCCCTCTACGCTTGCGCGAAATCCGTTAAGATGATGCAAAGCCCTGCGAACGGGCAAGACGGAGGAGCGAAGCAATGGTCAAGGGATTCCGGGATTTCCTTCTCAAGCATCAAGTATTGGGTCTGGCTATAGCCGTGATCATCGGCGGCGCCATCGGCAAGGTAGTTTCGTCGCTGGTGGCCGACATCGTCATGCCGCTGGTGAGTCTACTGATCCCTGGTGGAGAGTGGCGCACCGCGAAAATGATCCTGAGCAAGACGGTGGGCGCCGACGGCAAGGAAGTAGTGAACGCCATCAACTACGGCAGTTTCGTGGGCAGCATCGTGGATTTTGTGGTGATAGCGTTCTGCATCTACATCATCACGAAGGCGTGCATCAAGGAAGAAGCACCCGCTCCCGCCGCGCCCACCAAGACCTGTCCGCGCTGCAAGGAGGGCGTGGCGGTGGATGCGACGAAGTGCAAGTTCTGCACCTCGGACATCT
>CAZDIZ010000032.1:0-28811 GCA_964505625.1 uncultured Solibacteraceae bacterium | reverse complement strand
CGGGTGCAGCGCCAGGTTTAGTCGCTCAACGATTTCCTTGGCGATGGCATCGAGATGCTGCGGGGTGGGGTACTTGGGCCGCGCGTAGGTGGACCACACGACGGTGCGCGATTTCACGTCCACCAGGAATAGATTGCCTTTGCCGCCCGCGAAAGAGCCTATCCGCTTACCTGCACCGGCGAAAGCCGCGACGTCACTGGCAGCCGAGCCCGCTTCTGGCGGGTCCTTCTTCTTTTCCGGTGCGGGCTTCGGATCGGCGTACAGTTCCTGGAGTTGATTTTCCAGAACCTCGCCCACGCGATCGCTTAATACCGCGTCGGCGCGCTTGGGGTCCGTTACAACTTGGTAGATGCCGGCCTTGGTGAGATGGTTCGCCAAGTACTGATCGAGCCCGTGCGACATGGGCAGCAAATAAACGGCTTTCACATCGGCCAGCCCAGCCAGCAACGGGAAACTGCATAATAGTGGGACGATCCACTTCATGGCATTCACCATCATACTTCATGTATAAGGACCTCCAGATCACGGTTATCATTCCCTGTTTGAACGAAGAACAGGGCGTCGAGAAAGTGCTGCGCCGCATGCCGGACTTCATCGACGAAGTGATCGTCGTCGACAATGGTTCGACCGACGGCACTTCGACGGTGGCGCAAAGCCTGGGCGCCAAGGTAATTCGCGAGGAGGTGCGCGGCTATGGGCGCGCCTACAAGCGCGGCTTCCAGCAGGCCACCGGCGACGTCATCATCACGCTGGACGGCGATCACAGCTATCCGGTGGACGCCATCTCCTACCTGCTGGAAGCTTTCCTGCACCTGGAAGCCGACTTTCTGAACGCGTCGCGTTTTCCCGTGCGCGACCGCCATGCCATGAGTTTTAAACACAAGTTCGGCAACCTGGTGCTTTCGGTGGCCATGTCGATCCTCTACCTGCGTTGGGTGCGCGATTCGCAATCCGGCATGTGGGTCTTCCGCCGTTCGATTCTCGAAGAGATGGATCTCACCAGCGACGGCATGGCGTTCAGCGAGGAGATCAAGATCGAAGCGCTCAAAAACTCGCGCGTGCGTTTCCGGGAGCTTTCCATCCAGTACTCGTCGCGACTGGGCGAAATCAAGCTCAATCCCTGGCGCGACGGGTTTCACAACCTGTTCTTCCTGGTTAAGAAACGCTTTGCTCCCCGCCGCCGGAAGTGATAAGATTCAATTTCCGCACCCGCCTGCCGTTCCGGGAGGCCCCGTCCACTCTGGCTTGGAAACCAAACACATGCCGATGGCGGTGACCGCAATCATTCCGAATTGGAACCGGCAGGATCTACTTGCCGCTGTTTTGCGCTCACTCGCCGCGCAAAGTGTGCCCGTCGAGGAAATTCTGGTTGTGGATAATTCCAGTCAGGACAACTCGGTAGAAGTGGCTCAGCGCGCCGGCGCGCGCGTTATCCAGCTAGAGCGCAACCGTGGCTTCGCGGCAGCCGTCAACGAAGGAGTGGCGCAGTGCCACACCAAATGGGTGGCGGTGCTTAATAACGATGTCGAACCCGAACCGGGTTGGATCGAGCGGTTGCTAGGCGCGGCGGAAAAATCGGACGCATGGTTCGCGGTGGGCAAGCTGGTGAAGGCCTCCCGGCCTGACGTATTGGACGGCACCTTCGACGCCGTGGCGCGTAGCGCCTGTGCCTGGCGCTGCGGCGAAGCGAAACCGGACGCCCCGGTTTGGAATCTGGAAAGACGGATTCGCTTCGCTTCGTTGACCGCCACACTGATCCGCCGCGAGGTGTTCGAAACCACCGGCGGGCTCGATGAGCGTTTCGAGTCTTATCTCGAAGACGTCGATTTCGGCCTGCGGTGTGCGTTGCACGGTTTCGACGGCGTGTACGAGCCGGCCGCCGTGGCGCGGCATCGCGGCAGCGCGACGTTGGGCGAGTGGCATCCGGACAAGGTGAGATTGATATCCCGCAATCAGGTCCTGTTGGCCGCCAAACACTATCCCCGAAAATGGTTGGGCGGCTTCGGCTGGCCGGCCGTTGCGGGACAGTTGCTGTGGGGCTTGGTGGCGTTGCGGCATGGCTGCGCCAGGGCTTGGCTGGCGGGCAAAATGGAAGGTCTGCGGATGTGCGCCGCCGTGCGCGGCCAGAGCGATCATCCGCGTCTGGCCGAATTGCTGCGCTCGAGCGAACAGGAGATTCGCGAATTGCAGCGCGCCGCGGGCGAGGATTGGTATTGGAGGCTGTACTTCGCGCTGACATGAGCGAAAGCGGAATCGTCATCGTCGCCTGGAACGCGGAGGCCGAGATCGGCGCCTGCCTGGATGCCGCTCTGCGCTTTTCCAGTGACATCGTGGTGGTGGACAACGCCAGCTCGGACGGGACTGTGGACGAAGTTCGCGCGCGGCCGGCGGTGCGTTTGATCGCCAACTCAGTAAATCGTGGATTCGCCGCCGCCGCCAACCAGGGCATACAGTCGCTCGATTGCCCCTTCGTGCTGCTGTTGAATCCCGACGCGCGGCTCGAGACTCCGTTGGACGCTTTGGTGGACGCCTGCCGGGAACCGGACGTGGCCGCGGCCGGCGGGAGATTGATCGACCTGCAAGGAAACCCGCAGGCTGGTTTTCTGGTGCGGCGGTTTCCCACCGGATGGACGCTCTCGTTTGAAGCGCTCGGCGTGAACCGGCTACTGCCGTTCAATCCTGTTAACCGCCGCTACCGCGCGCTTGATCTTGACTCGGAGCAAGCCGCGGAAGTTGAACAGCCCGCCGGTGCCCTATTGATGCTGCGCCGCGACGCATGGCAGGCGCTCGGAGGCTTCGATGAAGGCTTCCATCCGCTGTGGTTTGAGGACGTGGACTACGCCCAGCGTGCGCGAAAAAGGGGCTACCGGCTGCGTTATGTTCCGTCGGCGGTGGCGCGTCATCGCGGCGGGTATTCATCCAGACTTTTACAGTGGGACCAAAGGCAGGTTTACTGGTATGCTAACCTACTTAAGTATGCGGCGAAACACCTGTCGGGGACGGCCACCCGGTGTGTGGCCGCGTCGGTTTTATTAGGCGTGGTTCCGCGTACAGTAGCGGGGATGCTTGGGGAGCGGAGCCTGCGGCCGTTACCGGTTTGTGGTAAATTGATGCAACTCGCGGTCCGCCGCCTGATGTCAGGCGCGGATGGCGGGCGGAAAGGAGAACCGGTTCCGGTCCTGTAAAAGGGTGAAAACAAACTCCAGTGCGCGAGTGCTAGTGAATGCCAGTTAACGAACTCGTCTCAGTCACTATCGTCACCTACAACAGCGGACGGTTTATCAAACGCTGCCTGGAGAGCGTGCTGGCCCAGAAGTATCCCAACAAAGAGATCATTGTCGTCGATAACGCCTCCACCGACGGCACCAGCGACATTCTGGAGCAGTTCGAAGACCGCTGCCAGATCGTCTACAACAACGAAAATCTGGGCTTCGCGGCCGCGCAGAATCAGGCCATCCGCATGTCGAGCGGTGATTGGGTTCTGGCGCTGAACCCCGACTTGCTGCTGCTGCCCGGATTCATTCAGGCCCTGGTCGAGGCGGGCAACATCAGCCCCAAGATCGGCAGCGTCTGCGGCAAGCTGCTGACCATGACGGCCACCTTCGATCTTCCCGAAAAGCCTCTGGTCGATTCCACCGGCATCTACTTCACGCCCATGCTGCGCCATCTGGACCGCGGCAGCCAGGAAGTGGATAACGGTCATTTCCTGAAGCACGAATACGTGTTCGGCGCATCGGCCGCGGCGGCGCTCTACCGCCGGGAGATGATCGAGGACGTCTCCATATCGAACGAGTTCTTTGATACCGACTTCTTCGTCTACCGTGAAGACGCCGACGTGGCCTGGCGCGCGCAGCTATTCGGATGGAAGTGCGTCTACACGCCGCTGGCGCGCGGCTACCATGTGCGTAGCGCGCTGCCCGGCAATCGCCGCGCACTGCCGGCCGTCATCAATATGCACTCGGTGAAGAACCGTTTCTTGATGCGCATCAAGAACATCACTCCGGATCTTTACCGGCGCAATTGGTTTTCGATCACGCTGCGCGACCTACTGGTGGTGGCGTGCTGCCTGGCCTGGGAGCACAGCTCCTTGAAGGCGTTCTGGTATCTGGCGCGCAACTGGCGCAGTGTGGTTGCCAAGCGCCGCGAGATCATGAAGCGCCGCAAAGTGGACGACCGCTACATCGCCAGTTGGTTCCGCTACCATCCGGTGAGCATTCCGGCTCCCAAGCCCACCGCGAAGACCGTGGCGCGGGCGCGTGTAGCCCGCGGCTATAACTAGAACGCGCGAATCGAATTGATCCCGGCTTCCTCGAGCGCCGTAGCCATCTTTTCCAGTGCCGCCTTGTGGATCTGCGATACGCGGCTTTCATTGATGCCCATGACGTTGCCGATTTCCTTCATGGTCATCTCGTTGGTGTAGTAGAGCACCACCACTTTCTGATAGCGCTCCGGCAACCGCGTCATGGCGCTCTTCAGCAGTTCGCGTAGTTGATGCCGCGCGCACATGTTGTCGGGTTGCGTTTCGGGCTTGCTCGGGAAGTCCGGCGCGGGCAGTTCTTCCTGCTCGGGCGCGCGCGTGGAAGCTGAAACCAGGCCGACGTTGCGAAGATCCAGAACCATCTGCCGCCAGCGGTCCACTTCGACGCCCATCTTGGCCGCCAGTTCGCTTTCGGTGGGAGTGCGCTGCAACGATGCCGATAGATCACGCGTGGCGGCTTCCACCTGCTTGTGGCGGCGCCGCAGATCGCGCGAGGCCCAATCGAGCTGCCGCAGACTGTCCAGGATGGCGCCCTTGATGCGGTGCTTGGCGTAGCTGGAGAAAGCCACCTGCTTGTCAGGATTATACTTGGTGGCGGCGTCGAACAGACCCAGGATGCCGGCATGCACCAGATCGTCCAGGTCGACGTGAACGGGCAAGTTCTCGTGGACCCGCACCGCGATGGCTTTCACCAGCGGCAGGTGTTCCAGCACCACACGGTCGCGGCGGGCTCTGGCACCCTTCACGGTTTGAGCAAGTGCGGCTTGTGCTGACATCGGATCTGGTTCTCCCTTCCCCTTACTCCCGGCAACCGGCTGCGCCTGATTTGCCGTTCGGCGCCGGACCTTATCGGCCGGCGCACTGAGAAGTGCACGCGTCGCGCCAAGTCGCGAGCGGGTGCCAACTACACGCGTTTGGGGTGGAGAAAAACTAAGGTCTAAGGTTTCGGGAGAAGATCCGGCCAGTGGATCTAAAGGAGTTGAGTCCGTTCTTCGTTCGCCGCGATGCATCCGAGCCTTCCCTGAGCGGCTCCGGGTGAGTCTCAATTCGGAACGGTACTCTCGCCCGGTCTAGTTCTAAGCTGAAATCGACGTTTCAGAATGAAACTTACTTCAGCTCGTGCTCTTCGCTCGCTGGTTACTTATCGGCGGATACGCCGAAGGCATGAGAGGAATACCGGTCGGGTAAATACCTTAAGACCCTTAGTTAGGCTTGCTGCAGCTTCGCCAGATACGTCTTCACGGCGAAGGCGGCCAACAGGATCCACACCACTGTGCGGAACTTGCCATCCAGGGTGAGCCACGCCGCGACGGCGAGAATCGCATAGCAGGCCATGGCGGCGTAGAAGCGCATTTGCATGGGGAACTTCAATTGTCGCACGGCGCTCTTACTGGCCGCGCAGGTTGTAGCTGAAATTGAGCTGTAAACGTAGCTGATTGCCGCGGTATTCGGCGGGCAGGGGAGGAAATGGATTTGACGCACTAATGCCGGCCACCGCCGCGCGGTCCAAAGCGTCGCTGCCCGACGGCATCACGATGACCAACTTCGGCACGCCGCCGTCTTTCGCGATGGCGAATTGAACCAGCACACGGCCGCGGCGCCCGTAGCGAACGCTCTCCGGGATCACCGCGAGCCAATTGCGCCGTACGGCGGAAAGCACGCGCACCAGATACGGCTTCAGGTCCACGCCCATCGGATCGCTCAGCAGTTCAAGCGAACTCGCGTTGCGGCCGGGCGACGGCGGCAGGTTGAGCCCATCGCCGAGTCCGCCCACGCCATCGCCGAGATCACCGATGACCAGTCCGCCGCCGGAATGGCCGCGCGCCGTCGCGCGTCCGGCTTCTTGTATGGACTGCGAGGGCGCGGGCAGCGCGGGTGTACGAGCCAGGCTGCCGGACGGCGCCGTCGCCGCGCCCGTCGTAGCTCCAGGCCTTTCGAAAGTGAGCTTGGGCTTTTCGACGGGCTCGATTTGCGGAGGCGTCATGTTGGGCGCGCCCAACTGCGGCACCTGTGCCATCGGCGTGGGCGCTTCCATCTTGGGTGGTTCGGGCAACGCCGGCATCGGCATGGGGTTGGCAGCGGAAGCGGCCGGTCGCGTCGTCGAGACCGGTCCGGGTGGCAACGTGACGCGCGGCTGCGGGAGCAATCCAGGCAGATCCAATTCCTTGCTGACGGCACCGCGATTTGGTGCTGCCTGCGTCAAATCGCTGGGCGGGGCGATGAGCGGCGTGATTCGCTGCGCAAGCTCCGACAGCGGTCCGTGGTGCACGAAGGTGCTGGCGGGCAACAACGCAAGCACCACCACGAACGCCACGTGGGCCGCGACGGAACCAAGGCCCGCGCGCAGGATGCGGCCCGTATTCGATGGACTTTCGTACTGAAACAACAACGGTGACGCGGAGGTCTCAGGCTGCTCGGTCTGGACGGGCGCGTTCATGGGCCATCTACTCAGGACGTTCGGCGAAGCGCGAAGGTTGCCCGGCGCGCATCGGCGATTCAATGGGCTTGTTGGTATGTTGCGACCGTCTGCGCGACCACCCGGGTGTGCTCTTCAATTTTACCAAGAATGCCGAGCGCAACCTCCAACGCGCGCGCGGCATCGGCGCCGGTAACGCGTGGGCATGCGCGGCTTTCCACCGAATCCAGGAAGCTCTCCAACTCCAACCGCAGCGGCTCTTTGTTTTCGACCCCCAAAGGCTCGAAGTGGATCTGGTGATCGGCGCCCACCTTCAGCACGTGCGTTTCCTGCCGCGTGTAGTCGACCGAGATGTATTCGCGCGGTTGGAACACACGCAGCTTGCGAACGCGTTCGGTGGAGACACGGCTCGCCGTCAGATTGGCGATGCAGCCGGTGGGGAACGCCAGACGCACATTGGCGATGTCCACTTTGCGCGAAAGGATGGAGATGCCGGCGGCGCGGATTTCACTCGGAGCTTGTTTCACCAGTGCTAGCACGATGTCCAGATCGTGAATCATCAGATCCAGCACCACATCCACGTCCAGGCTGCGCGGCGTGAAAATGCTCATGCGATGCACTTCGAAAAACAATGGCAGCTTGATGAGGCCGTCCAGCGCGGTGATGGCCGGGTTGAAGCGTTCCAGGTGTCCCACCTGCAAGATACGTCCGCGCGCGGCGGCGGTGTCGATGAGACGCTGTGCTGAGGCCATATCGGGCGCGATGGGCTTTTCGACCAGCACGTCGATGCCGGCTTCCATCAGCGCGCAACCGGCATCGGCGTGCGCGGTGGTGGGCACGGCCACGATGGCCGCGTCGACCTGACCGGCCAATTCGGCGACGCTCGACAACGCTTGGCAGCCGAATTCCGCGGCGGCGTGCTCGACGTTTGCGCGGTTGATATCGACGGCGGCGACCAACTCGGCACGGCCGCACTCGCGTATCACGCGCATGTGCCGGCGCCCAAACTGCCCGGCGCCTACCACGGCCATCCGTATCGTGCTCAATTCGCCTCCTCGGGAGCGTACCCAACCACGGCCACCTGGGCCCGCGCCGCTCTTTCGATCATCTCTTCGCGATCCAGCATCAGCGTGCGGCCCGCGTCGACGGCCAGCGCCGTAGCGCCGGTTTCTTTCATGACGTCGATGGTGGCGGGCCCCACCACCGGAACGTCGAACAGCATGTGCTTCCTGCGCCGCGAAACTTTGATGAGCCGGAGCGGCTTGCCGTTGGTGAGTGCGGCGGCGCGGCGCAGCGTGGCGTCAGTGCCCTCCATGGCTTCGAGCGCGACGCAGGCGCCGTCGGCCACCACCACGCTCTGCCCGATGTCGAAACCGGCCAATGCGTTCGCGATCTTGCGTCCGTATTCGATGTCGGAACGCTCTTCGCTCGACGGTTTGCGCCGCGCCAGTACTCCTTCGCCCGCGAGCAACGGCTTGAGCAGCGCGGTCGAATCCATCAGCGTGATGCCTTCCTCGGCCAGCACGTTGGCCACCGCGCCGATGAGCGAATCCGTATTCTTGCGCGTAAGCGAAGCGAGCAGCTTCACCAACCGCCAGTCCGGGCGGATCGACGAAAAGATCTGCGCGTGCTTGACCTGCCCGGCCATGGTGACTTCGCGGATGCCTTCGTCTTTGAGAATTTCAATGAGGCGGCTCAGTTGGCCGAGCGAGATCCAGTAGCAGCGCGCGCCGAGCGTTTCAACTTCCGCCGCGGCTTCTTCCTTGATGGCGACGACGACGACTTCGTGGCCCATCGCGCGCGCCGATTCCAGCGCCAGAATGGGGAAGCGTCCGTTACCGGCAATCAGACCGTATCGCATACCGCGTCGGGCGGTGCCGAACACGCGCCCGTAGCTGCTATTTCACCACGCCTCGCGTGCTGGAGGCGATGAATTCGAGCAGTTCGTCGACTTCGGGCTGGGCAGGCACTTCGGCGCGAATGCGTTCCACCGCTTGCGTGGTGTTGAGCCCGGCGTGCGTGAGCAGACGCAGGGCCTTGCGCAGCGCATCGATGGTTTCGGCCGAAAAACCGCGCCGCTCCAGGCCGTTCTTGTTGGCGCCGAAGACCTTGATTTCGCGATCGCTCACCGTGGTCGAAAACGGCATCACGTCCTGCGTCACCACGCTGTAGCCGCCGATCATCGAGTGGCGCCCGATGCGGCAGAACTGGTGCACACCAGTGGAAGCGCCGATCACCGCCCAATCGCCCACCGTCACGTGTCCGCCGAAGGTGACCGCGTTCGCCAGCACGGTGCGATTGCCGATGGTCACATCGTGCGCCACGTGCACGTAGGCCATCAGCAGGTTGTCGTCGCCGATCGAAGTGACCAGGCCGCCGCCTTCCGTGCCGCGGTGTATGGTAATGAACTCGCGTATACGGTTGCGGCTGCCGATGCGCGTGTAAGCGCGCTCGCCTTTGTATTTGAGATCCTGCGACGCCACGCCGACCGTGGTGTACGGAAAGAAGACGTTGTCCTCGCCGATGGTGGTGACGCCTTCGATGTAGACGTTGGCCATCAGGCGTGTGCGGGCGCCGATTTCAACCTCCGCGCCGATGTAGCACCACGGGCCGATGTCAGCCGTTTCCGCGATCTTCGCCGCCGGATCAACGATGGACGACGGATGTATGGGCATGTAGGGCGCCTCAGGCGCCGGGCGTCTCGGACGGTTGCTTGTCGGGACGTTCGGCGAGCTTGCACATCACTTCGGCTTCGGCCACCACGGCGCCGTCCACCGTGGCTTGTCCGCACATCTTCACCACCGAGGCCTTCTTCTTGACCATCTTCATTTCGATGCGCAGTTGATCGCCGGGCAGCACCGGGCGGCGGAACTTGGCCTGATCCACCGAAGCCAGCAGCACCAGCTTCTCCTTGCGGTTCTCGATTTCCTTGAGCACCAGCACGCCCGCCACCTGCGCCATCGCTTCGATAATGAGCACGCCCGGCATCACCGGGAATTCGGGAAAGTGCCCGGTGAAAAACGGTTCATTCACCGTGACGTTCTTGATGCCGACGATGCGGTCGGGCTCCATCTCAATGATTCGGTCCACCAACAGCATCGGAAAGCGATGGGGAAGAATCTCGCGAATAGCTTGTATGTCCAATACGCTCATGCAGTCTCGCTATTATAGCAAGCGATGGACCCTTATCTTGCTTACGCACGTGGTCAGTTGTTTGAGACCAAAGCCCTTATCGGCGAACTGGTGGCCTGCGAGTCGCCTTCGGATTCGCCGGTCGCCGTCAACCGTTTGGTAGATCTGGTGGCGTCGCGCACCATCGATTGCGCCACGGCGCGCACCATTCCAGGCGGCAAGTTCGGCCGCCACCTGCGCCTGAAGTTCAAGCTGCCGGGGCGCCGCAAACAAGGACAGATCATGGCGCTGGGCCACATGGATACGGTGTGGCCGCTGGGCACGCTCGCGACCATGCCTTTCCGCGAAGCCAAGGGTCGGCTTTGGGGACCGGGCGTGTTCGACATGAAGTGCGGCATCGCGTTCTTCATCTTCGCCATGCGCGCGTTGCGCGATCTGGACATCCCGGTGGCGCACGACGTGGTCTTGCAGCTCAATAGCGACGAGGAAGTGGGCAGCCCTTCTTCCAGGCCACACACCGAAGCCGAAGCGCGCCGCAGTCTGGCGGTGCTGGTGATGGAGCCGGCGCTCGGACTCGACGGCCGTCTCAAAACAGCGCGTAAAGGCGTGGGCGATTTCCGCATCAGCATCCGCGGCAAAGCGGCGCATTCCGGTGTGGACTTTGCCGCCGGCGCGAGCGCGGTCGTTGAAGTGGCACGGCAGATCGAGCGCATCGCCGGTTTCACGGATCTCGCGAAAGGCATCACCGTGAACCCCGGCGTGGTCAATGGCGGGACGCGTCCCAACGTGGTGGCGGACTCGGCCACGCTCGAATGCGACCTGCGGGTGTGGCGCGCGCGCGACGGGGCGCGCATCGAACGCCTGATGCGTTCGCTCAAACCGTTTGACAAGCGTTGCTCGATCACGGTGGAAGGCGGTATCAGCCGGCCGCCGCTTGAACGCACGGCCGGCGTGGTGAAGCTGGCGCGGTTGGCGCAGAAGCTTGCGGGTGAGATGGGCGTGGAACTTCAGGAAGCTGAAACCGGCGGCGGTTCGGATGGCAACTTCACCGCGGCTCTGGGCATTCCAACGCTTGATGGGTTGGGTGGTGTGGGCGAAGGCATCCACGCACCGAATGAGAGCATTCTCGTCGAACGCATTGCCGACCGCGTGGCGTTGGCGGCGAAGCTTGTTTCTGGGATTTAGCGTGGCCGGCCGTTCTTTGACCTCCTCTCTTTTTGGGTAACATGATGAGGGACACACGCCATGAGCAAACCCGAAGCTAGCATCGATCTGATCAGCACTTTGAAGGGTTCATTACTGGAGAATTTCTTCCCCGCCGGTTGGGACCTTGCCAAGATGGACGCGTGCGCCTCGTGCGCGCCCGAAAGCGTCACTGAGCGGCAGCCGTGGTGGCATCCGGAGTTTGCGCCCATTCCCTGCGACACGCTCGCCGATTTCGACACCTTCATGGGCCACGAAATCGCGCTGCGCATCGGCAACGCCAAAATGGCCGGTAAGAAGCTCGCGCTGATCCTGCCCGTGGGGCCTATGGGCATGTACCGCTGGGCAGTCTACTTCCTGAAGGAGTGGGGCCTGTCCTGCGAGCACGTCTACGGTTTCAACATGGATGAGTGGAGCGACGGCGAAGGCAACACGCTGCCGCCAACGAATCCCGGCGCCTTCCAATACGCCATGGAGCAGGCCTTTTACGGGCCGCTCGGCAAACTGACGGTTCCCGAGAAGCAGCGCTTCTTCGCCACGCGCGAACTGCTGCCCACTTATCCGGACCGCATCAGCGAACTCAAAGCCGCGGGCACGGAATTGATTGTGATCTTCGGCATCGGGCGCGTCTGCCACATCGCGTTCTGGGAGCCGCACTTCGCCGCCGAGTTCGCGTCCGACGAGGAATGGAAGAAGCAGAGCTTCCGTCTGGGCGCCAAGCTCCACCCGCTCACCATCGAGCAGAATGCCATCACCAGCTTCAAAAGCCGCACGACGCTGGTTTCGACGCGCGCCAACACCATCGGTCCGGGCCTGTTCCTGACCGCCGACCGCATCATTGGCGGCGCCGACGGCACACTGGGACGCGGCATGATGTGGCAAGGCTTGAGCTTCTGGATGACGCTGCGCTACGGCCCCAACCGCTGGGTGCCGTCCAGCTACATGCCGACGCTCAGGGGGCGCTTGTTCTTCTTGAAGGAACTCGCCGGTCCGCTAGTTGCCGAGTGCAACTAACGGCCGGATCACAGCATCCTAAACAAGAGAGGACGAACTATGACGGGCAAAGAACTGCTCCTGGGGACGCTCCGTCACCAGAAGCTGGATCGTGTGCCATGGGTGCCTTTCGCCGGTATTCATGCGGGTAAGTTTCTGGGCTACAACGCTCGAGAAGTGCTCAGCGACGGCGCGAAGCTGTTCGCGTCGCTCGTGGAAGTGAACCACCACTATCAGCCGGACGGCCAACCGGTGATGTTCGACTTGCAGGTGGAGGCCGAGATCCTGGGCTGCAAACTGGTGTGGGCCGACAAGGCGCCTCCGTCGGTGGCGTCGCATCCGCTTGCAACATCTTTGGACGTCCCCACCAAGCTGCCGAAAGCCGGCGACGGGCGTCTGCCTATGGTGCTCGATGTGATGCGCCGCATGAAGCAAGCCGTGGGCGACACCACGGCGCTCTACGGCCTGATCTGCGGGCCGTTCACGCTGGCGTCGCATCTGCGCGGCTCGGACCTGTTTCTGGATATGTACGATAATCCGGAATTCGCCGCGCGCCTCATTGCCTACACCACTCAAGTGAGCCGCCGCATGGCGGACCTGTACATCGATGCGGGCATGGACGTGATCGCCGTCGTCGATCCGGTGGTGTCGCAGATTTCTCCCAAGCACTTCGCCGCGCTTCTGGGCGATCCGTTCCGCGAATTGTTCGCGCACCTGCGCGCGGCCGGGGTGCTGTCTTCTTTCTTCGTCTGCGGTGACGCGACCAAGAACATGGAAGAGATGGCCAAGACGGCGCCGGATTCCATTTCGATCGACGAGAACATTGACCTGGCCAAGGCGAAGCAAATCACCGACCGTTACAACATCGCGATCGGCGGCAACATTCCGCTCAGCTCCACCATGCTCAACGGCACGCAGCAGGACAACATGAAATACGTGCTGGATCTGCTGGACCGTGTGGAACATCACAACCTGATCATCGCTCCCGGCTGCGACATGCCCTATGACGTGCCGGAAGAAAACGTTATCGGTGTGTTGCAGGCACTGCGCGAGCCCGACAGCGTGCGCCACATTCTCAGCCACTACGTGGTGGCGGACGATTCCGGCGATGTAGAGATGCCGGATTACGCGCACCTGGACAAACCACTGATCGAGGTCTACACCATCGATGCCGATACCTGCCCGGCCTGCGGCTACATGTTGGATGCGGCCAAGGTGGTGGGCAGCGGGTTCCAGGGACGCATCGACGTTGTCGAACGCAAGACCGTCGAGCGCGCCAACATTCGCCGGGCCAAAAAACTGGGACTCAAGAACCTTCCCGCGCTATTGATCAACGGTGAGCTGCGTTTCTCTTCCATCATTCCCAGCCGCAAGGAACTGGAAGCGGAAATCGAGCGCAGCCTCCCCCAATAGCAATGAAACTTCACCTGGTAGGTGGATTCCTCGGAAGCGGAAAGACCACGGCCATTATCGGCGCGGCAAAGCGGTTGATGAGCCGCGGCGCGCGAGTTGGCGTGGTCACGAACGACCAGGGCCGTTATCTGGTGGACACGGCGTTCGTCACCGGCGCCAGCGTACCCGCGGTGGAAGTCACCGGTGGCTGCTTCTGCTGCCATTACGACGATCTGGAAGCGCGCCTCGATGAACTGGAGCGCACGGCGATGCCTCACGCGATCTTCGCCGAATCCGTCGGTTCGTGCGCGGATCTGGTGGCTACGGTCATTAAGCCGCTGGCAGATCTGAAGCGCATCCCCACCGAACGCACGACGTTCTCCGTGTTCACCGACATACGCCTGCTGAAGCGTCGTCTGCAGGGCGAACCGCTGCCGTTCAGCGACAACGTAGTCTACATCTTCGACAAGCAAATCGAAGAGGCCGGGCTGCTGATTCTGAACAAGGCCGACCTGCTCGATGCCGAGGAAGCCCGGCGCGTGGAACAAATGGCGCGCGAACGCTTCCCGTCGAAAACCGTCCGCGTGCAGAATTCACTCGACGACAGCGGAATTAACGCTTGGCTCGGTTTACTCGAAGCGCCCGAAGGCGTGGCCCCGGGCGAAGCCATCGAAATCGATTACGCGCGTTATGGAGCGGGCGAAGCCGAACTGGCGTGGTTGGACCAGCGCATACGCCTGACGGCACCGAGCGGGCGTTTGCGCGAAGCGGTGGTCACGGTGATAGCGGGCCTCGTCGACGGCATACGCGAGCGGCAACTTCCGGTGGGCCACGTGAAGTTTCTCCTGCGCTGCGGGGACGAGGAAGTGAAGATCAGCTCGACGGCGGGCGGCGAAGCCGAGTGGCGCGATCAGGTGCCGCCCATCTTCAGCAAAGACGCGACTCTAGTGGTGAATGCGCGAGTTCAAACCAGCGCGGCAGTTCTGGAAGAGTTGGCGCGGACGGCACTGGAACGGGCACGACGCGAAGCCGGTGCACGTTGCCTCAATCTGGAAACGGAGTGTTTCCATCCGGGCTTTCCACGCCCCACGCACCGGATGGCCTAACCTGGGTTACTTGCCGCCTTCCTGGTGCATCCAGTAGCGCGCCGGAAGAATCGAGAAGTACTCAACGAAGCGGCGCTGCGGCATGGTCTTCTGTGAACGGCCCTCGAGAACGGCCTTAGCCAGACTATCAAACGACTTACCGAGATCGCTGTTCTGCTGCACGAAGGTGCCCTGGGTGAGAGCACGGTGCACGCCGACATAGTCGTTGGGGAAAGTCATCAGGATCTTACGTCCCAACAGGCGCTCGATTTCGGCCAACGGGATGGCGCTGCGTTTTTGCGCGCGGTTCACCAGCACTTCAACGTTGCCGTCGATTTCCAGCCCGCGCAGGAAGTTCAGTTTTTCGCGCGCCAGGTGCAACGACGGGATCTCCGGCGTGCAAACCATGAAGATCCGCGTGGCTTCGTGCAGGATCTCCACGGAATAGCGCTCCATGTTTCCACTCAGGTCCGCGCAGATAGCCTTGTAGTTGCGCCGCGCATAATCCAGCACGCGCCGCACCTGCGACGGCTCTATGCGGTAGCTGGGATTCATGTGCCCGGCTTGCATCACGTCCAGACGGCCCAGGCTCGATACCATCTGCGGCCACAGCGTTTCATCGAGCCGCGAGGAGTTTTCCGCCGCATCCACCACCGAATAGCCTTGGTCCAGCTTGAGCATGAAGCCCACCAGGCCGGAGTTCAGATCGAAATCCGCCAGCAGCGCGTTGTAGTCCGCGCGCCGTGCCAGGGCGCCGGCGAAGTTCACCGCCAAAGTCGTGGTTCCCACACCTTGCTTGGACGGCAGAAACGCGTAGATTTGATCGGACGCTTCGATGGCCGGAGGATGCTTGTCGAGCGCTTCGGCCGCGCGGCGCAGCGCGTCGTAGACGGCTTGCCGATCGAACGGCGCCGCCAGAAATTCGCGGATGCCCACTCGCATCACTTCCAGCAACAACTGAGAATCCATCTGCCGATGGATGGCTATCAATTGCGTGCCGGGAACGAACGATTCGATGGACTTGGCGACGCTGGCCGCCAGCGTCATGTCGTCGACACTAAGGAAAACCACTTGCGGTGCTGAACCTCGCAGGAAGCGCGGCAATGCGGTTTCGTCCGGGTAATGATCCAGGCAACGGACTACGTCCACGCCGCCAACCTCTTTCAAACGAGTGGTTAGCAGTTCGGCAAGATCGACATTGGGCGCAATAATGGCACCGCGGAGCATAGGGACTCCTCTCTCCTCTCCTGAAACTATCGGCAGGA
Organism: uncultured Solibacteraceae bacterium; assembly: GCA_964505625.1. Lineage (GTDB taxonomy): Bacteria > Acidobacteriota > Terriglobia > Bryobacterales > Bryobacteraceae > JAJFUV01. Next base: position 13,067 of record CAZDIZ010000032.1, on the reverse strand, counting down.
ACTGGCTCGGACAACGGCGGGATGGTACTACATTCCAAGCCGCCGAACCCTTAGATAACACACTTGAGCCTAAGGTTTGCTAGGGGATTGCCCTGAGTTATGCCGTCGCTGCCGCATGCATCTTTCAATCGTATTACGATAGGTAGGTTCGTCCGAGTATCCAGACGAGGCACCCCCCGTGGCGGAACATAATATCGCGCGACGCGACGAAATACTACGGTTACTGCGCAACCGTACCAGCGCTTCCATCGCGGAGATCGCAGAGCACTTTTCGATTTCCGAAATGACGGTGCGCCGGGATCTTGAGAAGCTCGCTGCCGGCGGGCAGATCATCCGAATTCCCGGCGGAGCCATGATGTCGCGCGGCGTCGCACTGGAAAAAACGTTTCTGGACCGCTCGGTGCAGAGCGCCGATTCAAAGGACCGCATTGGGCGCGCCGCCGCGGCACTGGTGAAGAACGGCGAGGCCGTAGTGTTGGATTCCGGGACCACCACCTTATACGTCGCGCGCCATCTGCGCCGGCATCAGGACGTGGCCGTGTTCACCTTCTCGCTAGCGGTGCTCGATGAACTGAGTGCGGCGGGCGATGTACGCGTGGTGCTCACTGGCGGAACATACCGGCGCAGCAGTCACGATCTGGTGGGGCGCGAAGTCGGCGAGTCGCTGCGCGCCATACACGCCGGGAAGGTGTTCTTCGGCGCGGCCGCGGTGTCGTTCAGCAAAGGTGTCATGGCCTACGACCCCGAATTTCAGAAGGACATGCTGGGCGCCGGAACCGAGAAGATTCTAGTGGTGGATTCGGGCAAGATCGGCCACGAGGCGCTCTACCATGTTTGCCCGGTGGAGAGCTGCGACCTGATTGTGACCGATCCGGAGATCAAGCCGGCGGACCTGCGCAGGTTGAAGGAGTTCACCAAGGTTCTGATCGCGGAGTAGGAGTAACAAGCAGTCCTGATGACACGAAGAGCGTTTTCGACGTTGGCCGCGGCGGGTGTTGTCCGTGCGGCGGCTCCCGCCATCCGGCGAGTGGATATCCTGCCGCTGGCGTACCCGATTGTAGGGCACTTCAAGTTCTTCGCCAAGCCCGAGCGGCCCACTGTCCTGGTCAAATTGACGGCCGAAGACGGGACCGTGGGATGGGGCCAGTGCGTTCCGGTGCCGAGTTGGAGTTACGAAACCACCGAGAGTGTGGTTTCCACGCTGAAGAACTACATCGCTCCTATCCTCATCGGGCGCGACCCGTTCGATCTCGATGGGGCGCACCGGGCCATGAACCAGGCCATTCGTCCGTCGTTTTCGACCGGCATGCCCATTGCCAAGGCCGGCGTGGATCTGGCGCTGCACGACCTGGCGGGAAAGTTGCGTGGCCAGAGCGCGGCCGAACGCTGGGGGCGGAAGCCCCTTAAGCGCATCACACTGAGCTGGACGGTGAATCCAACCACGCTCGCCGAAACTGAGGCGCTGGTGGCTGCGGGCCGCGCGCGCGGCTACAAGAACTTCAACGTGAAGGTTTCGCCGGATCCGAAGTTCGATATCGAGATGTGCCGCATGGTGCGCAAGCTCGCGCCCGATGGTTTTTTGTGGGCCGATGCCAACGGAGGCTACGATGTGGCGACGGCGCTCGACGTGGCGCCCAAACTCGCCGATCTAGGTGTCGATATTCTCGAGCAGCCGGTTGCCGCGAATCGTCTCACCGGTTTTCGCGAAATCAAAAAGCAGGGCGCGTTGCCCATTTTGATGGACGAGGGTGTGGTCAACTCGATCGAACTGGTTGAGTTCATCAAGCTGGGGTTGCTGGATGGCGTGGCGATAAAGCCCGCGCGCACGGCCGGTTTGTGGGATGCGCGGCGTCAGGTGGAGATTCTTCGTGATGCCGGGCTGCTGTTTTTGGGAAGCGGACTCACCGATCCGGACGTATCGCTGGCGGCGGCCGTGCAACTGTTTGCATCCTACGGCCTGAAATACCCCGCCGCGCTGAATGGACCGCAGTTCTTGAATGCGACGTACTTGAAGAAGCCGCTCGAAGTGAAAGGCGGCGAAATCGAAGTGCCCACCGGACCGGGGTTGGGCGTCGAGATCGACGAGGCGCGAATCAAAGCATGAAGAAAACGATGCTGTTGCTGATGGCCGCGAGCGTGTTGCTTTCAGCGGCGGGGCCGTTCGAGTTCCGCGAGCTGAGCGCGACATCTCTTCAGTTGCTCGAATCCGGCAAACCCGTTTACGTGTACAACCACGGCATGATGTTGAAGGCGGGCATGAAGGAGGATCGCCGCCGTGCCTGCTATCTGCATCCCGTCTGGACGCCGGACGGCACCGTGGTGACCGATGATTTTCCCGTCGACCATCCGCATCATCGCGGCATCTTCTGGGCTTGGCCGCACGTGAAGATCGGCGCCGAGGAACTTGACCTGTGGTCCATTCACGGTATTCATCAGAAGTTCGTTCGTTGGATTGAAAAGAAGACCTCGCGCAACCAGGCCAGGCTGAGCGTTGAGAACGGTTGGTACGCGGGCGAACGCAAAGTGGTGAAGGAAACCGTGTTGGTGGTGGCCCAACGGGCCGAGGGCAATCGGCGCGCTTTGGATTTCACTCTCACCTTTGAAGCGCTGGGTGAGCCGGTCGCGGTTCTGGGCGAGTCCAAGTACAAGAAGGGATACGGCGGATTCAACGTCCGCTTCGCGCCGCGCGAAAATACCACCATCACAACCGATCAGGGTAAGGAGGCAGGCGACACGAACATGGCGCCGCATCCTTGGGCTGAGCTAGCCGCCGATTACTCCGGAAAGCGCGCCGCGCTACGCGTGGAAATCGGGCCGGCGAATCCTGGCTATCCCAACGGCTGGTGCCTGCGCCACTACGGCTACCTGGGTGTGAACTTCCCGGGGCTCACTCCGTACACGCTGGAGCGCGGCAAGCCCTTGACGCTGAAATACCGCGTGATCGTTTCGGACGCCGCCGCCGCGCGGTAGCTCTTACAAACGGCGAATAGCCGCGCCCACGGGCATCGAACCGACTGGAATCACATTGAACAGCGCGACGGATCGCGAACGGCGCGCCGTCACAGCAGAAATGCGGATCACAGCCATGTCTCCGCTGCGGCGGTTCAGTATCAGGGCGTACTGATTATCAGGCGTAATCAGGATCGACCCCGGATCGGCTCCCACGCTGGCGCGCGCCAGAACGCGCAGGGTGTCGATGTCCAGAATGCTGACATCGCCCGAGCCCGGGTTGGCCACAAACAGATAACCCGGCGCGAGCGATTCGGCCATCGAGCCGAGACCGTGTCCGGCCAGGGCCGTGCGGGCGACCTCGGTGGTGTACGGATAAACCACCGCCACGGCGTCCATGCCTGGGCCGGTGATGAACAATTGTCCGCCGTCGGCTTTGTAGCAGAAATTCTGTGGCTCGACGGCCAACGGCAAACGCACCATCACCTGTTCGGTGGCAGTATTGATCACCGCCAACGAAGAGGGCGCGGCGACCCCCACCAGCAGCAGCGCACCGTCTTTCCGGAAGATAGTTTTGGTGAGACGCGTGCCCAGCGCGAGCGGCGCACGCGCACGCATCGCCTCCAGATCCACCAGACTGACTTTGCCTTCTTCCGGGAAACACACGGCGCCCAGCTTTCCCGCCGGCGAGATTTCGAAATTACCCGGGTCGCCGTTCAACGCCACTGCGCCATCGCTCGACAGCGTGTCCAGCGAGAAGCGCACCAGGCTCCGGGGTTCCCGATACAGAACCCATAGATGGCGGCCATCGGTGCTGAAGCGCATGTCGAGCGCTTTGGTGCCGGCCCGGGCGGTGCGGCGTACGCTCAACGTGGAAGGTTGAATTTCCGCCACCACTCCGGTCCCAGGCTGCAGCACATAGACGGCGTCGCGTTCATGGTGTGCCAGGATCGCGCCGGGCTCGGCGTCCATGGGAATGTGCTTGGTGACGGCGAAGATGTTCAGGTCGACTGCCGCCACGGCTTTGCCATCGTAGTTCGAAACAAAGGCATAGCCCGGGTAGCCGGAAGCGCGCTTCTTGCGGCACCCGGCGAGAAATCCAACACTTGAGTAAAGAAACCAACGGCGGCCGATCACGACGCCTTCATTGTATCGAAATGCGACATCGGCCGTAGCGCGTTGAAAATAAAAGATTCTGGTACCTATGAGCATTGAAGCGCGGTCCGCAGTGTGTTACCCTTTGAGGGGATTGAGCGGTTCCCGCCATCCCTTTACTCCAGCATGAACATTCGCTCCTTGTTTAGTCTCTTCTCCTCGGATCTAGCCATCGATCTGGGGACGGCCAATACCCTGGTTTACGCCAAGGGTAAAGGCGTTGTGGTCAATGAGCCTTCCATCGTCGCCATCAATAAAAATAACGGCGAGGTGGAGGCCGTCGGACGCGATGCCAAGGAAATGCTCGGGCGCACGCCCGGCAACATCGTCGCCATTCGGCCCATGAAGGACGGGGTGATCGCCGACTTCAAGGTGACCGAACGGATGCTCAACTACTTCATCCAGAAAGCCCATGGACGGAAGGTGTTGGTGCATCCGCGCATCATCATCGGCGTGCCGAGTGAGATCACGCAAGTTGAAAAGCGCGCCGTGATCGACTCGGCCTATCGCGCCAAGGCGAGCGAAGTGCACTTGATCGAACAGGCCATGGCGGCGGCCATCGGCGCGGGCCTGCCGATTACCGAACCCTCGGGCAACATGGTGGTGGATATCGGCGGCGGCACCACCGACGTCGCGGTCATCTCGCTTTCCGGCATCGTCTATTCGCGCTCGGTGCGCGTGGCGGGCAACGAGATGGACGAAGCCATCATGCAGTACCTCAAGCGCAAGTACAACCTGCTGGTAGGTGAGCGCACGGCCGAGCAGATCAAAATGCAGATCGGCTCCGGCTATCCACTCGAAAAACCGCTGACCATGGAAATCAAGGGACGCAATCTGATTGAAGGCGTCCCCAAGACCATCACGGTGGACGACAGCGAGATTCGCGAATCACTGTCGGAATGCGTGGCGACCATCATGAATGCCATCCGTGTGGCGCTGGAGCGGACGCCGCCGGAATTGAGCGCCGACATCAGCGACCGCGGCATTGTGCTGACCGGCGGCGGAGCGTTGCTCAAGAACCTGGACAAACGAATTCGCGAGGAAACCGGACTGCCGGTGTCAATCGCCGACGACCCGTTGGCTTGCGTGGTGCTCGGCACGGGCAAGATGCTCACCGAATTCAAACTACTGCGGAGGATCGCCATCGAGTAGCGCGCGCCGCGCCCGCGCCGCGGAGTGGAAAGCCATGGAATTCCCGATCAGTCGCTACCGTAATCTGACGGTGCTGCTGTTGGTGATCCTGGCACAGCTTTTACTGCTTGGCTACCAGGTCAAAAGCAACCAGGATGTACGCCTGATCCGCGTCTGGGCGGTGACGGCCGTGACACCCATGGCGCGTCTGCTGGAGGCCGGCCGCTCGAACACCGTGGGATTCCTTGAGGACTATTTCCTGCTGGTGGGCGTGCGCGACAAGAACCGCCAACTCGAAAGCGAGTTGGGCAAGCTCAAGCTGGAGAATCAGTTCCTTAAGACTGAATTAGCTACCGCCGACCGCGCGCGGGCTTTGAATGCGTTTCAATCGCGCAGTCCCTCGCGGACCATCGCGGCGCGTATTATCGGTACCGGATCAAGTACGAATTCGAAAGTAGTCTTCGTGGACCGCGGCAGCGCCAACGGCATACTGCGCGGCATGGCCGTCATTACGCCGGACGGCATCGTCGGCAAGGTCATCGCCGCCTATCCTACCGCGTCGCAAGTCCTGCTGATCACCGATCCGAGTTTCGCTGCCGGCGTAATCTCGCAAAAGAACCTCGTGCACGGCACGTTGAAGGGCCAGGGCTACAGCACGTGCCTGGTCGATTACGTGCAGAACGAAGAGAAGGTCGAGACCGGCGAGTGGTTCTACACTTCCGGTGACGACCGCGTCTTTCCGAAAGGCCTGCCTGTGGGGACGGCTTCCGTGGTGCGCTTCGGCAAGACTTTCAAGGAAATCTACGTGGTGCCGAGCGGCTTCCAGAAAGGCTTCGAGGAAGTCCTGATCGTGATTGAGGGCGTCCATCAGCAGTTGCCGTCGGCGCAGGCGTCCTCGCAGGCGGCGCCGTTGTTGCCCGCTCCTCCGGCCGCAGCTCCGGCCGATCCCACGGTTGTGACGACTCCCGCGGCTCCGCTGCTCAATACCGACGCCGACCGCCTGCGCGATCAATACAAGCGCGTCGGCGAAGCGCAAGGACACGTCTATGGCGGCGTGGGATCCCGTCCGCCGGATTTCAACATCAAACCTTCCGCGCAGCCGCCCGCGGCGAAACCGCCAGCGACGACAACGCCGGCGGCCACAACGCCAGCGACGACAACGCCGGCTACTGCAACTCCAGGCGATAAGCCTCCCGAAAAACCCGCGGCCACGCCGCCAGCCGCCCAGCCGCCCACCCAGCCATGACCGATTACTCCGAGCACGTGCTGCTGGACAAGCCTCGCAAGACCAGTTCTCACTTTCGCGTGTGGGTAACGCTGGTGGTGCCTTTCGCCGCCATCCTGTTCCAGGTCTACGTGCCGTTGTTTTTCCAGTACCTGTCTTACCTGGAACTGCCGTTGCTGGTCACGGTGTATTTCGCGCTGATGCGCCGGCAGCCGATTGCGGGCACGTTCATCGGCGCGGGCATCGGATTGGTGCAGGACTCGCTCTCGCATCAGCCGCTCGGCATGTTCGGAATCGTCAAGACGCTGGTGGGCTATTTCGCCGGTAACGTGAGCATGCGGTTCGAGGTGGACAATCCGGTGCTGCGTTTCATCCTCGGGTTCTTCTTCTTCTTCTTCCACCAGTTCTTCTATTGGGTGCTGATGCGGGCCTTGCTGGGCCAGCAGCTTGGCTTCGACTTGGCGCGGACGCTGATGGTGGGTCTGCTGAACGCGCTGGTCGCGCTACCGCTGTTTCACTTTCTGGACAAATTGAAGGAAACTGGTTGATGGGAGTTCTTCTCACGTGAGCGTGTATTACAACGAACGCGAACGGGAAGAGGCGCCCGTACAGCCGCAACTCAGGGACGACCTGAAGTTCGCCACGGGTAAGATTGCGTTCTTCCAGTATCTGCTGGTGGCCGTGTTTCTGTTCCTGATTTCGGGCTTCTGGAATCTGCAGGTGCAGAATCCGGAATTGTACAACGAGCAGGCCGAACGCAACCGCATCAAGGCGTTGCCGGTGCTGGCGCCGCGCGGCAAGATACTGGACCGCGACGGCCGCGTGATCGTCGACAACCATTCCTCGTTCAGCCTCATTCTCTCTCGCGAGAACCTGAAGCCCGAGCATCTGAAAGCCATCGCTGAAGGACTCAACCTGGATCCGGAAGACCTCGCCGCGCGTCTGAAGCGGTTTCAATCGCGCCCGCGCTACGAGCCCATCATCATCAAGGAAGAGCTCACGGCGGGCGAGTTGGCGTTCGTCGAAGCGCACCGCGGCGCGGAGTCGTTTCCCGAAATGGAGTTGATCCACGCGCAGCGGCGTCTCTACCCGCGTGACGGGTTGGCGGCGCACGTGATCGGGTATGTCGGCGAGGTCAGCGAAAATGAACTGAATTCGCCGGACTTCGCCAAGTACGAACAAGGCGACGTGGTTGGGAAGGTCGGTATCGAACGGCAGTACAACGAAATACTGATGGGCGTGGACGGGCAGCGCCGCGTGGTGGTGGACAATCGCGGACGCGAGCGCCAGGTAATCGCCATGAAGGAGGCCGTGCCCGGCCGCAACCTCCAACTCACCCTCGATCTGGATTTACAGGTGGTGGCGGAACTGGCCATGCAGGATCGTAAGGGCGCCGTGCTGGCGCTGGACCCACGCAACGGCGAAGTGCTGGCCATGGTGAGCCGGCCCGCTTACGATCCCAACAAGTTTGCTGGCCGCATCCGTTCAAAGGATTGGAAGGAACTCATCAGCAACCCCGACAATCCGCTGCTGAACCGTCCCATTCAAGCGCAACTGGCGCCCGGCTCGACGTTCAAGCCGATCGTGGCGCTGGCGGCGCTCGACAGCGGCGCCATCACGGACACTTTCACCGCGCACTGTTCCGGTGGAGCCACATTTTACGGACACTATCGCAAGTGCCACGACAAGCACGGCCACGGCACAGTGGATCTGCACAAGGGGATCGTGAAGTCCTGCGACGTGTTCTTCTACAACGCCGGCGACCGCACTGGTATCGACAAGATCGCCGAATACGCGGAGATGGCCGGATTCGGACGCAAGACCGGCATCGATCTGCCGAACGAAGCCGAAGGGACGGTGCCGTCGTCGAAGTGGAAGATCCGCACGCAGCGGCAGAAGTGGTACGCCGGTGAAACCATCTCGGTGGCGATCGGCCAAGGTGCGTTGGTAGTGACTCCGCTGCAACTGGCTTACGCCATCGGCGGGCTGGCCACTGGCGGTGTCTGGTCCGTGCCACATCTGGTGAAGGATAATCCGCACCCGGAAAGAGCGCGCCGCGTGGAGTTGAATCTCGAACACCTAAACGACGTGATCAGCGGGTTGTATGGCGTAGTCAACGAAGGCGGCACCGGTGCTTCAGCACGGTTGGCGGGTATTGAAGTGTGCGGAAAGACCGGCACGGCGCAGTTGGTTTCCAATCAAACGATGAAGAGCGCGAAGCTGGGCGACGAATTCAAGGACAACGCTTGGTTCTTCGGTTTTGCTCCGCGCGTCAATCCCGAAATCGTGGTGGTGGCGCTTTGGGAGCAAGGCGCGCACGGCAATTTCGCCGCGCCCACGGTGCGCGATATCATCAAAGCCTATTTCGACAAGAAGGCGCGGATGGCGCCGCCGAAGTCGCTGGTGGCGCGAGGTCCCGCGGCGCCACAGCCTGTTTTGCCGGCGCCGCCGGCCGAGGTGAGATAACCGCATCATGGCACGCTACCGCTCACTGCGCGATTTCGATTGGCCCTTGCTGGTGCTCGTGATGATCCTGTGCGCGGTGGGGGTGCTGCAAATTTACAGCGCCACACATGATACTTCCTTTCGCGACGCATGGTGGAAGCAGTTGCTGGCGGTGGGGATCGGCCTGGTACTGTTCTACGTTGTCTCGTCAATCGACTATCATTCGCTGCTTGGGCAAGTGCCGCTCATGTACGGAGTCTCCGTCATCGCCCTGGCCGGCGTGTTGGTGGCGGGCAAGACCGTTTTCGGTGGCCGGCGCTGGATTCCGCTTTTCGGCGGCTTCCACCTACAGATCTCCGAATTCGTTAAGATAGTGATAGTTCTGCTTGTGGCACGCTACATGACTGAGCTGAAAAGCGAGCGGCCCGAGTGGAGCGACCTGTTGCGGCTGGGAGGGTTGGTCGGGCTCCCTTTGATCTTGGTTTTGAAGCAGCCCGATCTTGGTACTTCGTTGACCTACCTCCCGGCATTGGCCGCAGGCATGTTTTTGGCGGGCCTCCGCTGGCAGCATGCGTTGGTGATTTTGTTGGTCGCCGTGCTGGTGTTGCCGCTGGGGTATTACTTTTTGAAAGACTATCAAAAGGCTCGCCTGGTGAGTTTTCTGGATCCGGACCGCGATCCGAAAGGGTCGGGCTACCAGGTGATCCAGTCCAAGATCGCGGTTGGCTCCGGCGGCCTGTGGGGCATGGGCGTGACGCGGGGCTTGCAGACGCAATTGCGGTTTTTGCCAGTGTCCCACCAGGACTTCATATTCTCGGCATTTGCCGAAGAGCATGGATTCGTGGGAGTGGTAGTTGTTTTAGGTTTGTACTTTCTGCTCTTGATGCAGATGATTCAGAATGCCCAAATGGCTCCAGATCGAGCCGGCATGTACATCTGCATGGGAGTGGCTGCGGTATTTTTGTTCCACGTTCTGGTGAACGTGGGTATGGTGGTGGGACGTATGCCCGTGACGGGCATTCCCCTGCCACTGATGACATCAGGCGGCTCCAACGCTCTGTCGACTTTTATGATGTTGGGGCTGGTGAACAACGTCCGGTTACGGCGTTTCGTGAATTGAAGCGGCCGGGCGGCGCGGTAAGAGGATTTCGAGTAGTACCGGGTTTGATTGCGTGAATTGAGCGCGGGGACCCGAAAAGGTTTTGGCCTGCGAGAACGCCGTTTAGATGCCTGGCACAACGGCGCGACCGGGCCGTAAGCGGTTCCCATTGGTTCCCGCCACGGGCGCGGCATGTAAGAGACAACTCCATGCCGCGCCGCGGAAGTTGCAGTTGTAGCACTGACGCGAAGGTTGAGCGCTATGACGGCGCGGCCGGCGCGATCGAACCCCGCACTCGTCCTTCTTTCCGTTCCCCTGCCGCCGATGGGAGAGATTGCATGGGAAAGGAATTAGTCATCTCCTCCAATCGCCATGAGACGAAAGTGGCGATGCTCGAGGATGATCAGCTAGTCGAAGTATTCTTTCAGCGGGCCAATGAGTACTCACTGGCCGGCAGTATCCACAAGGGGCGCGTGACACGCGTGTTGCCGGGTATGCAGTCGGCGTTTGTCGACCTCGGCCTGGAGCGCGACGCGTTCCTGTACGTTTCCGACTTCTTCGAGGAACACGAAGAGTACGACCGCATCGGGCCGGGCTCCGAGGAGCGTCCCTCGCGTGATCGCGACCGTGAACGCGAGCGCCCCGCGCAAACCGCGCCTGCCGCAGAAGCCGCCGCGCCGGCGCCCGCCAGCGCCGAGCCGGGAGGCGAAGCTCCCGCCGAAGAAGCAGCACGCACGGGCGAAGGCGATCGCGATGCGCGCGGACGCCGTTCGCGCCGTCGCCGTTCGCGCGGCCGTGGATTCCCCGAATCGAAATACGCGCAGCAATCCCCCGGAACCGGTCTGCGTTGGCTGCGCACGGATGAAGGTGAAGGCACACCGGCCGCCGAAGGCGAACCGGAAGCCGCTGCCGCGGGGCCCGCGGAAGGTTTCGAAGTTTTGCCGGGCGAGTCGCTCGCCAAGTATTCGCGGTCGGACGACGCCGCTGCTGAACAGCCGGAAGCCGAAGCGGAAATAGAACCTGAAGCGGAACCTGCTGAATCCGCCGAGCCGGTGGAAGCCGAGGCGGTGGCAGAGGAAGCCGCTGTTGAGGTGGAACCCGCGCCGGAGCCGGTCGCAGTGCAAGAACCCGCGCCCGAGCCGGTGGCCGTCGAAGCTGAAGCAGTCGAGGAAGTTGAAGTTCAAGCCGAGCAAAACGGCGATGCACTGACCGAAGAAGTTCTGGCGGTGGTGGAAGGCGAAGCGCCTGAATTGGCGGAATCGGCCGAAGCTGCTGAAGCCGCCGAAGCTGTGGAAGCTGCTGAAGACGTTGAAGCGGCCGAAGGTGCCGAGGCTCCGGAAACAGCCGAAGGCGTCGAAGCCGCTCCAGTCACGGAAGATTCCAGCGCCGCCGTTCGCGAACCTGGCACGCGTTACATGCACCGCATGTCGCGACGCATGCGCCGCAAGATGCGTGGCGCGGCCGCGGCCGAGACGCGAAACGCGCGTCCCGAAGGCCGGACCGAGCCCATGCACGCTCCGCGCACGCAGCAGACCGATGCGCCGCCGAAGGGCGAAAAGGGCGCGCAGCCGTCCATCACGGACCTGCTCAAGGAGCGCCAGGAAATCCTGGTGCAGATCGCCAAGGAACCGCTCGGCCAGAAGGGCGCGCGCATCACTTCGCACATCGCGCTGCCGGGCCGCTACGTGGTCTTCATGCCGACGCTCGAGCACATGGGCGTTTCGCGCAAGATCGCCAGCGACGACGAGCGCGCGCGTCTGCGCCGCATTCTGCAAACGCACAAGGTCGGCATCTCCGGCGGATTCATCGTGCGCACGGCCGGCGAGGGGAGAACGGAATCGGAAATCGCCGCCGACATGAATTTCCTGTTCAACCTCTGGCTGGACATTCGCCAGAAAGCTGAGAAGCGGGCAGCGCCGGCGTTGATCTACCACGATGTGACGCTGGTGCAGCGCATCCTGCGCGATCAACTCGCCGACGGGTTCAAGGCCATCTGGGTGGACAACGAAGACATCTACGAGGACGTGTTGCGGTTCCTCGAACGCTTCCAGCCCCAATTGGTTTCGCGCGTCAGAATGTGGACGCGCCAAGTGCCGATCTTCGATGCCTTCAACATCACGGCGGAACTGGAAAAGGCGTTGCGGCCCAAGGTCTGGCTCAAGTCCGGCGGCTACATCGTCATCAACCAGACCGAGGCGCTGGTGGCCATCGACGTGAACACGGGCAAGTTCGTGGGCAAGTCGAACCGCCTGGAAGACACCATCGTCAAGATCAACACCGAGGCCGTCAAGGAAATCGTGCGGCAGATGCGGCTGCGCGATCTGGGCGGCATCATCGTGGTGGACTTCATCGACATGGACGAGCGCAAGAATCGCCAGAAGGTGATGCAGGCGCTCGAGGAAGCCATGCGCAGCGACCGCGCGCCGTACAAGATTCTCCAGTTCAACGATTTCGGGCTGGTGGCGATCACGCGCAAGCGCGTCAAGCAAAGCCTGGAGCGCACGCTCTGCGCGCCATGCCCGTACTGCGAAGGCGCCGGCTACGTGAAGAGCCCGCAAACCATCATCGGCGAGATCCTGCAGGAAGCGCACCGCTTGGCCGGCGACGTCGACGGCAAGGAACTGGTGCTGCGCGTACACCCCGACGTGGCCAAGGTACTCAAGTCCACGTCGAATACGTATCTGGAAGAACTCGAAGAGATCCTGAAGCGGTCCGTGCTAGTGACGGGCGACCCGCTGCTGCACCAAGAGAAGTTCGATTTGGCGTAAGCGGGCCACATGCTAAACTGAGAGAGCGGGCGGCATACTGCCCGCTCTCGCGATTTGTAGACCACCCTACGGAGAGATGGCCGAGTGGTTGAAGGCGCACGCTTGGAAAGCGTGTATAGGGGTAACTCTATCGAGGGTTCGAATCCCTCTCTCTCCGCCATACCGTATCTGTCCGGCCCGGACACATGGGATGCGCTCTGGCTCTAGCCGTTCAACACCAACCCAAACGAATCTGCTTTACGCGGGCATGTTCAGGTACCGAACGTCGGTGCGCGCCGCTGTTTGATCGCGCGAA
>CAZDIZ010000031.1:9517-44098 GCA_964505625.1 uncultured Solibacteraceae bacterium | reverse complement strand
CAAGCCTACTTCCGTCATTGTGGCTATGGATTATGATTATTGTGAAAACGCTCTAGAACCAACCGCTCGGTCGTGCTCCCATGTCAAAGAACTGGTCTCTAAGTGCTGACGATGCACTCGAGCAGGTCCGCGTCGTGCTACGCGTTTCGGCGCTGCGGCAGTTGACCAGGGGCGTCACGGTGCCGTGCATCGCCAGCGTGATTCCGGTGACACTATCGGCCACCAGCAACTTCACTCGGAAGTGCCGTAGCGCGGATTGGATCGGGCGCCGACTGCGCCAGAAGCCCATAGCCGACGATTCGCCGCGCGACGGCGGCGGTCATTCCGTTGGCCGCGCGTACATCGGCCAGAAGGCTGTCGTCCACAATGTTGACGATACGCGCAGTGGGCAACTCGTTACGAAACAGCGGTGCAAGAACGTCCACCAAGGCAAAACTCGTGTGCAACACAAAGACAGTGGATTGATTCGAGTTCGTCACGTCTCGTCTCTCTGTGGATATCGTCCAGCCAGGTGCTGATCAGTGTTTGGCCAGCACAACGCGGACAGTCGTCATCTCAAACGGCGCCAATTCGAGTACGATGCGCTCGTTCTTGATGCGCGCGGGGCGGAGTGTGTCTTCATTGGTACTGCAAACCATGGCCTGACGCACTTCCCTCCCTGGAACCGAAATCTGTACCGACGGCGTGCTGGCCAGACCAGCGACCTCGGCCAGCCTCAAAATGATTCCGCTTCCGTCGTCCGCGGTCTTGATCCCCGCCAGCGCGACGTTCGCCGGCTCCACCGCGGCAAGGCTGCCGAATTCCGCCCAATCGCCGCCTGCTCCAGGCTCCAATTGTGTGGCGGACATCGGGCTCAGCGTCTCCCATCCGAATTGCTTGTCGCGAGTCAGTTCTCCGCCCGACGCTCGCGAAGTGAAGCTGTAGCGAAACGTAAACGGCCCCCCTTGTGCGATCGGGGCGTTCGTATACCAATGGTTATTCATCACGAATGAGTACACCCAAGGGCGCTCCAGCCAGTTGTAATCGCCGGCCAGCTTGGTGTTCCAGCGGTTGCTCTGAATGCGGCCGAATTCAACGACCGGCGCATCGACGCTTGTCCAGAAGACGGCTTTTTCGCGGTCTTCCAGCAGTACGCCGTGCTGCGCCACGTAGTAGTCGTGACTTGAACCGCGCAACTGATCCGCATCCGGCCGCATGTACCCCCCGGGAATATCGATCTTCACCGGGATCTCGAACTTGCCGTACCGTTGCGAGCTAGCAATCCGAAAGGGGAACGCAACGTAGAGTCCTTCCCTGGCGTAAATGGGCTTCTTGTGCAGGTGGGTCACCAAGTCCACGCGCTTGAGACCGGAGTAAAGAATCACCTCTTGCTCAAAGCCGAGGATGCGCTCGATGGCGCCGCTGATTTTCAAGCTCGCGGCAACCGGCCCGGCGGACCCTCGCGTGACCTGTACCGGTCCCGGCCGCATTTCCGCGAGGTCCCGGAAATCGCGATACGTAACTTGCTCGCTCAGAACGTAGATCAACTGATTCAATGCGTAGGGTGCGCGCGCGTCAACCAGTTCTTTCCCCGTCTCCTTGTCGATCACGCTCGCGAGACCACCGGAAACGGGATTCAAGCGAACCCGGTAATAGCGATTCTCCAGCGACAAGGCCTCACATTGAAACTCGCTCGGATGGGTTGGTCCTTCGGTGTTGTCCAGTTCAAATGCGCGGTAACCACAAGCAGGTACATCCTGTGCCACGAAGACTAAGTCCGGTGTCCCCGAGGTTTTCACGACCTGATGTGGGACTACCGCGCCGCCGGCCACCTCGCGGAGCACCAAGGTAGACATTTCAGGCGCCGGCATCCGTACCAGCCCCGTACGGCTCCACGAGAGAGGATTCCAGACCACCACGCGCGGCGATCTCCCGTGTCTCACCTTCCTGCCAAGAAACGACAAACTCGCCGCCCGCACCCGTTCGGCGGTAGCCGCCGCTTCATTGAGCGGTGCCACTTTCTCTTGGTAGTGCCTCTTGCCGCCGCCCTCGGATTCATCTACGTAGATGTCGTGCTTGCCGGCCTCCCAACCGATGGTGTGCTCTTCGAACATGAGCAGGTTGTCGTATGCCGCGTTCAACTCGGTTGAGAGGCCGGGCCCGCCGGCCAGGCTCGCCAGCGTTGCCCACTTCTCCGCGTCCGGCAATTCGTTCTCCGTTCGTCGCGCCAGGGCGGCTTCTCTGGCCATGCTTCCGCGCAAGTCGTTCCACGCGTCGGGGTAGCCGCCGCGCAGGCTGGGAATTTGACTCGCGTATCTTCCTTCCACATACCGGAAGAACTCGGAGATTGTCGCAAGCCGCAGTTTTGGAAATTCCCAATGGCTGTTCCAGCGCGCGACATGATCTGAAAGTTCCGGATACGGATCTATGAAGTCGGCGGCGGCGTGCAAAAGAATGGCATCGTAAGGGTAATCGCCGCGCGAGTAACGGTCCAGGATAGACGCAGTCAGAGCGTCTGGCTCGGATAGACTCACCTTATTGCCCCGGCGACTCGTAAGGTGCATCCCTTCGTCATACCGAACGGGTCGCCACGTGAGCACCTTGCCGCCGGCTGGACCCTCCCAATAGAACAGAATCGGGAGCGCCTCCAGGGACAAGTTCGAGCGAATCGAATTCCCGCTGAACAGGAAGTAGCGCACGCCCGAGCGCGCCAGAACCTCCGGCAGCCCCCAGGTGAACCCCGGCACGTCGTCGAGCACGGCGGCCTGGATGTTGATGCCAAATTCCTTGGCTAACGTGGATGTCGCGTAATGGGCGACACGGTGGAGCGGCTCCACGGTCATCAAGTCCGTTTGAAGACTACAGTAGAGCGCTCCGATCTCCATCGAACCGCTCTTCACTAGTTCTATGATCTTCCGAAGAGCCTCCTCGCCTCGCGCCTTACGGTAGTCTTCAAGTAGATAGCTGACTTCTATGTTCCACTTGAACCGCGTTTCTTCCGGCTGTGAGCGGGTTTGGTCGCAGTAGCGGACCGCTTCATCCAGTACTTTGATGAACTCGCCACGCATGTGAGAAGGCAGCCCCTCATAACCTGGGTCATGGTGTGAATGGTGGACGACGTAGATTTTCCACTGGCGCTCCGGCAGAACGCGAACGCGCGTTTCGAGAGTCCGGGCGGGGTCGCGGTAGACGCAATCATAGATCGTGTCTTGCTCAGGCGGATCCACCGGCAGCAACACCCGGTTGCCGCTCCGCAGTGAGTTTCCCAGTTCTATCCGCGTGGTGCGTCCGCCCGATGAAAGCTCGATGGTCCCAGACTGACGGTCGGGCTCCCGGACCGCTGCCGACAAGATCCGCTTAAGCTTCCCGTCCTGCCGCACGAAAAGCGGCGTCGCTCTGACCTGGAAAATGGAAGGGTTCGGAACTTGTGTCCATGCCAGCCAGTCGGAAGCAATGGAAATTCCAGGGATAGCCTTGACAGCAAGTCGTCTTGTGATAGGTCTCCGCATAGGGGTGTTTCTCACGGGATGGTGGATTGGCAAAGGGACATAGTCGTGACGCAATCCTGAGTTCAACGTCAGCTTTCGGTTCGCTCGGCGGGCAACTCCTGTGTCGGGTCGATTCGGAGCCACTGCGAAGCGCTCACCAGTAACATGAACCCGATTGGTATGAGCGGAAGGTCATAGCTATGGAATGCGCTAACAAAGTAACCGAACGTCACCGATGACAGAAACGATCCGATTTGCCCCGCGGTGTTCATCATGCCCGTGATGGATCCCGCGTACCGCTTGCCGACATCGAGGCAGACGGCCCAGGCGCTGGGCAGCATGAGATCCGAGCAGGCGTAAGCCATGGTGAGCAGCGTAATGGCCTCCATCTTGCCCGTACTGAAGGCGGCGAAAAACATGCACAGCGCCGATCCGGTCAACCCCGCCACGCCGATGCACCGCCGCCCCCATTTGAGCCCCCAGCGGCGCGCCAGATGATCGCTGGCGATTCCACCCAGCGCATTCGAGAAGGCTCCGCACAAAAAGGGAAGGGGAGAGAAGATCGCCAGTTCGGCTGGCGTGAAGCCACGCCCTTTCACCAGATAAGTGTGCAACCACGAAATGAAGAAGTAGGCGCTGTAGCAGTAACAGAAATACATGGCCAGGATGCCCTGGATGCTGCGGCTGCGCAATGCCATGCGCCAAGGGACAGTGGCACGCCGTCCGATGGACGCGTCCGCTCCGATCTCCTCCAGTTCGCCACGGCTGATGCCGGCCTTCTGCGACGGAAGGTCTCGAAACCAAAGCCACCAGACCAGCGCCCAAAACACACCAATAGCGCCAAAGATCCAGAAAGAAGCGCGCCACCCATAACGCGCTTGGATCGGGACTACAAGCACGGGAGAGAGCGTCGCGCCCAAACGCGTCGCGGTCCAGATGGCTCCTTGGGCGCGTGCGCGTTCCGCGGCCGGGAACCAGCGTGCGATCGCCACGCTGGCATTCGGAAAAGCTCCCGCTTCACCCACCCCAAAAGCGAAACGGCACAGCAGCAGTTGAGAGTACCCAAAAACCGCGCCGGTGGCGGCCGTGAACACCGACCACCACAACACGATCCGGGTGAGTACCTTGCGCGGTCCGATCCGGTCTCCCAGCCATCCGGAAGGGATCTCGAAAGCCGCATAGGCGAGCGCGAACATCCCCACCACCCAGCCCCACTTCTTCGGGTCCAGCGCCAAATCCTTCTGGATGGCGGGACCAGCGACCGAGATGCACACGCGATCCAGAAACGTGAGCATCGCGAACAGAAACAGCAGAATCAGCAGGCGGTGGCGGTATTTCATCTCAAACCAACCGGCGTGTCGGGACGATATCCCATCTGCACCGAGATACGGAGCGCGGTATCCCGCACCGCTTCCGCCAGCTCGGGCATGCGCTTGGCGGAAACAATCTCCAAGTTCCCGGTTATGCTGATGGCCGCGATTACCTCGCCGTCACGGCTTCGCACCGGCGCCGCGACGCACCGGAAGCCGACGATCCTCTCTTCGTCGTCCACCGCGTAGCCCAGGTTGCGCACCGACTCCAGTTCTTTCCTCATGTGATTCACGTCCATGATCGTGTTGGGTGTGAACCGCTCGAGTTGAGTGTCGAATAGCTTAATCCACCGCTCCTCATTCGCAAACGCCATGCAGCACTTGCCCAAAGCAGTGGCATGGAGCGGGCGGCGCGCGCCCAGTTCGGGGTACAGCTCTACCCGCGGGTCGGTGACGTTCTGGAGGTACAAGACCGTATCGCCGTCCCACACCGCCAGATGGCTGCTGAGTCCGGTGCGATGGCTCAGTTCTTGCAGGAAGGGGTAGGACCGCGTCAGAAGCTCCGATTGAGTGATGTAGGCGATGCCCGTCGTGAATGCCTTGAGACTCACCCGATAGCGGTTGGTGGCTGCATCCTTCTCGATGTAGCCGCTGTGCATCAGGGTTGCCAGGAAGCGGTGCAGCGAACCGCGGGGTAAACCAAGTTCGGACATCAGTTCCGAAAATCCAACACCTTGTCTATGGCGGGAAACTACCTCGAGCAAGGCTAAGCACCGCGAGGTAGAGGTCATGCACGCCTCATTCATAGTAAGTCATGTTTTTACCATATGTTGTCTGCTCGATGCAAGAGGAATAAGATTTCTGTTGACACAAACTGGTTCCCGCCGTAAAATTTTCTTCATGCAATATTCAGAACATAGTTCCGCATAGTGGAACTACTTTGGCGCGTCACAGGTGGCACATTGGTGAGAGAAAAGGAGGAATAATGCGCGGAAGAGTTACGTGCGCGGCTGTCATCGCGTTACTTGTTACCGCGGTTCTCGTGGCGCAAACGGGAACCGGAAACATTCAGGGCACGATCAGAGATTCGTCGGGTGCGGTCGTACCTCGGGCGAAGGTGAGTATCGTTCATACGTCGACCGAGCGGAAATACACCACGACGACGAATGAAGTGGGCTTTTACGTGTTTCCTAGCGTTCAAAGGGGCCCGTACCAAATACAGGTTGAAGCGCCAGGGATGGAAATCTGGAAGGGCGATCTGGTACTCATGGTTGGTCAGACGGTCGAGGTGAGCCCGGCGCTCAATGTCGGGGCAACCGCCACGGCCGTCACCGTCGCCGGTGACGTCACTCCACTGGTTACCACCACCAGCGGGACCCTAGGAAATGTGCTGGAGCGGGCTCGTCTGGATCAGTTGCCGCTGGATGGGCGGTTCCTACAAAACCTTGTGTTGAGCACCACACCGGGAATGGACGGTGACGCCACCAGACCGCGCTTGTACGGTTTGAGATTCGGTGTCGAGTTTCTCCAGGATGGTGCGGTCATGGTGGACCGGTACACCGAGGCTATCTCGCAACGGCCGCCTGGCATGGATACGGTCGAAGAATTCCGGACGGAAACCAACAATTCCTCGGCCAAAATGAATCGTCCCGGGGCGGTGATCGTCACTACGAAAGCGGGCACCAACCAAGTGCATGGGTCCGCATTTGAAACCGCCCGCAACAGTGGCATTGGCGTCGCCCGCCGTCGCGAAGACTATTACACAAAAGCTCCGCACCTGGTGCGCAACGAATTTGGTGCTTCTCTCGGTGGGCCGGTGTTCATTCCGAAAATCTACAACGGAAAGAACCGCACCTTCTTCTTCTTCGGCCACGAAGGATACCGGCAGATGTCCGCTAGCACGACGTCCGTAAGCATGCCGACGCTCGCGATGCGGCAGGGAGACTTCAGCGGCTTGGTGGACGGGGCCGGCCGCAAGTACACCATCTACAATCCCTGGACCACGGACTCGAAGACCTGGCAGCGCCAACCTTTCCCGAATAATCAGATCCCCGCCAGCCTTCAGAGTCCTCTGTCCAAATACTTGTACAGCGTAACGCCGGAACCGAATCTGACTGGCGTCAATCCTTTAGTTGGATCGAACTGGAGTGGTCTGAGCAACACGCCGGCCCGTCAGTACACGCAGACCGCGCGGTTCGACCACCGCTTCACCGACCGGGATCAGTTCTTCCTTCGGCTCTCGCATGGCCGCCAATCGGCCATCAACAGATTCGGCCTTGGTAGCAGTACGTCACCAATCACGACCGACGGCAAAGCAAACTGCTACAGCCTTGAGTCCGAACCCTTCACGGCGGTGGCGTCCTACACGCACACGTTTTCCCCCACCTTTTTCAGTGAGACGATCGTAAGCACCACACACGATGGCTACAAAGTGAACATCGCTGCCTGGGACGAGAACCTTGCTGGGGCGCTCGGCCTGCCCAATCCGTTCAACGCGAACGGCTTGCCGAACATCGATTCAACTGGTTTTGGCATGAACTACTGGAGCGGTGTCAACCGGCTGGTCACAAACACTCACTTGTATAACGTTGACCAGAACTTCACGAAAGTAAAAGGCCGCCATGAATTCCAGTTTGGTGGCCGTTTCCGTGCCGAAAGACTGAGGCTCCTTCCCGATCAGCAGCAGCCCATGGGGGCCCTCGCGTTTGGCAGTCTGGCAACGGGTTTGTACGATCCCTCATCCGGATCCAGTTACGGCGCCGTTTCGTACACCGGCCACAATGCCGCCAATCTGTATCTGGGTCTCACCGCGTCCTATTCGGTGCGCGCCAACAGGACCTGGTACCACATGTCCGGCGGCGAGAAGTCCGGCTACTTTCAAGACAACTTCAAGGTGAACTCACGGCTGACCCTGAATCTGGGTGTGCGATACGAATTCTTCGATCCAGCTCGAGAACGTGACAGTCTCATCTCCGGGTTCGACCCCGCTACTAAGTCCGTGGTTCTTGGCGCGCCGCTTGAAACGTTCTACAAACGGAATGCGGTTCAGCCTGGATTGATTAACGTCTATCAGAAGCTCGGGATGAAGTTCATGTCCCGAAGCGATGCCGGCTTGCCCGAGAGTCTCGTCTACACCAACCCCTGGGACTTCAGCCCGCGGTTGGGGCTCGCGTACCGCCTGAGCGAGGGCCATCGTCCAATGGTATTGCGCGGCGGCTACTCGATCTTCGGCTTTCCCGAGTCTCTGCGATCGGCACTCGTGAACATGCGGAGCGGTGCACCGTTCTTCGCCACATACACCATTTCGCCCAATTCCGCCAGCAGTAGTCCGGATGGACTGCCCAACTACCTGCTCCGTTCCGTGCCCTATGCTCCGATGGTGGCCGGTGTGAACAGCACAAATGCATTTGACCTCAACAACCCGGTTGTAAGTCGCGGTACCCCCTCTATCAGGTATTACAACCCGGACCAGCCGACCGCGCGAGCACACGAGTGGAATGTGACAGTCGAAAGGGAACTTCGTGATAACACCAGTTTGAAACTTGGCTGGGTCGGGACGCACGGTGCCAACCTGATGCAGTGGTACAGCTACAACGACGCGTCCAATAACTACATCTGGTATGCGACCAAGGGAGTCGCGCTGCCTACGGGTGAGTACTCCAGTGTCGCCAGGCGCCCCTTCGAAAATCAAGTCATCGGTTCCATTCAGGAGTATCGCAAGAGCGGATGGTCGAATGCCAGTGCGTTTCAGATTGAAATTCAGCGGCGGTATTCCAAAGGGTACGGATTCCAAGCGTTCTACGTGATGACCAATGCGTTCCGTGCCGGTGGAAACGCCAACGACGACGACCTTGTCTATAACACGGATGTTTTCCTGCCTGGCGCGGTACCAACCGACTACAATCAGTTGAACCGTTTTCTCAATTATCATCGGGACGCTGAAATACCCAAGCATCGCTTCAACTACAACTGGATTGTCGACCTGCCTTTCGGACGGGGAAAGACATTCGCCTCTCACTCGAACGGGTTCTTGGACCGCTTGATCGGTGGCTGGCAGATCGCGGGAAGCGGGAGCATCGTTAGTCGCTGGTGGACACTGCCAACGAGTAACTACGGCTCCTTCGGCAAAGTCGAGATCTATGGAACGAAGTACCCCATTCAGGATTGTCGAAGCGGTACCTGCTACGAGGGATACCTGTACTGGAACGGATACATTCCAGCCAACAGGATCAATAGCTATGCTTCGAACGGCACGCCGAATGGTGTGATGGGAGTCCCGGCGGACTACAAGGCGTCCAACCAGCCGATTATCACGACGCCCGCCAACGGCGGCAGCTCATCGGAACCTCTGTACGCCTATTACGACACGAACACGGTGTGGGTACCCATGAAGAATGGGTCCCTGCAGCGCATCGCCTACGACTCGAATCTCAACCCCTGGAGAAATCAATACATGCTTGGGCCCTTGGCCTGGTCGCTCAATGCCTCGGCGTTCAAGACAGTTCGCATTGCTGAACAGGTTGCGCTGCGCTTCAACGCCGACTTCTTCAATGTCTTGAACCGGCCGGGGTACGGGAATCCGGGCAGCGATGGCATCATCTCGCTCCGCAACTCCGCCAACGATCCTCGGCTGCTTCAGCTCTCCCTGCGGCTCATATGGTGATGACGCGTAGTGAGACGCTGAAAAACGAAGAACAGAGCACACTGTGACAACGACCATGGGGCGAATCGGTTCAGCCGGTTCGCCCCGGAACATCTTGCGGCTTCACTCTGAAGATGATATGCATCGATCGGCGTACGCGACCAAGCCAGGCGAACTACGGGATCTGCCGTTCATCCTCACTGCGCGTGGCCCGAGAGACGGGAACAGAATAGTCCTCCCCCTTTTTCAACAAACTCCTATCGTATTGTGATGACAATGAACAGTCCATTCAGTCGCCGAGGTTTTCTTTTCGCCAGCCTTCTGACGGGCGCGGCAGAGACTCAGAAAATCGAACCAGGCTTTGATGCGAATCCCATCGGTGGCTATGTGAAGACACCGCCGAAGGCATACCTGTTCACCGATCATCGCTTGATTCGAGTTGGCGACCTGAATTGGACTGGTCCCGACGGCAAGAAGCTGCCGTTGATCGATCCTCCCTATCCTGTGGTCGATGCCCACGCCAACAAGGGTGTCGTGCCGTACGGGGTTCGGCTGGTGGCTGTGCCGGCGCGTGTCGACGTAGTGGAAGGGGATCCGCCGCCCCCGCCGGGGCAGATCGTGACGGCCAGCGATGGCTATTACACGTTCAACTTCACGGTGGCGTATCCACCCGGCAAAGACTTCGGTGCGTACTCGACTGCGGATCCTCTCTCGGTTTCCATTGTTGGGGACAAGTCCAAGGATCTGCACAAGTGGGACAACCTGGGTCGTAGCAAGATCGACATCGCGGGACAGACTTCAATGGACGGGTTCACGGTCTTTGAGGACACTCACGGATCTCCTGAAGAACGCTTCAAAGTCGTCTACATGGCCCGCCCCCCGAAGGACAAACGTCTCGCGCTCTGGGAAGCTTATCGGAAGCTTCACCCGCGATACCGCGACGTGCGCATCGGCGCCGACAACCTGTCCTGTATTTACGGCGCCACATCGCCGGACGGCAGTAAGTGGACGCCGATCAAGGAGCCGCTGTTTACTCACCACAGCGACACGGACACGACCGTGGTCTACAACGAGTGGTTAGGCAAGTACGTGATGTACACGCGGCTATACCTCACTGAACGCCGGATGGTGGCGGTGGCCGAAGCCAGCGACTTTCGTAAATGGGAACCCGTGCAGCCGTTACTCTGGCCCGGTTTTGATGAACCTCTGTCGACGGATATCTATACCAACGCCTACACCACTTACCCCGGAATGCCCGAAGTGCACTTCATGTTTCCCATGTTCTACCATCGCTTCGACCAAACCTCGGACATACGGATGTTCACAAGCATCGATGGCTTGCATTGGAGCCAAGTGCCGGGCGGCCCGGTTCTATCACGCGGGAGCTTCCACGATTCAAGCCTGGAGTATCTATTTGTCGGAAAGCCTCTCTTGCCCCTTCCCAACCAACGCGTGGGCATGCGGTATTCGGCCTCGCGATATCCCCACAAATACCCGCGGTGGGCAAAAGGGCTCAAGGCGGGTGCGAGCGGCTGGGTGTGGTGGGAGAAAGGCCGTCTGGTAGCGGTGAAGGCCGACGAAGAGGGTGAGTTCGCCACGTTCTCGTTGCCCGTGATGGGGAGGCAGTTGAGAATCAATGCCCGAACGCCTCGCGGGGGAATGATCACAGTCGGTTTGGCCGGACGTCCGATCGAGGACTGTGACCCGATTGCCGGCGACAGCTACGCACATCGAGTGACCTGGAAAGGCAACCCGGACGTGGGGGTGGAGACAGGCAAGACCGCTTCCATCAAGTTTCATCTCAGAAGAGCAGAGTTGTTCGGGTTTGAATGGGTGGATTAAAGGAGTAAGTTCATGACACAAACACTCGCTCTTATTCACACCAGCCAGGTGTTCCTGAGCGTGGAAATCATGATGAAGCAAATGTTCGCCGAGATCATGCCGGAAGTTCGTTTGATCAACATCATGGACGACTCTCTGCTACCCGATGTCATGGCAGCGAAGAGGATCGGCAACGACGTGACGAAGCGCATGTGTTTCTACGTGATGGCAGCGGAAGCCACCGGCGCCGACGCCGTTTTGTCACTCTGCTCGTCCCTGGGTCCCGCCATCGATTACGCCCGGAGGCTCGTCAACATTCCGGTGATCAAAATCGACGATGCGCACACAGAGAAGGCCGCGCGCGAAGCGAAGCGCGTTGGTGTGCTCGCCACGGTCGGCACGACACTGGCGCCCACTGTGGTGCTGCTGAGAGAGAAAGCGGCGCAGATGGGAAAGGAGATCGAAGTCGAAGAGTCCCTATCAGACGCAGCATTTCAAGCGTTGATGCGAGGCGAGAAGGACAAGCACGACGCCATGGTGCTGGAGGCGGCGCGCGGGTTGGCGCCTAAAGTAGAGCTGATTCTCTTTGCGCAAGCCTCCATGACACGCCTGGCGCCGGCGGTCCAGAAAGCGACCGGGCGACAGGTTCTGACCAGTCCGCGGCTGGCGATTGAGTACACCAAGGGTGTGCTCGATGGACTCAAGGCCAAAAGTAATGCCGGCTAACGGAATTTCCCTCGCGGAATTCTGGCGAGAGCTTCCCCCTGAATGGTTGGGAGACTGCCAGACCGAGATCCGGCAAATGCTGCAACAACTGGACACGAAGGTTGTGGTTGTTGACGACGATCCGACCGGCACGCAGACCGTGCATGGGGTCCCAGTTTTGACGGAATGGCCGGTCGATTGTCTTCTGGCGGAACTTAAAAACAACCTTCCTGCTTTCTATATCCTGACAAACTCGCGTAGCATGACGCGTTCGGAGGCGTGCAGTCTCAGCCGGCAGGTTGCTGGAAACCTAAGCAGGGCCGCAAGTCTTTCTGGACGCAAGTTCGTCGTTGTTAGCAGGAGCGATTCCACTCTTCGCGGTCACTTTCCGAGCGAAGTGGAAGCTCTGATCGAAGGACTGGACCGGAAGCCCGAGGCTGTCCTGTTGATCCCTTTCTTTGGGGAGGGTGGGAGATTCACACGCGGCGACGTTCATTACGTTGCGGAAGGCGACCGGATGATACCAGCCGGTCAGACCGAGTTCGCCAAGGACCCTACTTTTGGATACCGCGCTTCCGACCTCCGAGAGTGGGTGGAAGAGAAGACTGACAGGCGTGTTCCTATGGACTCCGTTGAGTCAATCTCGCTCGACGAGATTCGTCTCGGAGGGCCGGACACGATCGTCCGGCGCTTGAAAGCCCTGAAGCGGGGAGCGGTCTGCGTTGTCAATTGTGTTGCCGGAAACGACCTGGAAGTGTTCACACTCGGACTACTGAAGGCGGAATTGGCCGGGAAACACTTCCTGTGTAGGACCGCTGCTTCCTTTGTGGCCGTGCGCAGTGGGATTGGTTGCCGTCCCCTCTTGACTCAGGAACAGGTGTCTCTCGGCGAAAACGGCGGCTTGATCGTCGTAGGCTCGTACGTCTCGAGAACCACAGCTCAACTGCACGCTCTGTTGCGCGAAGCCGAGGTCGAAGGGTTGGAGTTGAACGTTCCGGCTTTGCTCGAATCTGGGAGGCGGGACGTCGAGATTTCGCGCGTCGCGCTTCATGCCAGCCGTCAGATTGCGGACGGGAAGGATGTCGTCATTTTCACGAGCCGCAAACTCGTTGTTGCCCAGAGTGCGGAGGAGAGCCTGACAACGGGACAAAGCATTTCCGCGGCTCTGGTCGACGTAGTTCGTTCCATGGATATCCGTCCGCGCTACCTGCTCGCAAAAGGGGGGATCACATCGAGCGACCTTGCATCCCGTGCACTGAACGTGAAGCGCGCAATGGTCTTGGGTCAGGTGCTGCCGGGCGTTCCGGTTTGGGAACTCGGACCGGAGAGCCGCTATCCAGGCTTACCGTACGTGGCTTTCCCCGGCAACGTTGGGGATGCCGAATCCGTCGCTCGAATCGTTCGACAGTGGCGCAGGTGCCGCTCGACGGTAAGCTGACTCGGAGAACGCAGATGCAGACCCTGGCTAGAGAATTACTCGAGACCGCCCGGAATAACGGCTATGCAATCGGGGCGTTCAACGTTTATAACCTCGAAGGGGTTCTCGCCGTAATTGGGGCGGCGGAAGTAGAAGAGAGTCCGGTAATGCTTCAACTGCACCCCGCCGCGCTTCGCCACGGTGGCAACCCCTTGGCCGCAATGTGCCTGATCGCGGCGCGGGAAGCGGCGGTTCCCGTGGCGGTCCATCTCGACCACAGCACCGAGGCGGAAGACATTTTCTCCGCGCTGACAATCGGAGTCGACTCGGTCATGGCCGATGGTTCCGCTCTTCCCTATGCGCAGAATGTTGCGTTCACGGAGCGCATGGCGGCGCAGGTGCACCGGAACGGCGGCTATATCGAAGCAGAGTTGGGGCGGTTGAGTGGAACAGAGGACGGCCTCGGCGTCTCCGAGCGCGAGGCGAAAATGACCGACCCCGACCTCGCCGCCGGCTTCGTCGCATCGACCGGAGTGGATTGTCTGGCGGTCTGCATCGGCAACGTGCATGGCCACTACGCGGGAGAACCACGTCTCGATTTCGCGCGGCTTGCCGCTATCAGAAAGAGGTTGGATGTGCCCCTGGTGTTGCACGGCGCGTCGGGCTTACCTGAACCGATGATTCGGCGGTCTATCGAACTGGGTGTCGCAAAGCTGAATGTGAACACGGAAGTGCGTGGTGCATATACAGAAACCCTGCGCCAACTGCTAGTGACGGAGAAAGCGCCGGAACTACTCGACCTTATGAAGTCGGTAACCACGGCCATGCGGTCGGTGGTCCAGGGAAAGTTACGGCTGTTCGGCTCTTCGGGCAAAGCCGGCGTACTCACGCCGCATGACAAAAAAGGGTTCATTTCATGAAGCGCACTGAAGTTGCAAGGAGAGATTTTCTGGCGGTCACCACGGGCGCCGCGGGCATGTCGCAGGCAAGCGTAACCGGCCCCGACCGGCTGGCGGCCGGTGGGCCCGCAGTCGAAATGGGAGAGCCCTACGAACTGGCTGGCAAACGCCTCTTCTTTCAGAGCTGGTACTACATTCGTCCCGGCACGTTCGCGTGGAAGAATGACGCTGGAGCAAGCGTCGGAATTGACTCGGCGGTCCCTCCGGACACCGCACACCTTACTCACACGGACCAGCCTTTCGGCATTCGTTTGGTGGCCCAACCCGCCCAACGCATCGGACCGCTGCTTGAGGCAGACCGTCCTTGGGAAGAAGGAGCGGGCCTCGCCCTGACCACCGTAATCAAAGATGGCGGTTTATACCGCGGCTGGGGCGCGCCGTTCACAATCGCCGGAGACCCTCCGGGCCAGAAGCATTTTTACTATCTCGAGTCGAGTGACGGATTGACTTGGAAGCGTCCCAACTTGGGCATCGTGGATGTGAATGGCAGCCGCGCGAACAATATCGTGAACATTTTCGGCACCGACGGCGGCTGTGTCTTTGTCGATCCCTCCGCACCGTCCTCGGAGCGATATAAACTCATGGCCGAAGGCCCCTTCCATCGGGATATCTGCGACGCCTACCTGAAGAGACGGCCGAAGGACTGGGACCCGAAGACAAAGCGAGCACGTGATGGCGGTGCGGTGGGCATGAAGGGCGCCGTCTCCGCCGACGGCTTGAATTGGACAATGTTTCCCGAGCCGATGGCGATGGAAGTGACCGACACGCAGTTAACGGCTTACTACGACGCGCGCCTGCGTAAGTACGTCGCGTATACGCGGACCTGGGTGACCCAAGCACATTCCGCGGAGGTGACCCAGCACGAGGCGCCGGCGAGGGTCACGTATAGGTGGGCAGTTGGCCGCCGCTCGATCGGCCGGTCGGAAACCTCGGACTATCGGGAATTTCCCATCCACGAAACCATCCTGACACCTGGTCCCGATCTGCTGCCTTCGGACACCCTGTACACCAACGGCAAAACTACCATGCCAGGCGCGCCGGACCACCACCTTCTCTTCCCGACCATCTGGCACACCGCCAACGACTCCACCAGCGTCGCTCTTGCCACCAGTCACGACGGAAAACTCTGGCACTTCGTACCGGGTTCGCCAGTATTCGCCACGGCGCCCTTCGGAGCTTTTGACGGTGGATGCATCTTTGCACACCCGAATCTGCTGGAGCTTCCCGACGGCCGTTTTGTGCTTCCTTACACGGGCTACAACGTGCCTCACAAGTATCCGCGAAAACTGTGGAAGTATGCACCGGGTTACGCTGTCTGGCCCAAGGGACGACTGGTGGCGCTCGAAGCTCCCGAGCGTGGTGAGTTTGCCACCGTTGGGATTCTCCCCCCAGGCCGCACGCTCCGCATCAACGCGGTGACAATGCGCGGCGGTAGTATCCTCGTGGAGGTCGCGGCGTTGAACGGCAAGCCACTACCTGGCCGGTCTTTCTCGGAGGCAAGACGCATCACAGGCGACCACCACTGGACTGCCGTGACGTGGAATGGACAGACGGACCTCGGCTATGTGGATGGCGCCGGCGTCATCCTCCGATTCCGGATGGACCAGGCGCAGCTCTTCGGTCTGGAGTTCGCTTGATCGGGGACACTACCGAGGCCATCTTATGACTCGACTTGACCAGGCAATTGAAGACGCAGGGGGACCGCTTCCGGGCGCCGCAGTCTACCAGTATGATCCCGTGTTCGTGGAAATTTGCGCCTATCTGGGCTATCGGGTGCTGTGGTTCGAGATGGAGCACGCACCCACGACACTGGATCAGATTGCGGATCTTTGCCGCATCGCCTCCGGCTTGGGGCTGCTGGCCATGATCCGGATTCCGGATGCCAGCCGGGCGAACGTGCTGCGAGCCGCCGAGTGCGGTCCGGACATTCTGGATCTCCCCATGGCAAACACGTTGGAGACGTTGGAGGCGTTCGTGGCTTACGCGCGGTATGGCCCCTCAGGGTCGCGTGGCTTCTTCGCCGCATCCCGGGCTGTGCGTTACGGGGTTTTCGGGGATATGGCCCAGGAGCAGCGCCGTGTCAACCAGGATCTCTGTCTCATGGCCCAAATCGAGACCCGCGAGGCGGTGGAGTGCGCAGAGCGTCTATGCGCGGAACCGGGGATCGACGCCATCTTTCTCGGACCCGGCGACCTGTCGGCAAGCTATGGCGTCCCTGGGCAGGCTGGTCATCCTCTCGTCATTGGGGCGATGGATTCCACCATCAAGATTGCCAAGCAGAATGGAAAGCGCGTGGCGCTGTTCTCAGGCCCGAAGGAAGCGGCGGCCTGGGCCGCGAAGGGCGCGGACCTCATCTTCTGCACGAGTGATGTCGCCTGCCGGCGCGCCGGCGCGCAATCGGTGCTCGCGGACTTTCAATCGAGCCTGGCCCGGGCACGAAGCAAATGAGATGAAGTGTCGGCACCGCTTGTTGGTCTTGTTGTTTCTGCTTTCGATGCTGACCTTTATGGACAGGGTTTGCATCTCGGTGGCAGGCCCGCGTATGCAGCAGGACCTGGGGATTCCCGCTGAGCGCTGGGGCCGGGTACTTGGCGCCTTCTCCATCGCCTATGCCGCCTTCGAGATTCCAACGGGAATGCTCGGAGATCGAAAGGGTCCCCGGCGTGTGCTGACCCGCATCGTCTTGTGGTGGTCCGCGTTCACGGCACTGACCGGCGTGGTGAGTAACTACTACGCTCTGGTCGTGGCTCGCTTCGCCTTTGGGATAGGCGAAGCAGGCGCTTTCCCGAACATCTCGGGAAGCCTTTCCCGTTGGTTTCCAGCAGTAGAGCGGGCGCGAGCCCAGGGCTGGATCTGGATGGCCACGCGATTCGGGGCGGCGCTCTCGCCGATTCTGGTTGTTCCGATTCAGGCGGCCTATGGATGGCGCGCTACCTTCTGGTTTTTTGGCGCTTGCGGTGTTTTCTGGGTGTTGGCGTGGTACTGGTGGTATTGTGACGATCCACGTGAGAAGGCGGGAATCAGCCGAAGCGAATTGAAGGAGCTCGGCACACCCGTCGGTCGTGTGCGTCATTCCTTGCCTTGGCGCACAGCTCTTGGGAATCGCAACCTCCGTGCGATTATGACGATGTATTTCTGCTACTGTTACGCGGCGTATTTTTCATTTCCTGGTTGCACACCTACCTCGTGAAAAGCCGACGATTCACCGCGAGCGATCTGGCGGTTTTCTCACCGATGCCTTTCGTTTTCGGCGCGGTCTCCAATCTTGCTGGTGGTTTCGCCAGTGATGCGCTGGTCCGGCGATGAGGGCTGAAATGGGGCCGCCGTGTCGCGGGCTTGGCCGGTCTGACCGCATCCGGCTTGTTCGTCCTGGCGGCAACGCTGGTTCCTGGCAAGTATTCAGGGATTGTTTTTCTGACCTTCGCTTACGCATGCTCGGACTTCATGCTTCCTTCCGCCTGGGCAGTGTGTCTAGACGTGGGCAAGAAGTACGCCGGCACAGTGTCTGGTGCTATGAACACCGCCGGGCAGATTGGCTCCTTCGTCTCCGCAGTCCTCTTCGGCTATTTGGTGAAGGCGTTTGATAGCTATGAACTTCCGCTCATCCCGATCTCGATGATGCTCTTGATCAGCGCCACCCAGTGGCTCAGAATCGATTCTTCGCGGGAACTCGAACCGGAGAATGCTCCGCCTGCAGCTTAGCTAGGGCCTGTTCACACTAACGAAGAACATCGACAATCATGGCGAAGTTGAGGAAAGCCGCGAACATCACGTCGAGTTTCTCAAAAACGGGTAAAGATGCGGCGGAAGCCTTTGAGCCGCCGGAAGAACCGCTCCACTTCGTTGCGTTGGCGATAAAGAGTCTGGTCGTACAGTCAGGGTTTCCGCCGGTTCTTCTTGGGCGGAACCACGGGAATATAGCCACATTCCTCAGCACGTTGCCGCGTTTTGTCGTCCTCGTAGGCGCGGTCCACGAGCAGCGGCAAGCGGGCCGGCAAAGGGCCGATAAGGCCCAGCAGGAGGCGGCCTTCCACCGAGTCCGCCGCTTGGCCCGGCGACAGCGACCACGCTATGGCTGTGCGATCATCCGCGGCAACCAGATGAATTTTGGTGCTCCATCCGCCGCGGGAGCGGCCGATCGGCTGGGGGGCGTCTTTTGTAGAGCGCCCGTTCCGTCGGGGCGGAACTTGACGACGGTCGAGTCCAGTTTCACCGCTTCGATCCGGACGCGCAGGATGCGCTCTCGCTGCAAACACGCAAAGACATGGTCCAGCACGCCGTTCTTCGCCCAACGGTTCAGGCGGACGTAAATGGTGTGCCAATTGCCGAAGTGCTTCGGCAAACCACGCCATTTGCAGCCGTGTTCGGCCACATAGAGAAGAGCGTTCAGTAATGTCAGATTGGACGTGCTGACGTTACCACGCTGCTTCGGTAACTCCGGTGCGATCCGCTGGTACTGCGCTTCCGTGATCTCCACAAAACAATTCTACCCGAAATTGTTCTTAGTGTGAACAGGCCCTAGCATGATGTACCCTCTGCCAGCGGCAAAGACCAGGATCTGCTTCGCGAGTGTCCGGTATTTGCGAAGTGTCGGTTCTTTGATGCTGCGTCCCTGCCGGTTCGCAAGAAATGCTTCGGTGGTTGCCGCGATCGTCAAGCGGTTATCGCGTTCTTCCTCCGCTGGTGTGATGACGGGAGAAGTTGGGGTTGGCGCAGGGCGAGGCGTGAGATCCCAGGTACCCGCATCCCACCATTTCTGAGCGATGTTGCGAGCCTCCTCCCACGACATCGCTTCTGTGTTCTTTCGCCGGAATCTGCCGCCAAGCGTGCCACCCGCGTAGATCGGGCAATGGCAGTTCTTCCAGCTACGACGAAGTTCGTCGGTTTCGTAAGAGCGGGAATTCGCTTTGTGGGAGCCTGAACAACCTTCCAGATGGCGGCGGTGGAGAGTGAGAGCCACGCCCCAAACCTAACATTCGTTGGTCAGAATTGGTCAGAAATGCGAGCCATTGCCTGTAAGCTATTGATCTTAGATGGCGGTGAGGGTGGGATTCGAACCCACGGACGAGTCACCCCGTCAACGGTTTTCGAGACCGCCCGATTCAACCACTCTCGCACCTCACCGCAGCGTGTGGATATTACTATCGTAGCCGATTCGCGACTGATTTGCTCATAGCGGCGCCAGATTCAGCAGCACCAAATCGTATACCTTCAATCGTGGAATGGTGAACGTCACCGCGCCGTCCTTGCCCGTGGTGAGTGCGAGCGTCTGTGTTGGTTCACTATCGGGACTCGCGAGTGTCGCCTGTTTGATTCCGAACCCAGCGGGTGGGCGGATGCGTACAGCCAACCGCGCCTGCGGTCGCGCGGGATAGTAATTCACCACATGCAGTAGCCATGTGCGCGTCGCTTTTCGTTGCGCGAGTTCGATGGTGACGTACTCGGGTGCGTTCACGCGCACGCTGAGGTCGCCACCGGCGGCCCAGGTGACCGCTTCGGCCAGTTCTTTCGCGTTGAGCGGCAACTTCCAGTACTCGTTGCCGAACGTGTAACTCATCGTTGGCTCGGGCGGCTCCACGGCCGGTTCAATGCGCGGGATGTAGACAACTCTTCCCTTGCCGTACTGGTTGCGAATGGGCTTGTTGGGCGCGTCACGATCGGGAGGCTCGGCGATGCCAAACAAATCGGAGAGCGCGAATTTCGAGCGGCGCAGACGCCACTCGTTCATCGTGGACGTCGTGCCGGTGGCCACCAATCCTCCGCCACGGGCGACGTAGGCGCGGATGCGCGCGCACTGATCGTCGCTAAGCGCGTCCTGATCGGCCAACACCAGCACCTTGTACTTCTTCAGTTGATTGAAGTGGCGGTCGAAGATGAGCGCGAAAGGAATACGCGATTGGATGAGCACCTGTTCGGCGAGCGTCTTGGCCACCAAAGACACGGCCGGATTGAATTCCACCGACGCGAACGAGTGAAGCACTGCGGCGTCGGCCACAACGGAGGTCTCTGCTAAATCGCGCTTGTGCGAGTGGAAGAAATCGATGTAGGCGCGCGCTTCGGGTGTAAGCGTGGTTCCGTCGGCCGTCACCGCGCCGACGTCACCGAGATTCATATCGTTGTAAGCCATGGCTTCGGCCATCAACAGGTGCGACGGTGAACGAGGTTGCGTATAGCCGGGGCCGGTGTAGAGAAACAGCGATTTCCCCATGGAACGCACGGCCTTGAAGGATCGGATCTTGGTGATCAGGCGGCCATCTTCGGTCCACTCGGCGTTGTTCGGTTCCTCGCTCCAGACGATGTCGCCGTGCTCAAGCAGCGTTCCGTAATCGATGCCTTCGCGCCAGCCTTTGTTCTGGCTGAAGTTGAGATTGGGGTTGCCTTCCAACGCCACTTCGCCGTTGAGCGAATGCAGGAATTGTTCGAACTCGGCGTAGTGGCGTGTGACCGAAGCAGCGCGGAAGCGCGCCCACTCCTGCATGAGCGGGTTCACCAACTCCTCCATGCGTATGGGGCCGGAGAACGAATTGAACGGCGGCGGCGCAATGCGATCCAGCCGCGTGAATCCGAACCTCTGCTCTAGTTGCGGATCGCTGTAGTTGGCGCGCAGGAAGGCGCGGAACGCTCGCGTGCAGTAGTCGCAACGGCAGGAGTGCGGCTCGCCCCACATCTGCATCTGATCGAAGTGAATCAGATCCAACCCCAATTGCTGCACGCCGAGCCGCATCACCTTCTTCAGGAACTCCATGTAGCCGGGATTGTTGCGGCAGGCGGTGTAGCGGAACGTCTGCGAGGAGTTGTAGTACATGGGCCGGCCCCATTCATCCACCTGCACCCAATTCTTCGCGTCGGGTTCTTCGAGGAAGAATGTCTCGTGCGCCATGGTGGCGCCGATGTATCCGCCGATGCGCATTCCGTGTTTATGCGCGTACTCGGCCAGGCGTCGCGTGGCGGCGATGTCTTCAGCCTCGGCGCGCAAGCCGAACCCTTTGTGCAAACTCGGAATGATGAGATTCACACCGAGCGCTTTCAACTTCTTCACCGTTTCCTCGGAGTGTTCGATTTCCCAGAGGCGGCGCTCGTCGTCGGCCTGGCCGCCACGGCGTTGGCGAAAGATGAGAGGCTCCCAATTGCCAACCATGACGATGCCTTCCTTGAGCCACTTGGGACGGTCGTTGACGGGTGCAAGCGGCGCCACCGACGGCGCGGGCTTCTGACAGGACACCGAGAAAAAGGCCAGGATGATGCAAAACACTATGACGCGCTTGGACACCGTGACACCTCGCGATTGAGATTACAGCCGGTAGCGTGAAATCATATCATGCATGCTGGTTCCCAACCATCGCGGCGGATACGCGTTCCTGAAGGGCATCGCACCCTACTCGTGCGGCGTGGTCTCGTTGCCGGAGTTTGACATCGTTCACGCTCGTCTGTTTCCCGCTCTGCCGCTGGAGGCGGGACTGCGCGCGGTGCGCGCATACGTGGAAAGCGTGGGGCGGCCCGTGCAGGCGCTTTGCGGACTGGAACTGCGTTCGCCGCAACCATTCACGTTCCCCGGCTTTGCACAGTTCAACGCCGGCTACATCGCGACGATCGAAAGCTGGGACATGCTGGTCGACGGAATGAATCCGGTGGCGCGCACCAACGTCGTGCCGGTGTTCGCCGCGCCGGAGGTTCCCGTGGTGTACGGATTCTCCTACACGGTTCCCTCGCGCGGCGCAGCCCCGGCGTTCGTGGTGGCGGGCGCCGGTGAATTGCCCGAAGGATTGCTGAAGCCCGAGGATGTCGTCCGCCGGGGCGAAACCACAATCGACGCCGTGCGTGAGAAGGCGCGCTTCGTGCTGGATCTGATGGAATCGCGTTTGAACGGACTCGGCGTTGGGTGGCAACAGTGCACGGTGGTGGACGTCTACACCGTGCACAACGCGCACGCCATCATGGAACACACTATTCTGCCGCGCGTGGGCGTGGCATCGCTCGGAGGAATCACCTGGCACTACACGCGCCCGCCGGTTGAAACCATCGAATACGAGATGGACGTGCGCGGGTGCCGGCGCGAGATCGTGATCGCCTAGGGTTTCACGCCGGTCATGAGCGATGCAGGCGTGGGCAACTCCACGTAGCGCACGCCGCCGAAGCCCGCCTGTTCGAGCCAACCGCGATACTCGGCCTGACTGTAGCTGGAGCCGTCGCGCGTGCCCACCAGCATGTTCAACGCGAACACGGCCGCGTGCCGGGGCGCGGTCTTGTCGTCCTCCAAGATGAAGTCGCGCATCACCACCAAGCCTCCCCGGTTGAGCGCGGCGAACGCTTTCCGGAACATCTCGATGTTGGCTTCCGGCGCGAGCATGTGGCAGATGGACGAGATGAAGACCATGTCGAAGTTCTCGCCGAACGCGTCGGTGTGCAGATTGCCTTCCTGCGTCGAGACGCGGCCCGCAAGGCCGGCGCGTTCAATGTGTCCCTGCGTGATGGAGAGAACCGGCTTCAAATCGAAGATCACGGCTTGAAGATTGGGATTGGCCTGGGCGAAGGCGATGGAATACGCGCCCGATCCGCCGCCGACATCCAACATGCGGCGCATCTTGGAAGTGTCCACCGCGGCGGCCACCACCGGCGCGCTCTCGATTGAGTTGCGCTGCATGGCGGCAATGAACGCGGCGATCCATTCGCCATCGCGCTGTTCCAGATCCACCAGATCCACCGCGGTTCCCTGGCGCACGCACTCGGTCAGGTACGACCAGCGCGTCCACAGATTGACGTTGTGCATCAGCGGCAGACGCGCATCGCCGGCGAAGTGCTCGGCTGCGGCGGACGTGTTTCGAAACACACCATCGCGCTTGGTGAGCGCGCCCAACGCCACCAGAGCGTTCAGCAGCATCTCCGTGGCGCGTGCATCGGCGCCGATGCGGGCCGCGGCTTCCCCAGCACGCGCGCCTTCTCCGAGCGCCGTGAACAGGTCCAGTTCAATGGCGCTGAGCAGAATCCGGCTTTCCTGAAACGACCTCAAATGTACGGCGAGATTTTCCGGAAGAGAGGGCATCCATTCCTCCTAAACGGAGCTACACTGAACTCAGCATTACACACCACGAGGGGTGACAGCTATGCTTGTCAGCGCACGAGTTTTTGTCGTGGCGGCAGTTCTGTTGCCGCTGATGTCCTGCGGAGCGAAGTCTTCCGGTCTCAGTGGAAACTGGACCCTCAACGTTGCGAAATCCAAGTGGGGCAAAGTGAACAAGCCCACCAGTGTAACGCTGGAGATACAGCACAACGAGCCCGCGCTCAAGTACTCGGGCGTGGTAGTGGACTCGAACGGGGATGGCCGCGACTTCTCCTTCGATGGAGCCATCGACGGGCGCGAACACTCCGTTCACGGCGCGTTCGCCGACGGCACCATCGTCTTCCAGCACAAGGCCAACAACGTCATCGCCTCGACTTTCCGCTCCAACGACAACCTGTTGAGCGAGACGGCCGAAACGAGTGTGTCGGCGGATGGAAAAACGCTCACCCGCCACGTCCACCTGAAGCGCCCCGATAGCGAACTCAAGTGGACCGAGCATTACGACAGGAACTGAGCCGCTGCTAGGCTGCGCGATCGCAAAACCGGGGACGGACAAATCCGTCCGTCCCCGGCTTTGCGGTATTGCGGCTAAGGGGTCTCCACGGGCCGTTCAGTGGGCTTGTGCAACTCATCGATGGCGGCCATCGGCATGCGGCGATGGATGGAGAAGTAGACCGCGCTGAGTGTTACGGTAACCAGCGCCAGCAGCACCAGGAAGGCCAGCATCCGCGCGATGCCGCGTACCGGCGAAAGAGCTTCGCGCTCTTCCTGGCTGACGATGACGTGCCAGTCGAGATTGCGGTAGTCGCGCTTGAGGCCGGTGTCGGCGAATCCGATCATGCGTCGTCCGCCGCCTTCGACGTCCGCCACCAAATAGCCGGACGGACGGCCTTCGATGCCCCCGAAAGCGTCACGCAGCGCGGCGGCTTCCTTGCTCTTCACGGCGCTGGCCAGGCTGAAGCCGGCGCCCGCGATCACCGTGCCATCGTTTTTCACCAGTAGCGTCCGCGCCGTCGGTCCCACCTGCTGGCGGTTCACGATTGGGAACAGGCTCGAGATGTCCATCAGCGCATCGACGGTGCCCAGGAAGCGATTGGTGCCCTCCTCCAGCACGGGCGCTCCAACGCCGATGTAGTGCGACTTGGTGACTTCGTCATAAAGTACGTCGGTCAGGTTGACGGCTCCGCGGCCCTGGGCGTAGATCGCCTGCCAGAAGTCTTCGTCTCCCTGAAAGTAGTCCAGGGTCTTGTTCGTCGCGGCCACCACGGCGCCGCGCGCGTCGGTGACGGTGATACGGAGCAGGCGGCGGTCGAGTTCACGGTGCCGCCGCAAGAGCTTCGAGGCGGGCGCGGCCAGAATGCGCTCCACCATGGCGTTGGCGGCGGGTGTGTTCCAGGTCTTTTCGATTTCCGCCACCCGGGCGTTGAACGCGGCCTCGCTGATTCCGGCGTAGGCCTTGTTCGCGTTGGTGACGCTTTCGACGATGGCCGGCTCGATGGCGATGACGCCGGCATCGACCACGCAGTCGTGGATGAACTGCGAAATCTCGGCCGATGTCGACTCAGCGATGCTTGCAAAGTGTGTGCCGATGGTGCCGCGCAGGGCGTTCTCACTGTGCGAAAGGCTGTACAGCCCCACGACGGCAATCGGAACCAAAGTAATGAGAAGCCAAAACAGAAGCTTCGCGTACGAAACCCGGAATTCAAACCGATCCGTAGGCATGGATTCCTCCTTGTTCTCCGCGCATGTACTGTTGGCTGGACCCGGAACGCAGGACCGCGGCCCGGGCTCGGTGGACGGTTAATCGGTAGAGCGATGCCATTAGCTACGCCCCCGTCCATAGAATACACCCGCCAAGCAAGGAATCGGCAGCCAAATCACGGCGCAAATTGGGCTCGGAAAGTGGGCGGTGAGGGGAGGGATGGCGAGGTCGGCGGGGGCGACGGGAATCGACTGTCAGCCGAGGGGGTGAGTGTGGAATTCCCGCCGTCAGCGATACCACCCTGGCGAACGGCGGGAGCGGCGAACGCGGGGACCAGTACCCAGAGCAGACAGAATGCCAACATTCGCAAAGATCCACCGCCGTCGCGGTGCCTACCAATCCTAGGCCGCCGCAATGCAGGATCTCAAGGCACCAATTAGGGTTTCCGACGTGTCAACTGGTCGGCGCTTTTCACACAGCCTCAGCCGTTTCTCGTCCTCAAGTGCTCGTCGATGGCGACGTCGACCGGATCCGGCCCGCCTTGCCCGAGCCGCTGGCGAATCGCGGGACGCAGCCACGCGTAGAGTGAGTTTGCACTGTAGAGGATGTTCCCATGAGGCTCGCCCGTCCGCGTGTGTATGGATTCGTTGAATGCGGGCACCCGTGCCAGTTCGGCCTTGATGCGGCGAATTAACAAGGAATCCACGATGCTGGGGTCGAGCCCATGCGCCAGCCCCGAAAGCCAGGTCCCGGCGTCGCAAAAGAACCAGGAACCTCCTTGCACATAGGCGCCGGCGCGTTCGGGCGGCAACGCGAACTGATTATTCGGTCCGTACTGGTTGGCCTCCAGTAGGTCGCCGTTGGCTTTCGACATCACGCGTATCCCGTAGGGAGACTGGATCTTCATGGCATGGCGGCAGTGGCGCAGAACCAGTTCGTCGGGCAGCGATTTCCTGCCGAACGCCGCGAAAGTCACCGCCTCGCCATACAACGCATCTCCACCAAACACTTCCTGGCGCATCATGCTGGTGGGGAAGTAGCCGTCGCGCTGGTTGAACATCTTCGCATAGGCGTTCGATGCTCGCTGGACGTCCGGGTCGGTCACCGCGAAGCCAAGTTCCCGTGCCGCCACCAGCGCGCCGCAATGAAAGCCTTGATTCGAAGTGGGAGCATCGCCCTCCTCATAGAAGAAGATGTCCATGTACGATTTCCATCCCAGCCTGGTCTCGGGACCATTCGCGCCATCGGGGGGAATGTAGGCGCCATTCCTCTCCCGGTCGCGCAGAAATTCCAGCGCACGACGGCACTGCGCACGATTGGGATGGAAACCCGCGCGAGCAACCAGCGCCGACAGGATGAGGTACCACTGCGCATTGTCTTCATACAGGCAGCGGGACAGATACGCCCCGCGGCATCCTTCGGCCAGCAATTCCGGGTCACGGAGCGCGAGCACTGTCATGCCCATGTCGTCCACCCACTGGTGCCAACCGTAGGTGACGCCGCTGATAACGATATACCGGCTCTCCGGGCGAACCAAGTTCCGGCGCACCAGCAGATACGACGTGTTGCGCAGGATCGCCATCAGGTCGGAATCGTGCCAACCCTTCGCTCGTGCAAGGGCGCGATGCGCGGCCAACTGCACTTCATACAGATCGCGCACCGGCGCGCTGAACAGCCAAGTCGAATACTGGCGCAACTCGCGGCAGCGGATGCGCTGCCACCCATCGTACTCGGCATGGTAGACCTTCGGATCGTGGCCCGCCGCGCCTACCACCGTACGCATTCCCGAGCCATCTCCGGTGCGCAGCGCGATTCGCCGGAGGCTTGGGTCGACGATCTGTTGCGAACGATTCTCCCAGAACCCCGGCGTGTCGGCAATGGCGCCTGTGAGCCACCCGTCTTCGACCGCTCCGGCGAACGGAAATAGTTGCGCGCTCTCGCCCGGTTTGCGTTTCTCGAAGCCCTCGTGAACCACGGCCGTGCGCGCGGCCTCCTTTCGCAGCCAACTATAAAAGGACTCGGCGCGTGGCATCTCGTAAGGAATCTCGATGTTGAAGGTGGCGTCCAGCACCGAAGCGACTTCGATGGTGCGCTCGATCACG
This sequence comes from uncultured Solibacteraceae bacterium, assembly GCA_964505625.1. GTDB lineage: Bacteria > Acidobacteriota > Terriglobia > Bryobacterales > Bryobacteraceae > JAJFUV01. Next base: position 16,915 of record CAZDIZ010000031.1, on the reverse strand, counting down.
CCGGAGCGATCGGTTACCAATTGACGGATCGAAAGTGGTCCCACGCTAGGAAACTCGGAAACGACGGAGTCTAGAATGGCGCGGGGCGCACCTGGAACGAGCGTTCGTGGCTCCTCTCCAGGCAGTTCAACAATGATCGGCCCAGCGGCGAGCTGTCTAAGCACGGCAATCCGCTCCGGCGGGAGGTTGGCGATCGCGATGCCGCTGCAGCCGGCAACGGCAAAACTACGGCGGGTCATTTGAGTCATCTGGTCTGTCTCTCAGTAAGTGCGCGGGTTCTCATTGTACTTTATGGCGGACACACAACCGCGGTCGCACAGAGGATCGCTTTCCGGTCCGCGGCGTCTGGATATTCCCTTACCGAAACAACGGCGCGAGAGGGTCAGACGCCGCGTGATCCAGCTCGCGCCTATTCCGATTCGGATTCTCGCCGATCTACCAGGCCAGGCGCGTGTTGAACGCAAAGGTCCGGCTGCCGCGATAACTTCCCGTCATCGTGCCGAAGGTAGCCGGGTTCGACATGTTCAAACCGCCACTGAAGGCACCATGCCACCAGTAGCCGTGGTTAAACACATTGTCGACTTGGGCCTCAATCTCCAGTCGCACTTGTTCCTTGACCGGTATAACCTTCATCATGCTCATGCTACAGGTCCACCAACTAGGTTCTTCCAGGAAGTTCGTACCGGAGCTGCCGAAACGTCCGATGTTGGCGGCGGGAATGACAAAAGCCTTCGGATCCAAGAAGAACTGTTTCGGATGTAATCCGCTGTTACTCAATACGCCGTCCACGATTCGGTCCGGGACGCCGGCTGTCCAGTTTGTACCGGTCGTGTCCGGTCCGCTGCTGTAATAGGGTGTCATCCAGAACCCACTTTCGATATTCGCGATTCCTGTCCACGTCCATCCACCGACAAAGCGATCCAGAATCCCCGGGATGCCGCTGGCGAATTTCTTGCCCCGGCCCACCGGGAGTTCGTACAGCCAACTGCTGGTGAAGCGATGCCGCGGAACGTGCGTCTCGTTGCCCTTCCATTTGCTACGGAAGAAATTGCCGTTGTAGACGCCGTAGCCGGAGCGAAGGGCCGTGATCTCACCGGCTTCGTAACTGTCGGTCAGGTCTTTCTGAAAGCTGTAATTGCTGTTCAACGTGAACCCGCTTCGGAAGCGGCGCTCCACAGCCATGTTGAGCGCATTGTAGGTGTTGTTGCCGCCCTGATCGCGATAGATCATGTCCACATATTGCTGGTATCTGCGCCGCGAGGTAGAGAATGGTGTTGTGCTGGGATAGGGCGTGTTGACGTCATGTACCCAAGCCAAGTTGGTAGCCTTACTGCCCACGTACTGCGCCCGAAGTAGGTAGTTTCCGGCCTGACGTTCCAGAGTAAAGTTCCACTGCTGAACATACGGGTTCTTCAGATTCGGATTCACGCCATTGACGCCCACCGTACTCGAATAATAGGCGCCCGAAGTCGGAAACGCCGTGGGCCATTTCCAGGTCGGCACGCCATCGGTAATCGCATTGGTGTAGACAGCCGACCCACCCCAAGGGGCGCTGTCGGTGACGGTCGAGTTACTGATGTGATCGTAATAGACGCCATAAGCCGTGCGGACGACGAACTTGTCGCCCCACGGACGCCAGGCGATGCCCAGTCGAGGTCCGAAATTGTTGAAGTCCGTATTGCGCAGTGTGCTCGGATAGCCGGCCTGCTCGGCGGTAACCACCTTCACGTTGCCAAAGGCGCGGCTGGGGAAACTGGGCACGATGCGATCGATAGTCGCCTGGCTGGGCATGATCAGGTTGCCCGTCAATGGGTCGACGTTGTAGTACAAGCCGTGGGTTTCCTGCGCGGGGAACGTGGCGTCCCACCGCAAGCCGGCGTTGATGGTCAACCTCGGTGTTAACTTGATGTCGTCTTGCGCATAGAAGGATAGCGCCCAGTAGCGCAGGTCCGTGTCACCCAATTCCGCGCGCGGATAGGGATTGTTGGCCGTATACGGAATGCCCAGCAGGAAATCCGAAAGGCCAAAGCCGGAGTACTTCCCGGTGAAGTTGAATCCTCCGGGCCTGGGCCATGAGAGCGATGTCTTACTGTTACGGTTGAAAGCCGTTCCGAACTTGAGTGAGTGCCGTCCCCGGACGAAGGTCACGTTGTCGTAGAAGTCCCAAACGTGGGCTTGGTCGTCGCTATGACCGTATACAGTGAGGTTGCCGACACCGCTGATGCTAATGTCCGGCAAGGTCATGCGGTCCGCTGGGTAGAGTTTCTCGGAGATGCCCGTGATGCCGAGCATTTTGATGGTGCTGGCAGCGTTCACACCCGTCCTCGCGTGGTTGCCGGTTCCGGTTACGCCCCAACGAAACTCGTTCAGCAGATTCGGAGCGAATGTGTGCGTATCGGAAACCTGAAAAGCAAACATGTGGAATGCCGACAGATTGTCGCCCGTTCCCCGAAATGTCGAGGTGGCGCTATCCGGATTCTGAAACTGGTTGACGCGGAAGAAGAAGTTGTTTTTCTGGTTGATCGAGTGATCGATTCGCGCATCCCAGCGCCAACCGATGTTCCTGCCAATGCTGTCAAGCCCGTAATAGTTGTTGGAAAACGTGGTTGTCTCGACGTTGGGGAGTGGATAGTACGCGTTCAGGTAATTCTGCGAGCCCGCGTAAAGCCGCGAAGTGGGGATCTGATTGTTGGCGAAGACGTCGCCCGTGGTGGGATCCTTGATCGGAATCATGACGCCCAGCGAGCTCTTGTAGTTGGAAAAATCGCCGGCGCGCATGGCGGCGGTAGGCATGGTCGTGTACGAAAACGTTCGCGACGGCATGTTGTTGTACTCGACCGTGTTCATGAAGAACGTACGGTTCTTGCCGTTGTAGAGTCTCGGAATGACCACCGGACCGGTCACCTGATAGCCCAGGTAGGTCTGGCGCGAGAACGGCACTTTTGCGCCGGCGGGCAGGTTATGATTGCCGGCATCCATGAAGGAATGGTGCGTGAACCAGTACGTGTTCCCGTGGAATTCATTGGTACCACTCTTGGTCAGGAACGAGAGTTGCGCCGGCGCCGGGGATTCCGCGCCTGCGTTCACCAGCGTGAATTTGTACTCGCCGATCGCCTGGATATTCAAAGTGTGTTCGGCACCCGCCATACCGTTGATGGGATTGCGGCTGACAACGCCGTCGTAGTCCCAGCGAACCTGATTGCTGCGCGCGCCGGAAATCATCATACGGCTGTCGGCGCCATATGACGTGCCCGGCAGCGTCATGACGATGGTGCGCAGGTCGGCGTGCGCCGTGGGGCCCACCACCATCTTGGAAACCATGTCTCCGTTCAGCGTCACAGTGGTTTTGCCCGACTCGGTCTCCAGAATCGGAGCGGCTCCCGACACGGTGATCGATTCGCTCACCCCACCCACCTTCAGGGCAACGTCGATCGTGAACGCACGGCCAGACTCCACCAGTACCGATTCCTGTACGAACTTCTTAAAGCCGGCAGCCTCGGCTTCGAATCGGTATCTACCCGGCGTGAGATTGCCTGCGAGATAGATGCCGGCTTGGTTAGAGACCGTTTTTGTAACGGTCCCTTTGTTGATTTCAGTCACGGTAATCGCAGCGCTGGAAATGCTGGCGCCCGTTGAGTCCGTGACCGTTCCCGTCAGACTGCCATAGTAGACCTGCGCCATGGCCGCCGCGGCGGATAGAATCAGCAGAGCGAAACACGGCAGTGAGTGTCTGCTATGCCGGATAGTCCTCATATAAGTACTCCCTTTCAATAGTTGATTTGAAAACGTGCGGCGACTGAACCGAGAATGGGCTGCCGCCTTGTCCATGCGCTAGTCCACATCACAGCCGTTTTTCCGTTTCATGGCACGCCAAACCGTGCCCATGAGTGCTGGAGCGTCCGATACGAATCGCTTGAGTTTCCGACCTCGGTCCGTGATGGAGACTCCCGGCTCCGCAGGGCACGATGGAGAACGCGCCGGCAGCGGGCCGATTCCGCATTAGGGTCCCAGGCGTGATTAACGTGCCCCTCAGAGCGTCGATGGCAGGCTGAGGCCACGCTTCGCGCTTATGCGAGTATGCCGGGTGATTGCCCGTGGTGCCTTGCGACCCGACTGCCTCCATCGAGTCCCGAATCGGTGTGATTGCAGCAGTCGAACGCCGTCGGCCTGGGCGAGCCGCTTTCAAGTCTTCAGGTGATTCGACTTGAACTGCCTCCTCGTTAGTAGCCTCTGCTACAATGACACTCGGTTGATGCACGCTCAATTGTTAGTTACGCCGTAGGAGCGGATCAAGGGTATACCCCGAGAATTCACTAACTCTTAACTAGTAAAAAGATTTTGTTTTGAATAACTTAGCCAAGGAAGACGCAGAGCCTGCTGGGAAGTCCCCACCGAGGGCGCCCATCGCAGGCGATGATCCGGCGGGCGATGAGCGATGGGCACTTGTCATGCGAGTGGTCGCCAGCCGCGGTTTTTCGAAAGCCGCGCAGCTTCGGGAACTGCTTCTCTATCTTGCGAAGCAGGCGATCCTGTCTCCTTCGACCGAGTTGACCGAGCAGGAAATCGGAAACCGCGTGCTGGGCCGGCGGCCGGACTACGATCCGCAAGAAGACAACATCGTACGGGTTCAGATCCGGCATCTGCGGCATCGGCTCCAGCAATATTTCGCCGCCGAAGGCCGGCACGAACCCATGGTGATTACCATTCCCAAGGGCAGCCGTCTGCCGTGTTTTGAATCACAGGCGAGCAGCGATACGGAGATCCCACGGCCACTTGAGCCGGAGCCGGCGGGCCGCGTACGTCGATGGCTCTGGGTGTCTGCTCTGGCGCTTGCCTTGGTCTGCGTGAGCTTTTACCTAGGACGCGCCTCCAGAAACAGGCACGGGCTTCCGTCGCAGAACGAGGTTGCCCCTAACCCGCTTCTGAATCGACTGTTCGCCAGCAATCAGGAGACGACGATTGTGATCGCGGACGCCAGTCTGGCAATTGTGCAGGATCTGCTCCAAACCTCCGGCACGCTGAACGATTACATCAATCGCTCCTTCCAGAAACTGCCCGAGACGGTGCCGGATAAGGGACTCCGATCCGCGCTACAGTATATCTCCGCGCGACAGTACACCAGTCTGGCGGACACGACTTTCTCCGGCCGGCTCTATTCGCTCGGCAGGCAACTGGGCGCCAGAGTATCGATGCGATATGCGCGGCACATGAACATCCGGGACTTTAACACGGGGAATTACGTTCTTGTGGGAAGCAAGCGTAGCGTACCCTGGGTGGAGTTGTTCGAACCGAACGTCAACTTTGTCTTCGAGAAGACCGGTCCTGAGTCCGGATTCGGTTTCAGAAACAGGAAGCCAATCAAGGGCGAGTCCGAAGTTTATGCCAGCGACCGGCTGACGAATGAGCCATACACAACTTACGCCACCGTCACCCTGCTGCCGAATACCTCTCGAACCGGTATCGTTTTGCTGCTCAACGGCGTCACCATGGAAGCCACCGAGGCGGCCGGAGAGTTCGCCACCAGCGGCAAGTTCTCGCAACTACTGCTGCAAGCGCCGGTTTCAGGGTCCGGCAAGGCGCCGCAGTTCATAGAAGTGCTTCTGAGAGTTCGGGCGACCGCCGGCGCGCCTCACCAAGCCGATATTGTGGCTTGGCGGACACCGAGTATTCCTTAACGGTTGCGTGGTTGAGCTGGTGAGCGCGGAAGGAATCGAACCTTCAACCTAGTGATTAAGAGTCACTTGCTCTGCCAATTGAGCTACGCGCCCAACCTGTGTGTGGCTTGTTGTGCACGGCATCCGCAAAGCCTTCTTGCGTGCCCCGCACTTTCGTCAGTATAGCATTTTCGTTTTGCTGTTTGTGTTGTACACCGCGAATTCCCGGATGCGCGGCGCGGCCGAGGACTCGAGCACTCGAATCCGCGCCGCCGTCGCCGTGACCGGCGCGAAACGGTCGATCTTCTTGTGCCCGATCGTGCGCGCCTCCACGAGCGTCTTCCATTTCCCGCTCACCTGCGCTTGCACTTCGTAGCGATGCACGTGTTGGCCGTAGTGTAGATCTTCCCCGGTCACCACGCTGTCGAAAGTCACCGGCTGCGCGAACGCCACCATGGTGCGCCCGTCGCGCAGCGTGCCCTTGGCGGCCAGATTGTTTGCGTACATGCGCCGGATCGCGTCGCCGAATTCGCGCAGACGCTGAACATCGGATTCCGGCATCAGGCCCCGATTGTCGGGCGCCAGGCCCAGCATCAACTGCGCTCCGTAGCCCACCGAGCGGTGATAGATGTCCAGCAGCGTGTCGAGCGATTTCAGCTTCTGCTCGGAATTGGGATGCCAGAACCAACCGCCCTTGCGCAGCGGTGTGTCGCATTCCTGCGGGCGCCAGCGCTTGACGCCGGCCACGTCGATCACGTTCCAGTTATCGGGTTCGGTGAAGCCCGCTTCGTTGCCGCACCATCGTATGTGTCCTTCCTTCAGAAAGCCCGCGCCGCTGAAGAACAGCGTGTTCGATTGGAAGTCGCGCAGCGTCGAGATGTAGCGGTCCCAGTCGTAGATGTGCCCTTCGCTGCCGGCGCCGTCCACCCAGAACTCCACCAGTTCGCCGTAGCGCTCGCAGAGTTCGGCCACCTGGCTCGAATAGAACTTGTCGTAGGCTTTGCTGTCCTTATAGGAAGGTTCGTGACGGTCCCACGGCGACAGGTACACGCCGAACTTCAAGCCTTGCGCGCGCGCGGCGCGTTCCACTTCGCGCACCAGATCGCCCTTGCCGCCGCGCCAGGGACTGGACGCCACGCTGTACTTGGTGGCGCGCGACGGCCACAGGCAGAACCCGTCATGGTGCTTGGCCACCAACACCAGATAGCGCGCGCCGGCGGCCTTGGCCGCGGCCACCCATTGCGCGGCGTCGAGTTGCGGTGGATTGAATACCGCTGGGTCGGCCGTGCCGTCGCCCCATTCTCGATCCATGAAGCTGTTGGGTCCGTAGTGTATGAGGACGCCGATTTCCAGATCCTGCCAGGCGACCTGCTGCGGGCTGGGTTTGACGTCGGTGAAGTTCTGCGCGTTGAGCGCCGCGCAGAGCACGAGCGCGGCAAAAAGGGAAACGGTTTTTGTCATGCTGACCCTCACTTGTTGTCCACCAGGAAGAACGCTAACGGTCCAAGATATCTGCCGTCAATGGTGATGTCGATGGTGACCGCCGCGCGCTCGCCCGATTTCGGTTGCGGAATGTGGATGGTGAGCGGCGCGGTGGCGCTCGAGCGCGGAGCGATCTTTCGTTGTCCTTCGACTGGACCGCTCCAGCGCACGTCGAGCGGTTTGTCCAACGGGTTTTCGATACGCAACTCGACGTTCTGCCCTCGCGCGTTCCATTCGCCGATGAGCGGGTAGACACTCACCA
>CAZDIZ010000031.1:0-9417 GCA_964505625.1 uncultured Solibacteraceae bacterium | reverse complement strand
CCGAAGGCGACAGTTCATCGAGCGCGTGCGCGGCATCGCCGGCCCAGCGCGCGCGCAGGTCCCACTCTTCGGCGCGGAATTCGAAGGGACGCTCGTGCGCGGCCAGCACCCAATCGGGCGCGAGCTTCCGCATCAGGCGCGCCGCCGCCGCGTGATAAGACGGGAAGCCGCGGTTGAGCCCACTCCAGCCGCCGGTGGCGTTGGCGACATCCCACATGCCGGCGCCTTGGAACGTGTCGCCCGCGAACACGGCGCGGTGCCCGGCGATGTTGGTTTCGAGAAACGCGTGGAACCAGGTTTGCCCGGGCGCGTGCCAGGCACGCATCGTATAGCCTCGCCAGTTGAACTGCTCGCCGTCAGCGAGCACGCGGCCGGGCTTGGCTCCATCGAAGCGCGAAAACGGCTGCCAGTAAGCGGTGGGATGTTCCAGCAGATCCGCGAGCGGTTGCACCGTCACAACCTCCGTGCCGTAGCGCGCCTGCAACTCCGGCAGACGCAGCACGTGATCGACGTGCAGATGGCTCACCCAGATCTTTTCGACGCGGCGCGCTCCGATGCGTTCGAGGATCGGAGTCCACTCATCGGGCGCGAGGTTGTTGTCCACCGCGAAGCAGGCGCCGGTATCGTCGAGCAGGAAGTAGTTGTTCCCGGCTATCCACAGATGCGGATCCAAACGGTCCAGCCGTTGCTTGCCGATGCGAGTGCTTTCCAGGCGCTTCAGCGGCGTGGATGGCGCAAGCGGCGGCGTTTGCGTCAGCGCGTAGAGATCGAAGTTCTTCAGCTCCGCCGCGCGCCACAAACGTCCCGCCGTGATGGCGAAGGTTTCTTCGATACCATCCGACATCGGATCGCCGTGCGAGGGCGCCACCAGCGTCGCGTTCTGGTTGCGCAATTCGACGAGCGAGGCCGTGGCGGCTTCGAAGCCGCGCCCGCGCCAGTGGTCCCAATCGAGTTGATGCCCTTGCCAGACTTTGCCGCGCGCGTAGATGGCGTCGCCGGAGAACACGACTCTCTTGCCGCCGATGGTGGCTACGTAGGAAATGTGGTCGTGCGTGTGGCCGGGTGTGGCGAGCGCGGTGAGCGTGCCCGCGGCGGTTTCGATCTTCGTTCCGGCGGCGACGTCGAACGTGGCGTAGCTTTCGTCTGGAACGACCATGGCGTGCGGTTCGGCGCCGTTCGGGGCGGGGAAGAACTTGCGCCAGTAATCGGCAATGGGTTCTCCGGCGGCGCGTATGGGAATCTTGCGCGCGGCGGCTTTGGGGTAGCCGAACCACTGATCGCGGTCGCGGTGCGTGAGATAGACGGCATCTACGTGACGCACGCCGATGGAGGGCAGCGCATCGAGCACGTTGCCGCTCGCGAAGTCGATCAGCACGGCGCGGTCGCCGTTGCGTAGGACGTAGACGTTGGCCGCATCGCGATAGACGTAGAGATTCTCAAGCAGCGGTTCGAGTGTCGCGGCGTGGAGCAGCAGCAGCGCGAACAGCATAGGTCAACTCCACAAACGATCCCAAGAGCGTTCCTTGTCCCATTGCGGCGTGGGTTCGAAGTAGCCGCCTTCGCCCACGTGCTGCTTCACGGCTTCCTCGTTGAGCGTGATGCCGAGGCCCGGTGCATCCGGCACGTTGATGAAGCCGCGGTTGAGGATGGGCTTTTCGACGCCGTCCACCAGATCGTTCCACCAGGGCACGTCGACCGAGTGGTTTTCGAGCACCAGGAAATTCTCGGTCGCGGCGGCGCAGTGCACGTTGGCCATGCAGGCCACCGGCGATCCAGCGAAGTGCATGGCCATCGCAACGCCATGCTCCTGCGCCAGGTCGCCTATCTTCTTGGTTTCGAGAATGCCGCCCGAGGTCATCAGGTCCGGATGGATGATGTCGACCGCGTGCGTGCGGCAAAGTTCGGCGAACGGTTCTTTCAGGTAGATGTCTTCGCCGGTGCAGGTGGGCAGGTTCACTTGATCGGTGATCTGCTTCCACAGCGCGGTGTGCTGCCAGGGCACCATGTCTTCCAGCCACGCGAGGTTGTACTTTTCGAGCGCCTTGCCCAGTCGGATGGACGAGTTCACGCCGATGTGGCCGAAGTGATCGGCGGCCAGCGGCACGTCCATGCCGACGACTTCGCGGATGCGGCCCACGTATTCGGCCATCAGCGCGATGCCTTTGTCAGTGACCTCCATGCCGGTGAACGGATGCTGCGTCTCGGAGGCCTGGCTTTGCGAGTAGCCCAGAGGTCGCGTGACGGCGCCGGGGATGTTTTCGACCAGATCGACGCCCAGGTCCATTTTGAGAAACGTGAAGCCCTGTTCGATGCGCTTCTTCAACCGCGCGGCGTAGACGGAGGCGTCGTGCGATTCGGTGGTGTCGGAATAGCAGCGTATACGGTCGCGGAACTTGCCGCCGAGCATCTGCCACACCGGCACGTTGTAGGCTTTGCCGGCCAGATCCCATAGCGCCATCTCGACAGCGCACACGCCGCCGCCCTGACGTCCGTGGTGGCCGAACTGCTTGATCTTGCGGAAGAGGCGATCGACGTCGCAAGGGTTCTCGCCGAGCAGACGGCTCTTGAGCATGAGCGCGTAAGTGGGACTCGCGCCATCGCGCACTTCGCCCAATCCGGAGATGCCCTGATTGGTGTCGATGCGGATAAGGATGCACGCCATGGGTGCGCGCTGGATTCGAACGAACCGCAGATCCGTGATCCGCAAACCGGAAGGCTTGGACCAAGCACGCACACCGGCCAACGCCAAAGGCAAAAACTCGCGTCGAGCAATCATCGGCCCAATTGTATCGGAACGAGGCAGGGAACGCTCCACACAATGATGTATGTTCGTTGGATAATAAGAACGGAGACTGGCTATGACGCTCGCGCCCGGATTGGACGTTCCGATCGAAAGCATCACCGAGATCTGTCGTAAGTACTCGGTGAAGGAGCTATCCGTGTTTGGATCGGCCGCGCGTGGCGAGATGCGTCCCGATTCGGATATCGACATCCTGGTTGAGTTTCAGCCGGATGCGTGGATCGGTTTGTTTGAGTTCTCGGCCATGGAGCGAGAACTGGCCGGCCTGTTCGCCCGCAAAGTGGACTTGGTGTCCAAGCGCGGGTTGAAGCCGCGCGTGCGCCCGCACATTCTTCAGGATGCGCGAGTCCTGTATGAGGCGTGATCCCGCCTTTCTGCAAGACATCATCGACGCTGCTGATGCGATTGCGGAGATTGTCGGGGACTTGAAGCTCGACGCATTGATGGGTGCCGCGGTTCCCCAAGCGGCGGTGCTTCACCACCTGACCGTGATCGGAGAAGCCGCGAACCGGCTTTCTTCAGAGTTGCGCGAGCGTCATTCCGACGTTCCTTGGCCGGATATCATCTCGTAACGGAACAGGATCGTTCACGACTATTTTGGCCTGGACTGGAGCTTGCTCTGGAAGACGCTCGTGGCGGACGTCCCGCAACTTCGCGTGTGCGCCGCTCGCATACTTCACGACGAATTCGGTGAAGACCAAGGTGCTTAGAGCAGCGTAACTCTCAGCGCCTGCACAAACGCGCGGGCTTTGTGTTGCGTTTCTTCCAGTTCGCGTTCTGGGTCCGAGTTCGCCGTGATGCCTCCTCCGGCGTGGTAGCGGATGCGGCCGTTCGCGATGGCGGCGGTTCGGATTGCCACCGAGAGTTCGGCGTCGCCGCCGAGCGAAATCCAGCCGATGCTTCCCATCGCGGGTCCGCGGCGCTGGCTTTCTTCTTCGATGGCGACTTCCATGGCTCGTATCTTCGGCGCTCCGGAGATGGACGCTGGTGGAAACGCTGCGCGCACGAGATCGGCCAGGTTCACATCCTCACGCAGGCGCCCGGTGACGGTGGAGCAGGTGTGATGCACCGTCGGAAGCCGCATCAGCTCAGCGTGGCGCTCCACTTTCACCGATCCGGCTTCGCAAACCCGTCCGAGATCGTTTCTCACCACGTCCACGATCATGGCCAGTTCCGCGCGATCCTTTTCACTTTGCTCCAGCTCGCGCGCCAGGCGACGGTCTTCTTCCTCTGTCTCTCCTCGCGGGCGCGTACCCTTGATGGGGCGCGATTCCACCTTGCGTCCGCGCACTTTCAGAAACAGTTCCGGACTCACGGAAGCCACAGCGCGCCCGCCGCCCAGGTCCACGAATGCCCCGTAGTTTGCGGGACTGAACGCGCGCATGCGTTGATACAAGTGCCAAGCGAGCCTCGCATCGAAAGGCGCTTCGAGCGCGCGGCACAGGTTGGTCTGAAACAACTCGCCCGCATAGATGCGCTTGACGGTACGCGCCACCGCCGCTTTGAACTCCTCCTCGCTGGGACGGCTCACGAGCAGTCCCGGCGAGCGCGCGCCTTCCACGGTTGTTGTTGTCTGTTCCAGTGGGATGTCAAACACGTCGACGTCGCGCCAGGCATTGCTGCTCCAGAAACGCCAGCCGCCACTGTCGTAGCGAAGTCCGAAGTCGTACAAACCCAGGTGCAGGTCCGGCAGATCGCCTTCGCCGCGCGGCGGCAGCGCCAGCGATTCGAGCTCCGGCCCCAGTTCATATCCGATGTAGCCCGCCAGCATGGCTCCGGAGTTCGTGCGCCAGAGGTTGAGTGCGGTCACCAACAGATCGAATGCCGATGCCGCGAACGTGATCCATTGGCCGCCTCTCGCAACCGTCGCTTGCGAGCCCGTCACTGTGAGTTCGGCGATCGGATCGAAGAGTAGATGATGTCCGGTGGCGGCGCCATCGAGCCAGATGAATCCCGGCTTCGAGCGCAACCGCGCGGCCATCTGAAGCGGCGTGATATCCACTGCCAGCGTCACTTCCCGGCGCGTCGCGTGAACGGACGGCGCCGGCAGTAACTCGCGCAGCCGGCTAGTCCACATTGTAGGCGTCCTCCAGAAAATTTCGGAACAAGCGCGGGCCGCATTCGGTCAGGAACGATTCGGGATGGAAGAGCACGCCTTCCACCGCGCGCCCGCGTTGGCGGCAGCCCATGATGGTTCCGTCGCTCAACCAGGCCGTGACTTCGAGATCCGGTGGAACGCTCTCGGGCAACACGTGCAGCGAGTGATAACGCGCGCCGCGAAACGGATTCGGCAGTCCGTGCAGCCATCCGCGGCCGTCGTGCGTGATCTCGGACGCCATGCCGTGGCACGGGCGCCCCGAAGGCGCGACACGCGCGCCGGAGACCGCCGCGATCACCTGCATGCCCAGGCAAACGCCCAGGATCGGAATGCGTCCGGCGAAGGCGCGGACCACGTCTGGGCAAATGCCGGTGCGCTCGGGGCCGAACGGCCCCGGCGAGAGCACAATGCGGTCCGGCGCGAGCGCGTACACCTGGTCGAGTTCGATGCGGTCCGAGCGATACACCACACACGGCGCACCCAGGGCCTCCAACTGCTGTGCCAGGTTCCAGGTAAAAGAATCGTAATTGTCCAGCAACAGCACTTTCATGCGGACGCTTTCATGTTGCCACGACTCGCTGCGCGCCCGGTTCTGATATCCTTATCACTGGCATTTCTGTAATTCCTCTGCAGAAGGAGAGACGCACGTGAAAGTCGGAGTTCTGACCGCGTTATTCGCCGACCTGAGTTTCGATCAGGTCATCGAGAAGCTGAAACGCCTGGGTATCGACACCGTCGAACTCGGCACGGGCAACTATCCGGGTGGCCCGCATTGCAAGCTGTCGATGTTGGAAAACAAAACCGAGCTGAAGGACTTCAAGCAGAAGCTGGCCGACAACGGCATCACCATCAGCGCGCTGAGTTGCCACGGTGAACCGCTGCATCCGAACGCGGCCATCGCCAAGGCGGCTCAGGAAGTCAACCGCAAAACCATTCTGCTGGCCCAGAAGCTTGGCGTACCGGTAGTCATCGACTTTTCGGGTTGCCCGGGCGACAGCGACAAAGCCAAGTATCCCAACTGGGTGGTTTCGCCGTGGCCGCCGCACTACCAGGAACTGCTCACCTGGCAGTGGGAGAAGAAGGTCATTCCGTATTGGTCCAAGCGCACCAAGTTCGCCGCCGATCACGGCGTGAAGATCGCGCTGGAGATGCATCCGGGCTTCTCGGTACACAGCCCCGAGACGATGCTGAAACTGCGCGCGGCTTGCGGCAAGAACATCGGCGCCAACTTCGATCCGAGCCATCTGTTCTGGCAGGGCATCGATCCCATCGCCGCCGTTCGCGTGTTGGGTGACGCTATCTTCCACGTACACGCCAAGGACACGCAGATCTATCCGTACAACCTGCCCAAGTGCGGCGTGCTGGATATGAAGCCGTACACCGACGAAGCCAACCGCGGCTGGATTTTCCGCACGGTCGGCTACGGGCACGACGAAGCCTGGTGGCGTGAATTTGTTTCGACGCTGCGTATGTACAAGTACGACTACGTGCTGTCGATCGAACACGAAGACAGCCTGATGTCGGCCGACGAAGGCTTCAACAAGGCGGTTCGTTTCCTGAAGCCGATCGTTATCGAGCAAAAGCCCGGCGTCGCCTACTGGGCGTAACCCTGCTTCGAGTTTCAGTGTTACCGAAGGCCACCCGCGCGGGTGGCCTTCGCCGTTTCCATGGGAGGGAAATCTGGGATGAGTGACGTAGTGAGCCGTTTTTCAATTTCCATCGAGCAAGTGGAGGGATACGAGTTCCGTGTGAAATTCGACAAGGAGCATTACGCGGAACTGACCATGGACGAACCGGCGCCGCTGGGCAAAGACCACGGGCCGAGTCCGGTGCGCATCCTGGCGGCGGCCGTGGGGAACTGCCTGGCTGCCAGCTTGGTGTTTTGCGCGGCGAAACGAGGTGTGAAGATTGAAACGATCCGCGCCGAGGTGAAGGCCGAAATCGTACGGAATGAAAACAAACGCCTTAGGGTAGGCAGGATGGAAGTGGAGATTGATCCTGGACTGGAGACAGAAAGCTTCGAGAGAGTGAGCGCCTGCCTACCGGCGTTTGAAGAGTTCTGTACCGTGACGGCCAGCGTCCGGCAAGGTATCGAAATTGTGACTCGGGTCAAGGGCCGCTGACCCAGGGCCGGCGGCCCTGGGCCGCTTTACCAGCGATTCCGTCCCTGACCGCCGCGTCCGCCGCCGCCACCGCCACCACCGTTGCGGCCGCGTCCACCGCCACCGCCGCCGCCACCCGGGCGCCGGCCGAATCCACCACCACCGCCGCCGCCGCCTTCGCGCGGAGGACGAGCTTCATTCACTACCAGGGCGCGCCCTTGCATTTCGCGCCCGTTACAGGTCTTGATCAGAGCCTCTGCTTGGCTCTGGTCGTTCACCACGACAAATGCGAATCCCCTGGACACCCCAGAGAAACGATCCCGTACAACACTGATCTCATCGACCGCAAAACCGGCGCTGGTGATCAACTCCTGCAGTTCTGCCTCGCCGGCATTGTAAGGAAGGTTCCCTACAAAGATCTTCATCTTGCTCCCTCTCTTCGAAACTATTGGTTGAAGGTCGATCGCTCGCCAGGTGTGGGTAGGCTAATAGGCGGCTAACACTTGCATCCCGGTCCGCTCCTCCAATCACATACATAATGGCAGAACGGCCGTCAAGGGGCAAGTGAAAGAAAGAGAAAAAGTTAGGAAGTTCTCAGGTGCGGCGGACGGCGAGCTCGGGTGTTAACAGGAGCGGCGTGTCTACTGTCTTTACGGGAGGCGCCGGAAGCTACGCGAATGCTATGCTGCAATCGTGCCGCTTTCCGATAAGTACTTGTTCCACCACATTGTTAAGGCCGGTGGGACGAGTCTGAACAAACTATTCGAGCGGGTGCTCGGGCCAACCAACGTATTCCACGCGGGAGGGCAGTATCTCTACACGCCTCTGAACATCCTGATGGACTATCGAATGGTCACTGGGCACTTCCGCTTCACGCGCGGCGCGTACCACGACCGCTCGCGGCAGTACATTACCTTCCTGCGCGATCCGCTCGAC
The DNA here is from genome assembly GCA_964505625.1 of uncultured Solibacteraceae bacterium. Classification (GTDB taxonomy): domain Bacteria; phylum Acidobacteriota; class Terriglobia; order Bryobacterales; family Bryobacteraceae; genus JAJFUV01. Next base: position 1,481 of record CAZDIZ010000031.1, on the reverse strand, counting down.
CGGGTTTTATCGGCCTACTACTACTATCGTTCCCGGCCCGATGATGTGCAGGGCGAACACGTACAGCTTGCCAAGCAGTGCTCTTTTGACGAGTTCATCGACTTACAGCAACCGGACGTGCGCATGTTGGTGGACAACCACCAGACGTTCTCTTTCGGTCTAGCCGATCCTCGCTCCTATGCGCTGAACGGTGTCGCTGCCTTGAAAGCCGCGATCGATGTGCTGGAAAGCTATGATTTTGTTGGTGTTTATGAGTGCTTCCCGCAGGCGGTAGCGGCTCTGTGCCGGCAGATGGGGTGGGCGTCGTTGAAGCGCGTTCCGCACTTGAACCGTACTCCGGACCGGGCCGGCGTGAAGGATCTCAGCCGTGAAACCAGGGAAAGACTCTTGGCTTACAACGGCATGGACCATCAGCTGTATCAGTATTTCCGGACAAAATTCACTTCCTGGTGCCCCATCGAGGCACCGGCCGAATCAGCCCAAGAAATCAGCGCTTCGCAGCCGCTGCAACCATACAACGTTTCGACGGTGGTGGCTTCCAAACGCATGGTATCTTTCCCGCCGGGTGGATTGGGAAGCCGCGAAGTGGAGATCATGCAAGTTGTGCTCATTGGGACCGAGTCCCCTTCCGGAAATGTGAAGGCTGGGGAGTCGCTGGATCTGGCGGTGCTGTTTCAATCCCATATCGCAAGCGAAGATGTGAGTTTTTCCTTCAATGTTTGGGATGAGGTCGGACAACTTGCATTCGCGTACAAAAGCGTCGGTAAGCACGAGCCGTACAAGGTTGCGCCGAACGGCATCTACACCGCCACATTCCACGTGAAGGTGAGCCTGGGGATGGGGCTTTATTCGGTGGACGCGATTGTCCACGGTGGTTCTGACTACCAACAGCACTGCTATCACTACCTGGCCAATGCTACGCAGTTTGAAGTGGGCGGAAATGGCGCCGGCTGGTTTGGCGGTCACTCGTGGCTTGATACCGACCTGGCGGTGACACAAGTGGGGCCGATCGAGCACGCCCTTTCGGCGATCGAATTGGTTTCGAAACCCGCGCGGTTGATTGCCGGCGCGACAGCGAAGTTTCAGGTCAAGGTCACCAACCAAGGTGCCACCCCATGGCCGAGTACCGGGCCCATGGCTGTCTTCTGCTGCTATCACATTCTGGACTCGCAGGGTGAAAAAGTGGTTTGGGACGGCGTGCGTTCACCGCTGTCCGAGGATCTGGCGCCCGGCGCTGAGGTTCAGATTCCCGTCGCTGTTACTTTGCCAGACCAGCCGGGTAGCTACGTCCTGCGTCTCACGTTGTTGCAGGAACGTGTCGCGTGGTTTGAAGCGCAGGGCGCCACGCCGGCCGATGTTCCCATCGAGGTCCGCGCGGCGCCCGTGTCACATCGCGGAACGGCGACGGTATAGCGCCGGCAAATAGCTCAGTCGCCGAACGCGCCTACTTCTTCGCGTTCTTCTCGCTTGGAGGGCGCGGC
>CAZDIZ010000030.1:37232-44328 GCA_964505625.1 uncultured Solibacteraceae bacterium | reverse complement strand
TTCGACTTGAGAATGCTGTCGGCCTGAATCAGGTGATTCACCGCGCGGAACCCGTGGTCGGAGACAACCAGCAACGTGATGCGATCCAGCAGCCCTGCCTGCTTGAGCCCTTCGCATAACTGCGTGACGCGCGCGTCGGCCAGCGCATACGCCGTGTAGCTGGCGCGGCTCAGCGGACCGTACTGGTGGTTGACCGAATCCGTATTCCCCAGGTGAAACAACATCAGATTCGGTTTGCGCGTCGTGAGGATGTGTAGAGCGGCTTCGGTCTTTATGATGTCGCGCCACGCGTTCGAGCCTTTGCCGAATTCCGCTAACTGCTGGCGGTCCACCACGCCGCGCGCCGTCAGTTCCTTTTCAATTTCGCCGTCCGGGTCTGGTATTTCGGGAAACTTCCATGTGATGGTGCGCGCGCCGTAAATAGCCACCCACTCCACTTGCGCCGTGGTGAGCCCGGCCCCATGCGCAATGTCGTAGACCGTGGTGGCGCGGACCATCTCGTCTTTGTCACGCCACGGTTCGATGCGGCCCGGCTTACCGTCCGAAGGCGGAATGAGCAGTCCGTTGTAGAGTACCTGATGACGCGAGGCATTCACGCCCGTCACCATCGACGTGTGGCTCGGCCACGTTACCGTCGGATTCTCCACACGCATCGCGTTGACCGATGCGCCCTCGCGAATCAACCGCCGGATCGTAGGAATCGGCAGCCGCGGATCTTCCAGGGCGTAACTGGGAACGCCGTCCAGACTGACTACCACTACCATCCGGTCACGGCGAGGAGCGGCCGCCAGCAACCCCACGGCCAAAAGGAGAGAAAACGAAATCGATCGACGCATGCCTAATCTACATTGTGGCAGGGTGCGGAATGAGGAAGGAGGCGACCTTCCTCATTCCGCGTTTCGTCAGCAGGCTGCCAGAAAAGGGGACAGACTGCTCTGCCCGCATTGGAGGCAGAGTGGTCTGTCCCTGGTTTTTCAACAGCCTGCTAAAACGCTAGTTTCAGCGCGAATTGAATCACGCGCGCGTCGCGCGAATCGGTCACCACACCGAAATTGCCCGCCGCGGTGTTCACGCCCGTCGCCGTCGTGGTCAGCGTCGAGCCCACCGCCGAAAGCGAAGGATGGTTGAACGTGTTGAACAGCTCGGCGCGGAACTGTAACCTCACGCTTTCCCTCAACGCGAAGTTCTTCGATGCCGCCAGGTCCCACTTGTTCACACCCGGCAACCGCAGGCTGTTGCGGCCCATGTTGCCGAAAGTGCCATTGGCGGGACGCGCGAAGGCCGCCAGATTGAACCACTGCGCGCTGGAGCGCGCACCTTTGGTGTCGCCGATGATGTTTGGCCTCTGATTCTGCACCGCCCCGATGCCGGCAATGTCTTGCGAGACCACCACATCGAAGGGCATGCCGCTCCACATGCGCGCGATGCCGGAAACCTGCCAGCCATCCATCACCGAGCGCAGCACCGGATTCGACAGCGCGCCGCGCGCCAACTTCGGTACGTTCCAGTTGAAGTTGGAGGTGAGTATCTGCGTGCGGTCGTAGTCGCTTACGGCGCGTTCGGAACGCAGGTTGCGAAGGTTCGGAGGCACATCACCGGAGCCGCGATCCGACGACGAATCGTCGATGCTCTTGGCATAAGTATAAGCGGCGCCAAGCGAAAGCCCGCTGCCCACCTGCCGGTTCAAACTCACCTGCAATGAATGATAGTTGCTGTTGCCGGTGGTCTGACGCTCGGTGATCGTGCCGTAGCCCAGGTACGGACGGACGGCGTTCACTTTCACATTTTGCGCCGCCGCCACGCCTGGTTCGGGAGCGTTGATGTTCACCGGCCGCAGCAGGTGCGTGCCGCGCGATCCAACGTAGTTGACGCTGACGACGGCTTTGCGCACCAGGTCGAATTCGGTGCCGAAACTCCACTGCTGAATCATAGGCGCCTTCATGGGCAGCCCGATGGTGGTCAGATCCACCACCGCCGTTGCCGGCACAATGGTTCCGCCGCCGGGATTCGATAGCGTCGCGCCCTCGATGGTCGTCGATTGGCTGAACGGCGGGTTGCTTAAGCCGGTGTCGGCATAGGCGCCCAACATCGCGCGCGTGTAGTAGACACCGTAGCCGCTGCGAAACACCCAATGCCGGTTCTCAAGCGGGCTCCAGGCGAACCCGAAGCGCGGCCCCAGCAGGAACGTGTTGTTCTCAGTCAGCTTACGCCCGTACGGCGAATCCACGCCCGTGCGCACAATACCGTTCAGTTCGCTGCCGGTTCCCAACACGCGCGTCCCCGTGCTTGGGTTGATCGTGAACGCCTTCGACGCGCTGTAGAGCGACGGAATGAAGTTCGACTGCGCATCATACTGATCGTACGGTTGCAGGAAGTTGGTGACCCGCAGCCCGACGTTCAGCGTCAACCGCGGCGTCAGCTTGATATCGTCCTGCGCGTAGAATTCCAGCGCACCAAAGCGCATGTCTGTCCACACCGTCTTCTCGACTTCCGCGTAGCGCGTGGGCGCGCCCAGAAGCAGCGCCGCAACGTCGTTGCCCGCCAGCGATGTGTCGAACGTGTAGGTGCCGCTCACGTTCGGGTTGAACTTCTGCTCGCGGTTCCCTGCATAGGAATAGTAGCCGCCGAACTTAAGCGAGTGGCGCCCGGCGATGTAGGCCAGGTTGTCGGAAAACTCGAACGTGAACAGTTCCTTGTGACCGCGCCGCGCCACATTGATGCCGGCATAATTGGTCATCGAAATGACCGGCAGCGTGTCCTCTTCGTTTTCCGGATAGACCTCGGGGAGATTAATCCCGAGCTTGGCCTTCGAGCCTTGCGTCGAGGTCGAGTACATGTCGAAGATCCGCCGCGAGTAGGAGACGTTGATTTGGTTTACCAGCGTCGGCCTGAAGATCTGTGTGCTATTGAGCGCCAGATTGCGGCCCGGACGGTCCGCGTTCGTGCTGCCAATGCCCGGGAACTTTGTGTAGACGCCCGTCGCGCTCGATCCGCCGTAAGGGTTGTCGATCGTCGCGCTGTCCTGCGTGTAGCGGCCGTACAGCGACACCTTGTCGTTGAAGATGTGATCGATGCGGAACATGTCTTCGCGGAACGGTTGCTTGGCGGCAACTGCCGACGTGTAGTTGATGGTGCCCGTTCCCGAGTAGTTCGGTTGCGGATACAGCGACACGATCTTGGCGGCGTTCGCATCGATGCGGCTCGCCGGGATCTTGTTGCCTGCGAACGGAGCGCGCGTGGTCGGATCAATGATGGTGGTGATGGATGCACTGAAATCGCCTGTGCGCTCGGCCGCTGTCGGCACCGTTGTGTTCTGCGCTGTGTTCTGCGTGCTCAGCCGGTTGAATTCCTGCGCGACAAAGAAGAAGGTCTTCGTGCGGTTGCGATTGTAGCCGGCGAAGCTCACCGGACCACCCAGTGTGTAGCCGAAGTCATTCATCTTCAGCGGCAGTTTCTGACGGCTGATGAAGTCCTTGGCGTCGAGTCTGTCGTTGCGGAAGAACTCATAAAGCGAACCGTGCAGATCGCGCGTTCCACCTCGTGTCACCACGTTGATCTGCGACACGCCGCTTTGCCCGTATTCGGCCGAGAAGTTCGCCGTCAGCACGTTGAACTCGGCGATGGTCTCGATCGACGTGAACGTGTTAAGCGAGCTAGACCCCACGATCACGTCGGCGTTGTTGCCGCCGTCGATCCGAAAGTTCGATGCGCTGCTGCGCGCGCCGTTGATCGACAGGTTCGGGCTGCTGTTCGGGTCCATCCGGTCATCCATGTTCGAGGCAACGCCGGGAACCAATTCGAGCAATGACATGAAGGAACGCCCGTTCAGTTGCAGTTCGCGCACTTGCCCGCCGTTGATGACGCTGCCCTGCTCGGAGGATTCCGTGCGCACCTCGGCCACCGTCGACTCCACGTTCACCTGCTCGCTAACTTCGCCGACTTGAAGCACCAGGTCCGCGCCCACTTGCTCGCTGACGTGCAGCACCACACCTTGACACTTCAGTCTCTTGAATCCGGTGTGCTCCGCCGTGATGGTGTACGTGCCAACGGCCAGGTTCGGAAAGACGTACTCTCCGCCACCGCCTGCCGTCGTGTGTCTGGTCGCCCCTGTCTCACTTTGTATGACAGACACCTTCGCGCCTGCGACTGCCGCGCCGCTTGCGTCCCGCACCTGCCCCGAAATCGATCCGCCGGTGTTCTGCGCATACGCCCAAAGCGCGACCGCGGCGGTAATGATGACTATTCTGACGAGTTTTGGAACCATGAAACCTCCCACTGGTAGGGTCATTGCAGGATCGATCCTAAGGCAGGCAGACGAACCGCACAAGATCAGCCTGTGTATAAGACGGTTATGTAACGCATGCAACTGGCTGGAACACTTCACTTTCTGACGTGAACCGCCACGATGCGCGAGTGCACCGGAACGCCATCGCTCACCTTCACGCTCAGCAGCACTTCGAATCCCGGCACGGCGCTCACGCGCGATAGCTTCAGGGAATCGAGCAGAGTTTTGGTTGTGTCTTCGTGCACCACATAGTCCACCGCCGCTTGCGTCCCGACCGTGGTCGTTCCCGCCAGCAGAAGCATTCTGCGGTTCGAAGCCAATCGCATCATGGCGATTACGGCATGGTCATACGTGTGTGGGCGCGGGGAATGTCCATAGTAGGCGGGTGGTGTGGTCCCGGTGCCGACATCATTAATATATGAGTCGCGCAGGAACGTGCCGTTGGCCGTGGTGACAAAACGGAAGCGCTGCAACTCGGGCAGTTCGCCCAATTGGAGATTCACCGCCGGCCCGCCAACGAACACCAGGTTCTGTTGCCGCGCGTCGTCCCAGGTGAGCAGTCTGCCGCGTTTGATGCGAACCGGTTTGGAATACTGCGCAAACAATCCCGATAGCGCGCCGATGCCATAGACTTCGCCCGTGCCCGCGTAGTGCTCCACCAGCAGCTCCGGAGGAACCGGCCCCGGTTGAGCGAAGCGTAGCCCCTCGGTGGCCGAGCCGATGAGGCGCGGCGTCGAAAACACCAGCGTGGTTTCGCCGTCACCATCCATGAAGTCGGCCCAGAACGTACCGAGTGCCGGCGGCAGCATACGGTGTCTTGCTTCCGTCCATAGGTACGCGGCAGCACCGATCGCCAGCACCGCGATCACCCAGCCCCACGCGATGCGCGACCAGAATGGTGCCTTGTGCACCCGCTCGCCCGCTTCGGACGTCTGCGAGGGTGGGCGAATGACGATGTCCAGTTGATAGGAACCTTTGGGAATGTCGAAGACGACTGGATCATGCTGCCCGGTCGACGCGTAATACTCGTCGAGTTTCGTTCGTAGCCGCGCCGTGTGTACTCGAACCGTCGAATCCAAGCGCGGGTCAAAGTCGTCCGAACGCCCAAGCGCGCGCGTCGCTATCTCATGTTCCTTGTAGCTGATGCCAGGATGCTGGATCGACTCTCGCACCAGGAACTCAAGGATGTTACGCAGGTTTTCGGATTTGCGGAAAAGGGGATCGGCCACCATCCGTTCGAGTTGCTGTAAAACAGCTTCCCCGGATGCGGTCGTCGTGGGATTGGACTTCGGCTCGAACTCTGGGCTACTCATCCCCTTCACTCGGCGAGCTTCTGGCTAGCGCTGAATCCACATTGTACGTCAGGAGTTCTGGCTAGGGTGACCCGTAGCCTCAGCCAAGCAGCACGCTTCGCCGCAGGCCTTGCTCAAGAGGAACCGGGTAGCCGATCAGGCAGAATTGGTCCAATGCAAACAGGACAACGCTTTCGATGTTCTCCGCTTGTGCCAGCCTCGCCTCTTTGAGCCACGCCGTCGTGTAGTCCCCGATGCCAACCAGATGGCTTCGTTTGGCCCGGGGAAAGCCCTTGGTTGAGCCGAAATCCATCGAGTTGCGGCTCAGGTTCAGATTCCTTGCGTAGGTATAGGTGAAGCTTTCTGTTTTCAAGCAGTCCAGAACGGCCGGTGTCCACGTCGCGTTCGGGTAGTTAATGAGCCTATCGAGAGCGGAATCGTTGACGTCAGTGGGATAGAGGACTTCGAACCGGCAGTTGGGATACGTCGCACGCACGTGGTCGATCACCGTGTTTGTGAAACTCCCGATAAGCGACGGTAGAAACGAGGTCTCTTCCGGATAAGCCGAAGGATCGTCCAGGTTGGACAGAAACACGTGCATGGCGCGGTTGTACGTGCTCTGGAATGTATCGGTTGTGTATGCGTCGTAAAGCGGCATGCTGCCGGCGTTCACCCATTGCCCGAGCGTTCTGTCCCAGCGCGTTGGGAAGTACCACCACTGGACTTCGCCTAATTGCAGAAACGGCGTCACGCCCGCTTCGTCCATCACCGTCGCCATTTCCAGATGGACTTGTTTCCAGTAGTTCGCGCTGGTAGGGCTGAAGTTTGTTTGCAGCGCCGGCGTGTTTAACCAACATGGATTCCCGTCGGCGTGGCGTTGCGCGATGCCGGCTTCCAGCGAGTCATCGCCGTGCTGCAACTCAAGACTGAACGCCGCGGCAACGTCGATCTCGTAAGCGTCCAACGCCTCATAATAGCTGCGGCACCAATCCCGCGCCGCGCGGTTCACCTTCGTATCCGCTTCGGTGTCCGTGGTCCAAACGCCGTTCACTCCACCGGTCAGAGTCGCTGCACTCACCTGCACGTAGAATTGTCCGGACGTGGGGTCGCCTTCCACCTTCAGCATGTTGCCTTCGGCCCCCATCGCCCGCGCATAGATGGTGAGTTGCGTACCGTCGACTTCCGCGCGAACCGCCATGTAGCCGCGATTGATTTCCAATTCGAACGCACGCGCGATACTCTCCGCTGTATCGCCGATCTTGTTCACGTGCGCCAATACCAGTCGTTTTTCCGGAGGCTCGTCGGTCCTGCCGATGTACAACGTTGTCAGGGCGCTGAATTGCGGGGTCCCCACGAAGGTCACCGTCACCGAAGCATATTGGTGGTTCTTTCGATACAGTTCGTAGAACCACAACGCTCCAACGTAATGATTCGCGCGCCCGTGAAACCCTAGTTTGTGGAGAATCCACGCGGTGCGTTCCGGTGCGAGCGCTATCGAATGATCCGTATCCCAGTCGGT
>CAZDIZ010000030.1:32164-37132 GCA_964505625.1 uncultured Solibacteraceae bacterium | reverse complement strand
TCGATCGTCGATGTCGGTAAGCGCACCAAAATCCAGGTCCACTCTCCATTTCGTGGGCGAAGTGCCGCCGCTCAGCCTCGTCCACTCCGGAGACCACACTTCTGTCTGTGCTCCGGCGACATAACCGTACACGCCGATACGGTTCCCGTTCGCGCCCGTCGTGCTGTTCTCCAGCGTTTGTCCCGCCCCGACGTACGTAAGCCGGATCGTCGTGCCGGTACGCGTCGCGCGCATGGTGGCCGAAAACGCATTAATGCTATCGACGATTGCCTGCGCCGCTGTTGCCAGAGTGTCCGTATAGTACAGTTGGTGGGTGTGATGTTCGTCCAGCCACGTGAGCCCAACGTAGTCCCCCGTGGTCGCAGTGCCCTGCAGCGTGAACTCCGCCGTCGCGCAGGTATAGGAACCTTCCACCGCCGTGGCGTAGTCCAGCAGCTTGACCTTGTAAAGATCCTCCACCCCGTTGTCCGACGCCCAGATACGCAGGTACGGCCACTCGACTGTCGGGTACAGATCGCAGTCCATCGGCATGCAGTTGTCCCGCGTTTCTTCGTAGGAGAGTGTGAGACCGCTGAGATCGCCGTCAGGAAGATTGCGCAGGGCGGGATGTTCGAACACGTTGTCGCGATTCCATTCGACGACCGCCCAATCGAACTGCTGCCTCCAGGTACCGCTCACGTGGAAGGCCGTCGAACTGGATTGACTAAGCGCGGCAATGGCTGACGGCCGCTCGAAGTAGCACTGTAGATCGCGGTCCGGACGAAGTTTCTCGAGCGTTTCTGGCATGTCGGTTCTTCACAGCCTCACGATGACCGTGAGATCGCGGCCCGGTGTGGTTTCGCTGGTTTGACCGACCGACAGGATGTCGAGCCGGACCAGTGATTGCGCCGCAAGCGGCGGCAGGCCGAAGCCGTTCACTACGTTGGATTGCGTCGTCCCCATCGGAACGGTCAATTGGCAGATCTCGTCTTCGTCTTGTCGCAGCCGCAACACCACATCGGCGCCGGTGGGGGCCTCTCCCACGACAGCGAAGATGTCTCGCATCGAATGAGCCGTGTCGATGATCAGTGCTGGTGCCGCTTCAGACTGTATGGCCAGGAAGCCTTCGACCTGTATCGAGATCTGCCCGCCGGACAGTGTACGCAGTCCTTCGCTTGTGGTGCCGGTAAAATACTTGACCGCCGTGGGACTGTTTCCTTTGTTGTTAGTGAGGAACAACTCCGCGGACGCGACTCGCGCGTCAGGCAGATAGATTGGGCAACTGTAACTCCCGCTCGACGGACTGCCGAAGAAGTCGCGCGGAAACGGCAGCACGAAGATCTTCTTCACTAGGTGATAAACCAAAGCGTCCACCGCATGACTCTCCGCCGGACTGCCGTGCACGCCGCGTTTCACCTTGTAGCGCGTGCCGCCGAGTAGTGTCTCCTCGATCTCCAGAATTTCCGACCCGATCTGGATCCGATCACCCGCCTGCCCGCCGCTCGCGCTGTTGAGATCCATATACACATCGGCGTCGCCCACCGCGGCAGCCAGCTTCTTGGTCGTCGGGCTCGATAGTTCGTCCCAGTAGTTCAAGCTCAGTGTGCCGGCGCTGATCGTGCGCGTGTTGTCCAGATCCTCAAACGCCACGCCCGCCAACTCCACCATCCCTTGACCCGACGGGATCAGCCCGAACGTGGGCATCCCCGGCCGGTCGGTGTCTAACTGCGCGCCCGCCGCCCCGCCGATGCGCCATCGAGTAAGCGGCGACAGTTCATACGCGCATTCCACATCATGAGTGTTCGCCGAACGTCCCGAGACGTGAACAGTCGCCGAATCGCGGTTGGGGACTTCGAACTCCACCGGACTGGTTCTGCCGGTCGCGCCGAAGTGCCAACTGGATTCGGCAACCACGAAGTGGCTCGTCGCGTCCGGTTCAACGGTCCAGGCCGGCGACACCGTCAGAGTAGTCGTCGTGTTGGCCAACGCCACCCGCTCTTGTCCCGTTCCTTTGCCGCGGCTGATGCGCACCACCGCACCGCGCAGCTCGTTCTCGAGCATCTCCAGGCTCTCGTTGCCGATCGTATTCGCTGTGTGGATCGTCGCGCTCCACTCCGGTTGCAGCTCCAGGCGCCAGTAGAAATTCGCGTGGTCGTAATTCTCATCCGGTGGCGCATTCAAACCGCTCGCAAGCCCAGTGTCGACGAACTCCGTCGCAATTGGACAATCCGTCGCGACCCGCGCCAGTTGCGTCGGGTTCTTACCGCGATAGACATGAAAACCAGTCGAGCCACTGCCTAAGCTGATTCCCGTGAGCGTCACCTTGTTGGTGTTTCCTGTGGCCGGAATCGTTGCGCGCACCACAAACGAAAGGCTGCTCTCGCTGCCTGCTCCGTCAGACGCGCTCACGGCGTAATAGAGCGTCTGCCCGCCCGCGATCGTCCCGCCGCTGCTGTCCACAAGCGGCGACAAACTCAAAGTGGGAATCGCCAGATCGGCGCGTACCGTGCTGGAAGGAGCGGAAAAGCCCGCGCGAAGTGTCACCGCCATGCGCCCATCGGCGCTTTCCGCGGATTTCTCGACGATCTCGAATTGAGCGTCACCGTACTCGTCTCGTATCGTGCCCGCCAGTGGTCGAGGCACGCCGATGCCGTACGGCGAACGCCTCCGGGTTCGAAAGTCCCTGCCCAGTATTCCATTCGCGTCGTCGTACCAGGCATCGTCATGGATCTGCGCGGTGATGGTGGCGGTGCGATAGTTCGTGCCGGGCACCAGCTTCGTGATCCGGAATGGTTGTCGCTGAAACCCTTCTTTGAGGTAGGTGAGCGTGATGATGTCGCCCGGTCTCAATCCCAGCGAACGGACGCTCGTGTCGAACTCCACATAGGTGTTGCCGAGCACGGACTTGTCCAGGAATCGCCGCACCGCGCGAGCCGCCTGGTCCATATTGGGAAGGCCCAGCGCTGCCAGCGTCGCACTGACTTCCTGCCCCGCGGTGACCACATCATCCACGTCCGCCAGCGAGATGCTGTCCTGTTGGTATTCGTTGAACGAATCCTGAAACTCCACGCTTGCCCGGTTCGGAGTGTCCGCCGTGCTACGCGACGAAACCCGCAAGCTAGGCTCGCCGTTTTCCCGCCGCAAGACCCCAGACAATCCGTTGGTTCCGTCGCCAAACTCGTACGCTGGCCAACCACCCAGCAGCGCGCTTTGCGCGTTGCTTCCCGTGGGCTTCGTCGCTTGTTGAACCGCGAGCGTGCTCTCCGGAAGTAGTTCGAGTTTCCCCTCTTCACCGTAAGTGAGGTACAACGCCGAAGCATTCCGAATCCCGCGCACGACATCCGCCGCGCTGCGGCGCTTCCGCAAAACCAAGTTGCATTGCTGCCGGGGAATCAAGATTGGATTGTTGTTCAGATCGAGCGTTTGAATGGGCTCATCGCAGTGCGCCGCGGTCCGCGCGAAACTGCCCAGGTTGATCTCACTGGTCTTCCAGCCGGCGCGCCGTAGAACATCCAGAATCACCCACGCCGGATTGTTCGTGAACGATTCACCCAGCGCCGTTCCATCCTCCGCGTACCGCGCGAGCTTCAACCCTTCGATGAGTACTTCGATTTTCGGCAGCGTCTTACCGTCTTCGATGCGGTTCGGAACCACCACCGACAAGACCGCCATGCTGCCGTACGGATCGCCGGCCGGCACACCCTGCGAGTCGAGGAAGTCCGCGTTGAAAGCACCGTTGCGGCTCCCTTTTCCGATGACGTTGAACCATCCCGTCGCCGTCATATCGGTTCCCGCTTCGCCGGCAGGAATCTCAACGTCGTTCACCAGGACTTTAAGCACACCCTGGATCTCGCCCATTCCAAGCAGTACTTCCAGGTGCGTGAGGTTGCCGTCGTTGCGTGCGAAGACGATCGGCGGCGCGTACCAGGCCGTTCCGTACACGACCGGCACGAAATCGTTGTATCGTCCCTCGTTCTCCACGGCCTCGGAAGTGTGCCAGCCCTTCTCGCCGTAGCTTCGGACACTGATCGTCGGTGGAACGAACTCCACTCCGCCAAACCGTCGTGTGTCCCGGCTCGCGCTGTCGGTGCGGAACATTCCGCGTTGTTCGCAACTCGTCCGCGTGTAGTCGCAGGTGGTGAATGGTTCGGCCCCGGTGAGGTTTCCGCAACCGCCCGTAACATCCGGTGAGTACCCGCAAGGATGGAATAACGAATACTTGCCAAGATCACCGCCTGCTGCAGCCTCCGTACGCTGCGTCCCCGTTGCGGGAAACACCCAAGGACATCGCCGCTGCACGCGCACGGTTGGCAGAAGCATTCGCTGCAATCCGTTCCGGCTCGAAAAGCTCAGCCGCAGCGTCGATTCCGTGATCTCGTCGGGCGCATTCGCAATCCCCCGAAACATGACACGGTCCGTTGTCGCCGCACTGCCCGTTTTCAAATTGAAGAACACGAACCGGACCGTGAGGCGCGCTCCCTTCCAGCCGGTGTTGCGCTCGATTTCCGAAAACCGCGAATCGGCGTTCGCCAGCGTCACCGACAACTTGGAAACCAGATCGACGCCGTCTTCGCTGCCGGCTTTGATCTCGAACAGGTTGTGCCGAAGCACCCGCGCGCTGTACGCATGGCCGCCGTACTCCACCCGGTGCGTACTCCATCGCTCGACTACTCCCGAGCCTGTCTCACACTCGAATAGCAGCAGCGGAGTCTCGGTGGTTTCCAGTTCCTTCAGCTCGTGTATGGTCGCCATGCGCTTCAGTTCTCCCGCCTGGCCGTGACGCGAACGCGGTAGGAGTGCCGGTTCACTCCTTGCGCTGTCGCCGTCAGGCTGTCATCCATGAACCGGGCCTTTCCGTATACTCCGCCGCCCGCCGTCGTGGGCTTGTATTGGGAAGCGCCGATTTGCGCCTCCACCTGCATCCCGAACACATCCACGCTCCGGCCCGCCGGCAGCTCGATGCCGAACGTCGCCGTTTCGTTCGAGGAT
>CAZDIZ010000030.1:18463-32064 GCA_964505625.1 uncultured Solibacteraceae bacterium | reverse complement strand
TCGCTCCAGCCAAGCAGATTGTCGGTGGGGTCCAGGAAAGTGAACTCATTCAGCCGTCCCTCACAGGCATTGAACAATGTCGCGATCGCGGCCATCTCGGCGTCGTTCAAGTCTTCGTAGGTCAGCGTCCACTCGATCTGCGATCCCGCCGGATCGCCCAGCCGAAGCGTGCTGCCGTCTGTGAGGCTATTCACCACGGTGCGCTGTACTAGCCGTTTCTCGCCCGGAAACTGGCCCGTTGCACCGGTTTCAAGTTGTGGGAAGCAGAGCATGCTAAGTCCTGTTCTCCCGGATCACCAGGACCGTTCCGCCCTGCTGCTCCGCATTGAACTCGATCACCATCTCGTCCTCTTCCAGGCTGCAGTTCGTATAAACCGCGCCGTCCCGTGGATCGGTGAACTGGAAACTCCCCAGCGCTCCCTGCGCGGCCGTGAAGAACTGCTCCAACCGCTTCAGTTCCGCATCGTCCAGCAGGTCCAGCCGCACGATCCAGCGCCGTAGCGGCGCACCGAAATTCCGGAAACGCTGCTCGCTTCCGTCGACGAACCGCAGGACCTCAGTCGAGAACGCGAGCGCGCGTTCGGACGGATACTGCAACACCGCGCCGGTCCGTAATGTTGGAAAGTCCGCCATGATCTGCTACAGCTCCGTGATGACGTCGTTGATGCCGTTGGAATTCAACATCGCTTGGCGCACCGCGCGAGCGATCTCCTCGCTGTGGTCGAGAAATGACCGGCTGTCCATCGCCTGCACCTGCACCGTGATTTGCGGCGCCGCGTAGTCTGCGCTGCCTCTCGTGGAAACCGCGGTCCGTCCTTCCCACGAAGATGCGTCCATCGTGCCGCCTGCGCGGCCTGCATCGCCGCTTCGAATCTGCGCCGCCGATTGGCGCAGTTGTTCCAGCGTTGACGACACCGGTTGTATTCCGGCGCCCGCGTTGGACGAAACGTCGCGCAACGCTTCCGTCACTGTGGTTGACGCCGCCGTTTCCGCCATCAGCCGCAGCCTGTCACCCACCGCATAGTCCAGCGCATAAATGCTGCCGCCATTGCGGCTCGAATACCCGGCCGCGATGTTCACCGCTGCGGGCTTTTCATACTCAACCGGCGCCGCCGTGTCCGTGCCGTCGCTGCCGCCGCCGAACAGTTTCCAAATGCCCGACACGAGCGGCGACACCGCGAACCCGCTTCCAAATATGCTCGACAACGCCGACGATGGTTTCATCCCGTTCGTCACGTTGAGATTTCCGCTGGTGTTCTTCGTCACGGCCGCCGTGTTCTCGGAAACCGCGCTGGCTTGCTGCTGGCTCGCTTGACGAAGCTGACTCAGTTGGGTGGCCAGTCCGCTCATCTGTTCCGTGGTCGAGGCGCTGCTGCGCGTCAGGTACTTGTCCAAGGCCTCCGACACGCTCTGTGCCACGTCATCCTTGCCGGCCGTCTTCGCCAGCACCTCGGCCAGGTTCGCCATCGAATTACCTCCGGCCATCGCTGTTCTCCTCCCTCAGTTCGCCTTCCAGCAGCAGAAATGCATCCGCCGTTCGTGCCGCCAAATCATCCAGCACCGTCCTACCCGTCAACCGCCAAGCGTAAAAGGCTTCCAGCCACGCCACGCTCCGCGCCGTGATGTACGACCTCGGACATTCATCGATTGCGCAACGGCCCCGCACCCATACCGGCCGTCGCGGCGTGTCCATTGTTGTCTCGATCCACCCGCAGCGCCGCACTCGCTCCAGACCTTGCTTCCGGCACTCGCCGCACTTCCATCCGGCCTGATTTGTGAATTGAAAATGGAATGCGGCGATCAGTTTTTTCGTTCTGCCTCGCTCAACCCGCATTCGGCTTTGATGTGGGCGAGTGCTTCCTGGCACAGCGCATCCGGACCCGACTGAAGCAGGATCTCCGGCGTTGCCGTCTGACCGTCCACTTCCAGCCCATCCACGCCGGCCAGTCCCCACTCCAGGTAGACCCGGTCGATTTCGCTCTCTAGCAGCGTGGCCTCGACCTTCTCGCGCGGCGTGCCACCGGCTTCCAGGAACTCCGTCCGCTGCGCCAGCTCGCGAACTCTGCGCGCCAGTTCGATGCGGCGGCCGAAGCTGATTCGCGCGATTTCGAGCGTCACCTCCGGCCACCGCTTCGATCTCACCTTGAAGGTGCTTGCGTATTTCATCGCCCTCGACGTCCTTCCTTCGCTCACCGTCGCGCCGGCACCGCCGCGCACCTTCCTAGCCGAACGCCATGTAAACTTCATCGTCGACCGACCCTTGCGCGCGGCAGCTCGTGAACTTCCACTGCAGACGGTTATCGCTATCGTCGAATTCCGGCACTTCCGGAATCACGCTCTTCAGGTACAGGCCGAACAACTGTCCTTGCTGCTGCCCGAGCTGGAACATGATCGAAATCGGTGAACGGCTGCGCGCCGCCTGGTACAGCGCCCGCGTCGAGTCGTTGTCTTTCTCGTACAGGCTGAAGTTCATGCTCACGTTGCGCACGCCTCCGGCCACGCCGCGCGACGTCTCGCATCCAAACTCGCGATTGCGCATGTCGAGGCTGTTGCTGAGCACCAGCTCCGCCGACGTCAACGTGCAGAACCTCTCCTCAATCGCGCCCAGCCACGCCTGGCCCAGGTTCCCTGGAACCACCGAGTAATCGAATGTGTCCGCGGCCGGCTCTTCCGGAAACGCGGTCAGCGCGGCCTGTCCCGCGTTGAAACTTCCGGTATCGATCAGATCCGCGGCTTGGCCGCTGAATTCGAACTCGTGGAAGTCGCCGTTGATGTTGATCCGCATCTCGTCCACTGCGGCACCCGGCAGAATCCGCTGCACCGCCGTATTCGGACTCCAATAGTCGAAAATACTGACGCTCGGCAGTTCGGTTGCCGGCGCGTACGCCACCGCCGCACCCACCGCCACGCCCGCCGCTGGCGCCTCGGTGAATGGCACATTCAACAACACGGTTTGCGCATCCACGACCGAAGCCACGAAGCGGATCTCGTTGCCGTAAACCACCGCGTCGCCCGCCTGTAAGCCATGCGGCCCGACGAACACCAGCGTTCTCGTCTCACTGCCGCTTCCCAGCGTGCCGCCCGAGAAGATGCGCGCTCCAGCGCCCAACGCCGCCTGAAACAGCGGGCCGTAACCGGGCTCGCCGCCCGGGTTCGACCAGTTCGTCAGGTAGGTCTTGAGCGACCACTGCGTCTGTGTACGGATTCCCGCCGGCAACCCCGCGAACGTGCGGCTTCCTGTCTTGTCCTTCCGCTGCAAGCGGTCCATGGTCTGCTTCGCGGTCAGTTTCACGGCCGGAAAGCGGCTCGCGCTGGTGATCGCTGGCACTTGCCCGTACGATCCTTCCAGCGCCGTGTAGAACCTGTTTTCACTCGATGAAATGTAGCTAGGCATGCTTCCTTAAACCTCTCAATGGCTCTCGCCTCTTCTGTCCCGCTCTCGTCCGGTCGCGGTCTCTCCGCCCGGTCTACTTCAGGCTCCCCTCCACATCGAACTCCACCTTCGCCGTCTGGATGTGATTCTTCCCGCCCTTCTTCACGGGACCGAAGTTGACCTCGTATCCGCCGGCGTAGTACATCCCGTTGCCCCAATCGCCGCGGCTCGCGTCCAGTACGCGCGTCACCGCGTCGGCGTATGCGTGCAACTGGCTTTCCATCCCTTCCATTCGGTCGTGCGAGACGCGTATCTCCGCCACCATATGCACGCGGCCGGAGAACGTCCGGAACTTCTCCCGCATCTCGTTGACAACCTTCTCGCAGTAGACGTGGACCGACGGATACCGCGCCTCGCCGGTCCGCTCGGTTACTTCAAAGGCGACGTTCCGCGAGAACACCTGCTCCGGAGCGATCTCCGGAAGCTGCACTCGCGCGCTCAGCGCCGCCTGGTGCACGCTACTCTTCAGCCCCGTCGTGCTCTTCAGTAACTCCGCTACGCGATTCGTTGTAGTGCCGCCGATTCCCGCCATGGTTGTCACCCTCTGTGCAACGTCTGTCCAATCGTCAGATACGTCTCCGGCTCCTGGCCCTGTCCCGGTTTCCTGCTCGCTACCGGATTCGGACCCGGCGCCGTCCACACCTGCCCCGCCGCGATCGCCGCTTCGCTCTGCAGCATGATGGCAGTCGGCGACGTCCCCACGTACACGCTCCAACCGGCCGCCACTGCCGGCGCGTCGTTCACCGCCACCGTCAACAGTTCACTTGCCGTTGTGTCGTAGATACTCACGTCGCTGGGCGCGCCTTCCACGCCGTTTGCCTTGCGCCACGCCACCTGAACGTAATACCGCGCGGCTGCTCCGGCGCCCGGCGTTGTGCTGAGTGTCGGTGCCGCCGCCTTAACAACCGGCGCGCTCACCAGTCCCACACCGGTTTCGCGAAGCATTCGCGCCGCCCATTTGGCCAGTTGCGAATACTCCTTCCACTTGCCCATGTAGCGGTCGTTGAGTTGACTGTTGTAGGCGTCGCGAAATACCACCGCGAGCGTGTGGAAGACCAACCACTGCTTCAGTGGCCGCGTCACCACCACGTTGTTCAGGTTCGGACGCCCCGTCCCCCAGGCTCCCGCTCGCGCGCGCAGCAGCATCGCTTCCAACTCCACGGCCACTTCTTCCTGCGACAACTCGAGCTTCGTCCCCAGTTCGATCCCTTCCGTGTGCGCCACATCCAGGATGGAACTCTCGTAGCCGCGCAAATCGCCGATCGTGGCGATCACACCGTCGGTGAAAAGTGACATGGCCTTCGCCTCACTTCTTCTCTTTCTCTTGCAGGTTGGACTTCGCCAGGCTCAGCACCCCGCGCAGCATCTGCAGTTCCGCTTCCGGAACCACGCTCAGCGCCACCCGGTTCGCCGCCGCGGCCTGCTCAATCGCCTTCCGCTTCGCCGCTACCGCGTTGCGGTACTCCGCCGCTTCTTCCTCGGTCGCCAACCGCGCTCTACCGTCCACCACCATGCGTGCCGCGATCGACCGCGTCACTTCCGTTCTCACGCCTTCCTTTCCGCCGTCCGGTGTTTCCTTGCTCACAATCACCGGATGCGTTTCAGGAATCTGGCTCTCGATTTGTTTCAGCTTTTGGTAATAAACCTTCAAGTCCATGCGTCCCTCGCTCCAAACAAATCGGTCCAGGATCTCGCCTCGCCGGCTTGATCCTGGACCGTCTCCTCCGAAAAAGGGGCAGAGCAGTCTGACCGCCTTTCTCGTTACTGCCCTGCCGGACTGCTCCTTCGCCGGTTAGCTGTTTACCTGAACGCCGAAACCGTTGCGCAACACCGCGGCGCCGTACAGCACGTCCACGGTGAACTGCTGCGCCAGCGTATTGGGCTGGTAGCTCATCACCACGCGAATTCCGAAGTTCCCCATCTCGGCGTATTCCGCCACCGCGCCCGTACCGGGAAGCGGCTGCGGCAGGCGGCGAACCACCAGGCCGATGGCCGAACGGCTGAAGCCCAGATTGTGAGTCGTGAGCGGAGCGCTGCCGGTCTTGCTCACAAACTGCGAACGGAACACGTAGAAGTCCTTGATCTTCCCCACCGTGCCGTCCACCAGGGCGCGCAGACCGGCGTCGCCGGCCGTCTGGTATTCGCTGAAGCGCGTGATCTGGCGCAACTGCGAATACGTGTTGGCGTCAACCACCAGGTACTTCGGCTCGCTCGCCGGAACCTTCGCCTGGAACAACGCCGTCTCGGCGGCGTCGATCGTCGCTTCGGTCACCGGGGTCGCGGCCGTGCCCACCGGCGAGTTGGACGTGAAGCCCGCGTACAAACCCAACAGGTCGGTTTCGATCTTCTCGGCCAGAGCCACCACCGCCGGCTGCATGTACAGCTTGAGTAGGTCGGGAACGGCCAGGACCTTGGTCACATCCGGAATCTGAAAGGTCGCTTCCGCGTGCGTGTTCAATACGATCTGGGCGTTACCCAGAGTCGGATTCTGTGTCTGAACGCTGCCGCCCTCGGCGAGGTTATTCGCCACCAGTGTCGGAGGAATCGGCACGTTCACAGTGTCACCGGCCTGGGCCAGGGTTGGCTCGAAGTCCCGGTTGACAAGGTTACCCATGACCAGGTTCCCCATGAGCGCTGGCAAAGCATCCACCGCCACGAGTTTGACAATCGCGTTAGCCACGTTTGTCGACGTAATTGCTGACATTCACCTTCTCCTTGTCTTCTTCCGCGTCGCGCTCCGCTCTTGCGGGCCGCGTCGCATTTGTCTTCCCCAGGCCTCGCTTCGCGAGACCCGCGGCTTCTGCTCAAGCGCCTCGCATGGTCTGCGACGCCACTCGCGCAATCTCTTGCCGGATCCGCTCCAGTTCCTCCGCGTTCATCCCCGGCTTCAGCTTGTCCAAATCGGCTGCACTCACGCCCGTTGTGCGCGGCGTCGCCGCCACTCCCGATCCACCCGTGATTCGCGCCGGGAGAAACTCGGGATTCTCGCTCACGAACTGCGACAGGAACTCTCGCGCGTCCAACTCGTCCTGCCCCGCCCGCGCCACTAGCCGTCCGTCCTGTGTCCGCTGTATGTCGTCCTTCACTGCCTTGAACGCCAGGTCCACTTTCGCCACGCCTAGCTTTTGCAGTTCGTTGCGTATCTTCGACTGGCGGTCCAGTTCCTCCGCCAGTTGCCGGCTCCGGCGGTTTTCCTCCACCACTTCGTTCAACCGCCGTTCCAAATCCTCACGGCGCCGACGCTCTTCCACTAACTCCGCCTTGTAGGCCGGTTCCGCTTTCGCTTGCTCGGCGTTCACGAATTCCGTGATCGCCTCCCGGATCACCGACCGGACGTCCACCGGCCGCTGCTCCGGCATGCTCACCTCTGTGCTCCGCTGTTCTTCCATACGTCTCCTGTTCCGGGCCACCGCCCTCATCTCCGCCCCGTTTACTTACGCTTCTTGGCCTTCGTCTCGAACCATTCGTCGATTTCCCGCGCGATGTGGTCTTTGGTTTCCTGCCGCATATCGCACAGGTACTTGAACGCCAGCTTCTTGAATACCTGCCGCTTCAGCGTCTCCGACTGAATCCCCAGATCGAGCAGCTTCGTCGCGTCTTCCAGTTCCGTCGTGAAGTCGCCGATGTCGAATTCGTCCAGTCCGCTGACGTCGATGGTGAGTTCGTCTTCCCGCGCCGCTTCAATCGAGCGCAGCACCCGCTTCATCACGTCCTTCACCGCATCGCCGTAGGCCCGCAGCACTTCCTGCGTGATGCCGTAGTCCCGCTGCTTGCTCACCGCGGATTGCGACGCGAAGCTCGTTTGTGTTCCGCCTGCCTGCGTCATCAGGTAGCTGACCCGGTAGATCTCGTCCTTCAACCGCACCAGGTTGTCCGACGCGATCTGGTAGACCTTGCCCTCCGGCTCGGTCCATCCGAATTTGTCTTCCGGTCCCAGTTGGATGAAGTAGGATTCGCCGACCACCTGGTTCCACTCGCGGTCGGAGTAGATCACCGGCGTCGCGAACAGCCCCATCGTCAGCGCCCAACTCAGCGCGTTGGATTTGGCGAAGTGTTCCAGTTGCAGCAGCCCCGCCTTGTTCATCAGCCAAAGGCCATCGGAGACCTTCAACTCGAACAGAGGCACTCGTTCCTGCTTCGACAAAGCGTGCAGTCCCCGGTCGATCAGCTCGATTTCAGCCCTAGTGCTGCCGTCCTCGATCCGCCGGAAAACCTGGAATTCCTGCTTGTCGTAGTACATCCACCGCGTCTCTTTGACATAACCGCCGCCCAGGTCCGCCTGTTGTAGCGAAACGGTCCGCAGCACCACCCACGACAGGTTCCCCCGCTCGTCCAGGTTCCAGTTGATGATGTTCTCCGGCCGGTAATCGACCAGGTACGCTCGCGACGCGCCCATGGCATCTTCTTCGGCCCGGTTCGCCACCGGCTGCTTGATCCGTGGGAAATCCACCAGAACGTAGCTCGCGCCGCTCACCAGCGCTTCCGTCATCTGCCGCCGGAAGAAGTCGCTCAGCGCCGAGCCCTTCTGATCGCAGTCCTCCGAAAAATCGTTGAAGAACTGCTTGCCGGCGTCGTTGTTGCCTTCGAAGGTGAGTACCGGCTCGCGCCGGAACAGCGTTGCCGTGTACCAGTCGATAATTGAGCCGATGTAGTTCTCGTAGAAAACCTTGCTCAGCCGCTCCTGGTAGACGTCGTACGGTTCCTTCTGCCGTCGCGGCAGGTACAGGCTGGCGTTCTCTTTCAGTTGTTCGCCGCCCGCATACAGGTCCCGGTACTTCTTCCACATCGCCTTTCTGGCGACGTATTCCGGATGTTCTTGATCGATCCCAATCACAGTCTTTCGCTCCTGGTGGGGACGCTGGTGCCTGTCCCCGGTGTCTCTCAGATCAGCCTTCTCAACTGCTCGCCTACCGGCGCCCGCGGCCGGCATTCCTGCCACACCAGGTATCCCAGCGCGTCCGACAAATGCGTCCGCCGCGGATCTTTGTCCTTGTCCAACACCGTGCTGCCCGTTTTGTACGAGACTTCCTCGAAGTCCTTCACCAGTTCCTTGCACCGCGGGCTGATCAACATCTGCACTTCGCCGCTGGCCGACTTCAGCTTTGCGTTCACCACATTGATCCGTTCGCGCACCTGTGGATTCGACCGTGGCACTTTCTGTTGGACTTGGGTGTACTTCACGCTTCGGAAGAACCTGCGGATGATTTCGTAGTCGGTCGACCCCGTCGTCTGCATGTTGTTGCCCGACGCGTCGCCGTAAATCGTCATCCCCGCCGGATGCTCAGCGTGCCGGTTCCAGAACTCCTGGCACGCCTGCTCGGTGCTCGCGCGGCTCATCACGATTTCGTCGATCACGCGCACCAGGTTGTCCTGGATCTGCACCACCACTGACGACATCGGGTCCACGTTGAAGTCCAGAGCCCACAACAGCGGCAGTTCCGGGTCGACTTCCAACGCATGCACGTGCTCCCGCCGCTTGAAGGTGTGATAAACCAGCCCCGAGTTGCTGTTCAGGTACTCGCCCAGCACTTCCTGCTCGAAGAACTGCGCGTCGTAGCTCTTCTTCAGCCGCTCGTAGAAGTCCGGCACTTTCTCCAGCAGGTGCCGGTTCTCGAACGGCTTGGCGATGACGGCCTCGTAGCCGTCCACTTTGTCGGCGATGAACCGCCGGTAGACCCAGTCGAACCCCTTCGGAGTCCACACGGCGTATCCGCACAACCGCCCCGCGCGCGGATCCCTCAAACGCCCTTCGAGCCGCATCCACGCCTCTTCCTGCGTGTAGGTCAACTCGTCGATACCGAACCACGCCAGGTTCGTGCCGCGCAGCCGCTCGAACTCATCCACGCTGCGAAACAGGATCCGCGACCCCGTGTCCTTCAGCGTCAGTACGTTCTCGGCCTTGTTCAGGTCGAAGGGGATCCCGTTCTCGCCCAGGATCTCCAAAAACGCCGTCATCGTCGCGTCCCGCAACATGGGATACGTCGGCGCGCCCATCAACCCCAATCGCCCCGCGTTCAAATACGCCAGTTTGAGCGCTTCATGGCACAACGCCTGGCTTTTCCCTGATCCAATCGGCCCCGAGAAGCCCTTGAACCGCGCCTTCGAACTGTGGAATCTCGACTGTGACGGCAGCGGCTGGTACGTTATCCTTCGGATTCGAACGTCGCTTCCGGTGTCTCGACCCATGTCACCTTGATCTCCTTGGGTTGGTTCTCTTCCAGTTCCTTCTGCATCTGCATGAGTCGAATGAGATCTCCCAGGGTGGCCTTCAGTTCGTTGGCATCAATCTTTTCCTCGATGTTATTGACCAGTTTGTTGATCAAGAATGCTTGCTTGTTGACGAGACTGCGGGCGGGGTCTTTCTTGCTGAGCCCTCTCTTCGCCGATGTTTTCGTCGTGCCCATTTGCGCTCCCCTTACGTCGTTGAGCCTACCAGCCGCGGTCATCGGCACAGCCATCGCGGCACATGTAAGGACTTGAAAACAAATACAATATTCTTTTCCCAGGCGAGTCACCGAAGGCCGCAGCAACGCGCGTTCCGATGCACCACGACACGTTAAATACCCACATCTACGGGTATCAAGTCTGCGAGTACTTAGAAAAAATACTGGTACGGTTAGTACTTTTACCCTAGAATAGCTTCTAGGGCCTAAGCCAAAGACACCAGTTCTATTCCTCCTGCAGCCGCGCTCCCGTAGGCCTCAAAAAGTGAACACGCGAGAGTGCCGGTGTATTTCCGATCAAATTTGTCCGGCTCAATGGGACGTACGTCCCTCCGTAGGTCCACTTGCTCTGTCACGAGCATTCCTGGACCCGGTAATGATGGCGATCCTATCGCCGAGCTAAGTCGTCTGTGGCTGTCGCTGTCTGCCTACGGGCGGGCCACCGTGCGGCGCCACCTGAAGGGGGTTTCTGTCCCCAGGCAAGAAGTTGACAGGATGGTACTGCAGGCACTACTGGTAGCCCAACGGATCTCCACCACTGAGGAGCAATCCGCGGGCCTCGACCTGAAGCGTCGGTTCGCTGTTGAACTCCGGCGCCAGGCGCTCCGGTTGCGGTGGGACCGCAATCAGGCGGTCCGAAGTGCCGGCAGCGGAGCATAAGGAGAGTTAGCGGTGAACCGGACCATCACTTCCGCAAAGCTCTCCGCGAGTGGTGCCGTCTGGAATTGCGGGTCTTATTATCCTATTCATTACCCGCAAATGTCCCCTAAAGTCGTTGTGCTCTCTGCTCACTCGACTCCACTATGCAATTTCAGACGTGACCGCTTTTTTAAAACACGCGCTGAATCGGGGCGCGAGATTCCTCGATTTCGCCCCGGTGCTTTTCATAGGAGCTTTATACATGTTCGCAGAAGCATTTCGACTCCGTAGTGTAGAGAAGGTCACGGCTCTTCAGCCTCCCCCGACACAGCCGCTCCCAACCGGCGATGTTCCGTCGTCCGTAGTTGTAGAAGGCGTCCGCCGCCGCGAGCCGGACGCAATGGCGATGCTGTTTGCCTTCACGTCCCGTGTGGCTCGAGCGCAATTGAGACGGCAGATTGTCTGGACCGAATACGAAGACCGTTTACACGACGTCTACGTCATGGTGCTTGAAGCCATCCTGCATGACCGGATTCGCCAGCCCGAAAGTCTTCCGGCGTTCATCGCCACCGTTGCCAGGCGCCAGGTGTGCTCCCACATCCGTGAACAAGTCATGGCCCGGCAGAAGCACGTGCCCCTGACCACCAGCAACATGGACTTGCCGGACTCCAGCGCCACCCCCGAATCGGTGGCCCTCAGTTCCGAGAAACGATGCGACATGCTGCGAAGGCTCAATCGATTGAAGCCTCTCGACCGGGAAATCCTCTCCCGCTTCTATCTGGAAGGGCAAGACCAGCCCCGAATCTGCGCCGATCTGGGAATCACCGAAAACCAGTTTCGAATTCGCAAGTCCCGAGCCAAGGCCCGGATTGCGGTGCGTTGCGCGGTCGTTGAACGGCCACACGCGCAGGCTGCCTGACGTCCTAATCACGCCAGCGATCATGTAGTCCGCTTCTAGATGTGTTCCCGAAACGGAGGCGGAAGGAAATCATAGGTCTCGTGCATCCAGTTGCTCAAGCGGATCTTCAATTGTTCGAACGCATTCGCTTGAGCCGGATCGCCGGCAAGATTCACACGCTCTTCCGGATCGCGTTCCAGGTCGTACATTTCCCACACCGGACGGCTGGGTTCAAACAGCGTCTGGTGTTTCGGTGCGAGCCGGCCCGCGTCGTTTTCTTCCACCATGGACTCCCAGGTGCGTGACTGGCGAAGATCCTTGATCGGTTGGTAGCCTTCGGTCGGATTCAAGTTGTAGATCAGCTTGTGCCGCTTGAATACAACCGTGCGCATGGGATCGAAATTATTGTGCCAGTTCCGTTCTGAAAACACGCACTCGCGCTCCTGGTACGGGCCGCCTTTGAACAAACCGAGCAGACTCCGCCCCTGCATCTTCGCCGGTTTCGCAATGCCAGCTATGTCGAGCCAAGTCACCGGCAGGTCCACATGTGCGACCAGCGACTCGCTGACCGAGCCTGGTTTCGTCCAGCCCGGCCACCACACCAGGAGCGGAACATTGATGCCGGCCTCGTAAAGCGTGCCCTTGGCGCGTGGAAACGGCATCCCGTTATCGCCCGTGAAAACCAACATGGTATTTTCCATCAGGTTTCGCCGATCGAGCTCGTGTAACAACTCGCCGGTTTGTGCGTCTAATCTGGCGATGGCGTTGTAGTAATCGGCCAGGTCTTCGCGCACTTTCGGCGTGTCCGGCAAAAATGGCGGCACCACCACCGAGCGCGGATCGTGTTTAACGGGATAAGAACCTCTCCGGTACGGACGATGCGGATCGGTGAATCCTACCTGAAGGAAAAACGGTTGGCGCCCGGACCAGGCCGCGAAGAACTTGGTGAAGTCGATCTCGCCGTGATAGTGATCCAAACGCCCTTGAAAATGAGCGCCCTGGTGATGCTTCCTGAGAATCGATGTGAAGTAGCCGCGCTCTTTGAGCGCGTCGATGATGGTTGGCTCCCACGTCGGCAGGCTCGTGTGCAGGCGCGAGGTGGCCGTGGTGTGCGGCGAGCATCCAGTGAAAATCGACGACCGGTTCGGGCTGCATTGCGGGCTGCTGACGTAGGCCCGGTCAAAGCGCATCCCGTTCGCCGCCACGCGGTCCAGGTTGGGCGTTTGAATCGCGGGATTCCCGTAGCAGCCCAGATCCGGCCGGGAGTGATCGTCCGAAATCAGGAAGACGATGTTCGGTGGCTTAATCTGACTTCCCGTGGCCACCCGGGCCGCCGCGGCGTTTTTTAACAGCGTTCGCCGTGAGAGGTTCATTTCCGCTCAGTATAATGGAATAGATCGTTCGGTATGCGAAGACAGTTGCTCGTCCACACTGCGCTCGTCTGGGTCCGCGACGTCAGCTTGGCCTTGATCATCGCCGCCGTCTTTATCCTGTTCATCTACCAGCCCGTCAAAGTCGAGGGCACCAGTATGATGCCCGCGCTGGTGGATCAGGAACGGATCTTCATCAACAAGTTCGTCTACCGTTTGGGTATCAGCAAGATCCGTCACGGCGACCTAGTGGTGTTCTACTATCCGGGCGATCAGACCAAATCCTACATCAAGCGCATTATCGGCCTGCCTGGCGACACGGTCGAAATTGACCGCGGTACCGTCTTCGTCAACGGGCGCCCGCTGGTCGAGGACTACGTCCCGGAAGCCTATCGCGACTACCAGTCCATGCCGCTAACCCGTGTCGAGCCGGACTCCTACTTCGTCCTGGGCGACCACCGCAGTTCCTCCAACGACAGCCGAGCCTGGGGTCTGGTCCCGCGCCACTGCATTTACGGCCAGGCCGTCTTCGTTTACTGGCCGCTCGAAAAACTCGGCCCCGTCCGGTGATTGACAGCGTAGCCGACTTCTGTTACATTACGTAACGCTACAATGCTTAGCATATTCGGGCGGTGCCTTGCCGTCGCGGTCCTCGCGCTGAGCGGTTCCACAGCCATGTGCGACGTCACTGGCCGGGTGGTTGAGGATCACACGGGCACGCCGCAAGCATCGGCCGGCGTACGCATCTACAAGGCCGATTCGGGCGCCCTCGCCGCAGACCTCGACACTGACAGCAACGGAATCTTCGAAGCTCCCGG
>CAZDIZ010000030.1:0-18363 GCA_964505625.1 uncultured Solibacteraceae bacterium | reverse complement strand
TGAACGTCGTACAGGGAAGTATGGAGCTACCGAAAGTGGACGGGCAGTTCTGGCTTGCGCTGACACCGGTGGATCAACCTGGTTTCGCGGTTGCCGTCACCATTGCCCGCGCCGGCGGCAGCTTCCGCTTCGAGGGCGTACCGTCGGGTTCCTACCACTTGTTTGCCAGCGGCCCCTGCCGCGCGCGCGGCGGCTTCGGCGGCTACCTGGAACCCCATCCGTTGTTTGCGCGCTCCCGCGTCGATGTCGCCGGGCAGGACGTCGAGGGCGTTACGCTCGGCGTTGAGCGCGGCCGTTCCGCCGCGTTCCGCTTGCGGCTGCCCGCGTCCAACGCAGCTTGCCCCGCCACAACCCAGGTTAGGCTCACGCCGATGGAAGATTGGAGCATGCATCTCGAACGCTCCGTCGATGTGACCGCCGCTCAAACGAGAACCATCGAAGACCTGGCTCCGACGCGCTACCAGATTTCGGTCGGCAAGCCGGGCGACTCCTGCTACAGCATCGGCGCAGGCACGCTGGATTTGACGGGAACTTCTAGTTCCGAACCGCGCGAAATCGTCCTCGCTCCGGCGGGCAGCTTACAGGGGCGCCTGACCGGGACCGCGAAGCCCGGCGAATTCTCCATCGTGCTCGTTTCGCCCGACCCGGCCTCCGGAGCGCAGCCGATGCAAGTCGCCGTGGCCGGCGATGACGGCAAGTTCGCATTCGCGGGTCTACGCCCCGGCCGCTATCTCATCACGGCGCAGGCCGCCGGGCGGCGTTGGGTGCCCGACCTGGCCAGCATGTTTGAAATCGAGATTTCCGGCGGAACGCCCACCCAAGTGGATCTGCCCGCCCCAGCACCTGAACAACAGAACCCTTGATCCAAGGAGCCACTTCTCATGCGCATTCTCCTGCTCGCTGCCGCGCTCGCCGCGGCCGTCTTTGCTCAGGAATCCGCCAAAACCACCGGGTCGATTAGCGGTGTCGTGAAAGACGCCACCACTGGAACGCCACTTCCGGAAGTAACGGTGTTTGCCGGTACCAACATGTCCGGAACCACATCGAAAACCGACGCGTCGGGCCGGTACACGCTGCGCGACCTGAAGGCCGGCACCTACCGAGTGAATGTCATGGCCTTCACGATCGGGCGTCCGTTCCTCACCAAGACCGTCACGCTCGGTGCTGGACAGGAACTTACTTCCATCGACTTTCCGCTTCAGACCTTCGGCGAGATCTCCGGCAAGATCTTGGATGAAAACAAGGAACCCGTGCCGGGCAGGAACGTCATGCTGGTGGCGCGCGAATACAGACTCGGAGTTCTTGAACACGTCTACGCGGGCGCCGCGAGAACCGACGATCAAGGTGCGTATCGCCTGCAGCGTGTGACGCCGGGACGCGCGTTCCTCATCGTGGTGCAGCGGCCGCACGGGAAGCTGAGCGCGGTGTCCGACGCTCCGGCCGATCCCAAACTTCGCAAGAAAGTCTTTCCGCCCACCTACTATCCGGGTTCAACGTCAATTGACGGCGCGCAGCCGCTGATTCTGCGCTCCGGGGAACGGCGGGAAGGCGTGGACATGCAATTGAGCCGAGTGCCTTCGTTCTGCATCGAGGGTGTCCTGGCAACTGAAAGCGGCCCGGCTGCGTTGGACTTTCAGGTGGCACCGCGGCGGCCGGCCAGTGGCCGTGTGGGCGACGGGGCGATCTATATCGCCGTACCAATTGGCCAAACCGGTCCTGACGGCAAACTTCGTCTCTGTGAGCTTCCGCCCGCCGACTACGAACTGACCGTCTATCAGCGTGCCACGGCTCAGAGAGAACCGCCGCCATTCTTCAGCATCGCGCAGGCGAGCATCGCCGACCGCGACGTGCGTAACTTCCAGGTCCAGGTGCGGCCGCGCGTGCAGATCCCCGGTGAAGTCGTCTGGGACGGCGCGCCGCCTGACAAGCCGCTCGATGCCAAGCTGTCGATACGCCTGGAACCATCAACCAGGGGGCAATTCATGGGCGAAGATTTAGGCGCCAAGTCCTCGATTCCCGGCGAATTCAACTTCTCCGGTGTGTTTGTTGACGAATACGCAGTCCTGCTCCACGGTCTGCCCAAGGACCTCTACACGAAAGACATCACCTACGCCGGCACCAGTGTTCTGCGAGCACCGCTGCGTGTGGGCAGTGCGATCGGCGAGGCGAAGCTGCGTATCGTGCTGGCGCGCGACGGCGCGGTGATCAACGGCAGAGTCGCCGACAAAGACGGCAATCCCGTACCGGATTCTTACGTGCTGATCTTCCCCGCCGAAGCGACCACTGAAGCCGAACTCGCCGCCGCGCTCATCTCTGGGGAAACCGATCAGAAGGGTGTGCACACAACGAAGGCGCTGGCGCCGGGCAAGTATCTCGTACTGGCCAGCACCACGCCCGTCGACATGTCGCCCGAGTCAATCGGCAAGCTCTATCAAGCACGAACACGCGCCCAGGAGATCACGCTTGCACCGAATGCCACGGTGGCCGTGACGCTCACACCGGCCAATCTCCAATAGCCATGCGAACACTGATTCTCGCGACACTGATGATCTTATCGATCACCGCGCAAGACCCAGGCACTATCACCGGAGCGGTGAAGGAGGCCGGCACCGGAGTGCCAATCGCGGATTACCTCGTCGCGATTTCGCGCGACGTCAAAACCCGCACGGACTCGCAAGGCCGCTACACATTGCGCGGCGTGCCACCGGGTACGCATCGCATCCACGCGGCATGCCCGAAGCACGAGCACGGGGACATATCCAAAGTTGTGACGCTCGCGGCGGGCCAGAACCTCACATCCATCGACTTTGCGCCGCACGGCTTCGGCAGGATCTCCGGCCGCGTCCTCGATGAGAATCGAGAGCCGGTACCCGGCATGATGGTCCTGGCGATGGCGAGACAGTACCAACTCGGGGCGTCACGCTACGTTTACGCGAAACTCGCCAAGACGGACGATCAAGGCGCCTACCACCTGTCCGTCCCCTTTCCGGGGCTCTCCCTGCTGCTTGTCGCGCAGAGTTGGCCGTCGAAGGTCGCGGCCATCTCCGACGCACCCGCCGAACCGAAACTCCGTAGGAAGGTGTACGCTCCCACATACTATCCCGGTTCGACGGCTATCGACGGCGCGCAGCGCGTCATCGTGCGCGGCGAGGAACACCGCGAGGGTGTCGACATTACTGTTGCGAAGCGTCCGTCTTACTGCGTCGAAGGTGTGGCGGAAACCGAAAACGGCCCGGCGGCTCTCGTCTTCACGATCAACCCCGAACCTCCGAACCATGGCAGTTGGCTCGGAGGCGGCATCTTCTTCTTGACGACGCACGGCCTCACCGGCCCGGATGGTAAGCTGCGTGTCTGCGGCCTTGCTCCCGGCGACTACCAAGTCACCTTTACACGAAAGCTGGAAGACGAGACGGAATCGGACCGACTCTTCACCTCTGCAGCGATCTCCATCGCCGACGGCGATGTGCGGAACCTGCGATGTCAGACCAGCTGGCGGCTTTCTGTTCCCATCGAAGTCAGTTGGGACGGAGCGCCGCCCAAGGACCCCGTCGTGTCGAAGCTCTCGTTCAGGCTCTGGTCGATGACAGGACACTCAGCAAGCCATGTCGCTTCGCCTGTTGAGTCTTCCATCCCCGGTGAGACTCTGTACCGAGGCATCTTCCCGGACGAGTACTCGATTCAAGTTACCGGCCTGCCCAAGGACCTCTACGTCAAAGACATCACTTACGCCGGCTCGAGCGTGCTGCGCAGTCCGCTGCGCGTGGGCAGTGCCATTGGCGAAGCCAAGCTGCGCATCGTGCTGGCACGCGACGGCGCGGTGATCAACGCCAGAGTCGCCGACAAGGACGGCAATCCCGTGCCGGATTCTTGCGTGCTAATCTTCCCTGCCGAAGCGACCACCGAAGCTGAACTCGCCGCCGCGCTAGTCATCGGTCAAACCGATCAGAAGGGTGTGCACACAACGAACGCTCTGGCGCCGGGCAAGTATCTCGTGCTGGCCAGCACTACGTCCGTCGACATGTCGCCGGAATCAATCGGAAAACTCTACCGCGCGCGGACGCACGCACAGGAAGTCTCGCTCGCACCAAATGCCACGGTGGCCGTTACGCTGCTACCGAACTAACCGGCCCCAGTTGATTCACTGCCCCAAAAAGTACGAACATCTGAAGGACGCCTCATGTCCATCAAACAGTTAACTAGCCGGCTTCTGCTAGGCTCCGCGCTGATCGCGCTCACTGCCGGCATTCTCCTTTATTCCGACCGCAATCAGCGGCGCGCGGCTTCCACGGGGACGGCCTCGTCCGGCCGCACCTATCAAATCGGCATCGTGTACTTCGCGCCCGAGGAAGGGGCCGATGTGTGCATGAAGGGGTTGATGGACGCGCTTGCCGAACAGGGTTTCGTTGAAGGGCGCAACCTGGTAGTGAAGCGGGCGCACGCGCAGGCCGAGATCGCCAACATCCCCGCGATTCTGCTCAATTACGATTCTCAGAATCTGGATCTGATCGTTCCTCTGACCACGCCGTGTCTGGCGGCCTCCTGCAACATGGTCAAGAAGACTCCGGTGACCTTCACCTACGTCTACGATCCCATCGCCGCCGGAGCGGGCAAGTCCTGGACGGATCATCTGCCGCACGTGACCGGCGTCGGCTCGTTCCCGCCGCTCGAAGATACCTTCGCGGTGCTGAAGCAGTTGGTCCCGCACGCCAAGCGGATCGGAACGCTGTACAACAGTTCGGAGATGAACTCGGTGAAGGCGATTTCGGTGGGCCGCGAAGCCTGCCAGAAAGCTGGACTGAAGCTGGAGGAAGTCGCCATCACGGGCACCAGCGAAGTGCATCAGGCCGCGCAAGTACTCTCCACGCGCGGCATTCAGGCGATGTGGGTCACCGGCGACAACACCGCGCTGCAAGCCTTCTCCGCCATCGCCAAGGTGGCGCAGGACACGCGCCTTCCGCTGATCATCAACGATCCTGAATTCGTCGACAAAGGCGCGCTGGCCGCGGTCGGCATCGGCTGGTATCGCAGCGGTCACGAAGCCGGCAAGATGGCCGCCCGGGTGCTACGCGGCGAAAGCCCGCGCGACATACCCATGGTCAATGTGGCCGAACAGAAACTCGTGTTCAACGAAGCCGTCGCCAAGCGGCTCGGTATCGCATTGTCGGCTACAGCGCGGCCTTCAACCGCTCCATAAAGTAGCGGTAGTTGTCGTAGGCGATGTCCGGCGGCGCGCTGTGATCCAGCATCGGCACGTAACCGCCGTCATGTATCAGTTCGCGCAGGCGCTCGATTTCCGCGTCGACTTCGGCGCGGCCGTGTAGCAGCGCGCGCTTGTCGGCTCCACCCCACATACGCAGGTTGCGCCCGAAGCGCTTTCTGAGCGACGGCACATCCATGCTCGCCTGCACTTCAAACGGGTAGAGGATGTCGATGCCCGCGTCCAGCCAGATGGGCACCAGCGAATCCACTTTGCCGTCGCTGTCCAGGCAGAACCACTTCACGCCGCGCGAGCGCGCGAAGTCCACTACACGCCGGTAACACGGCGCCATGAACTTCTTCACCATGGCGGGCGAGATCAGCGGGCCGGACTTGTAGCCCATGTCTTCCCAGAATCCGAACACGTCGATGGTGGTCTCTTCAAGCATCTGATCCAGCATCGCGATCAGGAAATCCGCCGTGGTTTCCATCATTTCCTGGACGAAGGCCGGATCGTCGCGGAACAACATGCAGAGCGATTCGACGCCCACCATGTTGCGCGGGCCGCCGAAGAATCCGCCCCAGCGGTCGGCCAGCACTACGAACAGGTAGTCGCGCTCTTTGAACTTGCGCAACTGAGCGCGCCAGCCCGGTCCCATGCGCGCTGAAAGGTCCGGTTGCATGCGCTCGCGCCAGAACTTACGGAACTCGTCGCGGGTTTCCACCGGGAAACGCACGAACTGCGGCATCGAGCTAAGCGGGTTGTTCTTGAACTCACGAACCACGATGCCCTGGCTTTCAATGTAGGTCACCGTGTTGGCGTCCTCTTCGAGCACTTCGCGATCGAACGGAGGATTCGGGTAGAACCACTTGTGTTCGATCACCCAATGGTCGCAGCCGAAGTCGGTGCGCTCAGGGTCGTAGCCGCCTTCGGCCGCCCAGCGTTCGTTGGTCTCCGGCCAGGTGGGCCACGGAAACTCGTGGAAAGGCGCGCGGTCGACGGCGTCGTAACGCATGCAAGCGTGGAAACGTTCCCGATCAGTCATAGTGCTCCGCGTTGCATTGTATCAAGGCTGGATTGGCGATAGACTGAGTGGCTGCTGAAAAACCAGGGACAGACCACTCTGCCCACGCGGTGAAGCGCGGGGCAGAGCAGTCTGTCCCGTTTTTCAGCGACCGCTGAGTGTAGCTGAGGCGCAACATGACGGTCTACGTTTTGCCCCTGTGTGCGGCCATCGCCCTCTCCGCTTTCGCCACGCAGGCGCCGGAGTTTCGATCGACCACTTCGCTGGTGCATGTGAACGTCATCGTCACCGGTAAGCGCGGCCCCGTCCTGGATCTTCAGAAAGACGACTTCGTATTGCTAGATCGCGGCAAACCACGCCCGATCCGCACGTTCCTGCCTCCTGCCGGCGCCCTGGTGCAACGAACGGATCGTGCTCCGGCTGCGGGTGAGTTTTCGAATGCGCTCGGTTACAACGGCACGCGGCCGGCGAGCGCCACGGTGGTGCTTCTCGATTGTCTGAATACGACCTTCCGCAACCAGGTGTTCGCGCGCCGTGAAGTGATCGCGTGGCTGAAACAGGTGAGCCCGCGGCAACAGGTGGCGCTGTATCTTCTGGGCAAGTCGCTGCACGTTGTCCACGACTTCACGAACCGGCCCGAGGAACTGATCGCGTTGCTAGCGAGACTTCAGGGCGAACACTCGGCTCAACTGGCCATTTCGGATCCCGACGCACAGGCGAAGACCGGCATTCCGGAACTCGATGCCATCATGGAGCACCTGAACGGAGTGTTGGCGGATCGCGCGAGGCTCGACCGCGGCCGCGTCACGTTGAGAGCCATGGAATCGATTGCGGATCACGTGTCCGGCGTCGCCGGCCGCAAGAACCTTATCTGGGTGTCAGGCGGATTTCCGTTCTCAATCGGGACCACCGATCCGAAGGTGTGGCAAACGCGGCTTTCGGGCAGGGATCGCGAAATGGGCACGTTCCAGGAACAGTCCCTGCGCGTGACGCGCTTGTTTAGCGAGGCGAACATCGCGATTTATCCGGTGGACGCGGGCGGCTTGGCGATGAGCGCCACCTTCCAGGACTCGAGCCGCGGTCAGGCGCAAGGGCAACGTCCTTTCGCCGTCGCACCGGCCGATCAAGTTCGCGCGTCGCACGACACCATGGAGGAACTGGCGATGCGAACCGGCGGCCGCGCGTTCTACAATTCGAACGATCTGAGCGGCGCCATGGAGCGGGCCGTCGCCGATTCCGACGCGAGTTACACGTTGGGCTTCTATCCCGAAGGCGACGACCTGGATGGGAAGTTTCACGAGTTGGTCGTGTCCACGCGGCGCGATGGCACACGACTGCGCTTTCGTAGAGGATACGTGGCGTACGCCGAGAACCGTCCGGCCGAAGAACAGCGGAAGTCGGTTTTGCGTCAGGCTCTGGGGAGTCCGCTTCCGGCAACCGGCATCGATCTCACGTTGCGCACCACTCCGCGTCCCGGCGCGGTGCACACGGTGGTCACCGCGAACGCCCGTCAAGTCGCGATGGAGCGAAATGGCGAACGTCTCACCGGACGCATTGAAGCCGTATTCGCGCAGCAGGACGCCTCCGGCGCGGTGATCGATCTGTTCCGCGCGCCGGTCAGCATCGACTTCTCTCCGGACGAGTACGCAAAAGCGATCGACGCCGGCCTGATCCTACAGAAGACGATTCAGTTCAAAGACAAAACGTCCACACTGCGGATCGTGGTTCAGGACTGCAACTCCGGCAGCCTCGGATCACTGATCGTGCCGCTGTCGCGATTGAAGCAGCCGTAGCAATTGCGTGCGGTGTTACTTGATGGCCGGAATCGGCATCTTATGCTTGCCGGAAAAAATGTCGGCGAACCAGCCGAGCAGTTCTTCGTGGATCAGACCGTTGTCCATCACCACGTGCGCGCCGCCGATCTTCACCGGGCCGCCGTGCATGTCCGAAACGCGCCCGCCGGCTTCCTGGACGATGATGACGCCCGCCGCCATGTCCCACGGGTTCAGGCCGAACTCCCAATAGGCTTCCAGGCGTCCGCAGGCTACCCAGGCGGCGTCGAGCGCGGCCGAGCCGGCGCGGCGTATGCCGTGACTGGCCAGCGCGAGCTGATAGTAGAAGTGAACGTTGATGTTGGCCGGCTTGTTGCGATTCGGGAAACCGGTTGAGAGCAGACTTTCGGAAACGTGCTTGGCTTGGGAAGCGTGTATGCGGTGGTTGTTCAGGAACGCGCCGCCGCCGCGTTCGGCCGCGAACAGTTCGTTGCGGATGGGGTCGTAGATTACGCCGGCGATCATTTCACCGGCGCGCTCGAGTCCTAGCGTGACGTTGTAATGCGGCAGGCCGTGCGCGAAGTTCGTGGTGCCGTCGAGCGGATCAACGTACCAGCGATACTCGGAGCTGCCTTCGACACCGCCGCCCTCTTCGGCCACGATTGTATGCGTGGGAAAGTGCGCGCGCAGACGCTCCACCACCAGACGCTCGCTGGCGCGGTCGGCCGCGGTCACAAGATCGCTTTCGCCCTTGAGTTCGTACGGAATGCGGCGGGCGAAGTACTGCGCGGTCAACGCACCGGCTTCGCGCGCGATTTCCACGCTGGTTTCAAGAAAGCTTGCCATGATTTGCGATGAGCAGCCTGCTAGGGCTTTTCGTAGAGATACTTGATTTCGTGTTTAAAGATAAACAGGTTCGGTGCGCCTTTGCGCGTCAGGCGAATGAAGGAGGCGTCGTAGTACTCAATGGTGCCGCAAACTTCTTCGTTGCTCTCCAACCGCACGCACACCGGAATATCGTTGTCGATCAGATGCTTGAGATAACGAGGTTCCTCGAAGGTCTGATCGGTTGGCCGGGACTTGGCCTTCTTATCTTTGTCTGGGGGCCTGGAGCCCGCTCGATTTCCCGACGGTTCTGGCATATTAGGGTCCAACGGTACGCTTAGGGCCACGCTGCGGTTCCCAAGCGCCCGTCGAGGTGCTCGAATTCCCATAATAGCCGTTGCGCGCTTGCACCTGCAATCCAGGCCGCCGCAGCCGCACTTCCAGGCGATGGAAACGTTCCTTGGTGGGCGGAAGATTCTTCGGATAGAAACCCAGCAGGTACTGCGTCCGCAGATCCAGAAGAATCTCGGTAAATGCCCGGTCCAGGTCCGGTCCCACTGTGGGAGCGAACACGCGTCCTCCGGTGCGCGCGGCCATGGTGGCCAGCGCGTTTTCGCCGCCAATGTTGCGGCCCGCGTCGTTGGTGA
Organism: uncultured Solibacteraceae bacterium; assembly: GCA_964505625.1. Lineage (GTDB taxonomy): Bacteria > Acidobacteriota > Terriglobia > Bryobacterales > Bryobacteraceae > JAJFUV01. Next base: position 8,898 of record CAZDIZ010000030.1, on the reverse strand, counting down.
TGGGCATCACCAGAATCGAGTAGATGACCGCATCGGCCAGTTGCGCGGCTTCCAGCGCCTGGTGGAAAGTCTTGGCGGATGTCGTATCGCCGCCGTCGGTCACCACGACAATGGCGTGCCGGCCGGGCCGGTCTTCCAGATGCTGCGAAGCCCAGTAGACCGCGTCATAGAGCGACGTGCCGCCGGTGGGGCGCAGGCTTTTCAATTCCTGCTCGATGCGCGCGTGGCGGCGCGTGAAGCTGGATTGCAGCGTGACGGCGTAGTTGAAGCTGTAAAGCGAAAGCGCATCTTCCGGATTGCCGCCGCCAAATAAAGATTTCACGAACCGCAAGGCTGAATCCAGTTCGTAGCGCAGTTCCTTGGCGGTGGAGGCGCTGGTGTCGACTAGCAGCGAGACCGACAGCGGCTGCTCGGTGTAACGGTCGAAGACGGCGATCTCCTGCGGGACTCCGTTGTCCAGAATCTGGAAGTCCTCCTTGTGCAACGAGCCTACGGGCTGCCCGGCCGAGTCCTTGACCGTGGCCAGTACGCGCACCAGTTGCACATCCACCTTGAAGAACGGGGTTTCTTCGGGCGGCTGCGCCAAGGCGGCCACGGCGAGGCAGAAGATGGCGGCCGTGCGCTTCATGACGCGGCTCCCGCGGGCGTGTCCCACTCGCCATCGGCCCACACTTCGCCGTCAGCGAAATGCTCTTTCTTCCAGATGGGGACCTGCTTTTTCAAACGGTCGATCCCTTCGCGCGCGGCTTCGAACGCGGCCTTGCGATGCGGCGCGGTAACGACGATGGCGACGCTGGTTTCCCCAATTTCAACGCGGCCCAAACGGTGCACCATGGCGATGGCGGTCAACTCGTGCGCGGCGGCGATCTCGGCTCCTAATCCGGCCATGATTCTGACGGCCATCTCTTCGTAGCAATCGTATTCGAGGAAGAGCGTCTCGCGTCCGCCCGTGTTGTCGCGTACCACGCCCTCGAAGGTAACCACGGCTCCGTCGCGCGGCTGCAGCAGGCGCCGGGCGATCTGTTTGGCGTCGATCGCGTCGCGTGTCAAGGCGAACAAGCGTGTCGAGCCTTCCGCGATGGCGTGCGTGTAGCCGGGCGCTCCGCCGCTCACCGGCGGCAGGAAGGCTATCTCGTCGCCTGGAGCCAGGGCGGTATCCGGTCTGCCGAATTCACGGTTGCGGGCCAGCATGATGTTGGAACGACGATGGTCCAGTTCGGGATACAGTGCGGCGAAATAGTCGAACACGCTACCCAATGTTGCGTCCGAGGCGACCTCCAGGCGCACCTCACCGGCGCCCGCGATATCCCTGAGAAGTCCAAAAAACAGGACGGTGATCGTCACTCTCCTGCCATACTAGCAGACGCTTCCGGGGGCCAATCTGTTTCAGTTCGCTATAATCGTCCCCGATGGTACGTTCAAACGAAGCCAAGGTGCGGGTACGCTACGCCGAAACCGATCAGATGGGCGTGGTCTACCATTCCAACTACCTGGTTTGGATGGAAGTAGGCCGCATGGAACTGTGCCGGTCGCTGGGATTCACCTACTCCGACATGGAGAAACAGGACGGTCTGCTGCTCGCGGTGGTGGAAGTGAATTGCCGCTATCTACATCCGGCGCGCTACGACAATGAGGTCATCGTGAAGGCCTGGGTGGAAGAAGCCACTACGCGAGGCGTGCGTTTCAGTTACGAACTGCGCCGCGCCGACGACGGGCGCAAATTGGCCACCGCCACCACGCGGCATATCTTCTGCGGCCGCGACATGCGGCCGATGCGCCTGCCCGAGCATTACTACAACCTGTTTGGAGTGAAACGCGAGCGATGATGCTGGCGGCTCTGGCCCTGGCTCTGGTGGCCGCGCCCGTCCAGGACGCGGTCGAGCGGGCCATGGCGGGGCGTCAGGGCACGGCTGTAGTCTTGGACGTTGCGAGCGGACGCGTCGTCGCCGCGCACCGCCTGGATGTGGCCGCACGGCGGTTGGCGGCGCCGGGCTCCGCGATTAAACCGCTTACGCTCGCGGCGCTGCTTTCAAATGGACGCATTGCGGCCGACACCACGCTCACTTGCCGGCGCGAGGTGCGCGTCGGCGGGCGTTCCATCGATTGCACACACCCGAAAGTGAGCGCGCCGTTCGACGCGGCGGCGGCTGTGGCCTACTCGTGCAACTCGTTTTTCGTCGAAGCTTCGGCGCGTATGACGGGCGGAGAACTGGCGCAGGTGCTGCGCGGATTCGGTTTGGCGTCGCGCTCGGGACTGGCCGAAGAAGAAGCCGGCGGCGTGGTGCGCGAAGCCGCGAATGCCGACGAGCGCGCGCTGCAGGCGATCGGGGAATACGGCGTGCTGGTGACGCCGCTTGAGATGGCCGCGGCTTATCGCAAGCTGCTCGCGCGGCGCGCCGCGCACGGCGCTGTTCTGGAGCCGGTCTTTGAAGGTCTCGAAGCGGCGGTGCGTTTTGGTACTGCGCAGCGCGCCGCGGTCCCGGGCCTGGACGTCGCCGGAAAAACCGGCACGGCTTCGTCACCCTCGGGCATACATCATGCGTGGTTTGCCGGATACGCTCCCGCGCGGCGTCCCAAGCACGTTGTGGTGGTGTTTCTGGAGCGTGGCAGTGGTGGGGGCGACGCCGCGCCGGTGGCGGGCGAGATCTTCCGCGCATTGGCCGGCACGCGCGCCGCGACGCCCGGCAAGGTGACGGTGTGCTTGAACTGGCTGCATCCGGCTGAGCGGCGTGTGCAAGAGATGCCGCTGGAGGAATACGTCGCGGCGGTGCTGGGCGGGGAAGCCGCTGGCGTGCGCCACGAGCAGGCTCTCAACGCGTTGGCTGTTGCCGCGCGAACCTACGCCGTGCGATTTCGCGGACGGCATCGCAGCCAAGGTTTCGACTTCTGCGATACCACGCATTGCCAGGATGCGAGGTTGGCTGGTGTCGATGCTCGTCTGCGGGAAGCGGCCGAACGGACCGAGGGTGAACTGGTGTGGTTCGAAGGGCGTCCCGCCGCAACGTTTTATCACCAGAACTGCGGCGGCCAGACCGAAGACGCGGCGGCGGTGTTCCCGGAATTCGCCGCGCCCTACCTGCGGCGGATCGTCGATCCGTATTGCGTCACGCGCGAGCGCATGGAATGGAGTTCGGACATCCCCTCGCGTGATCTCGAACGCGCACTGGGAGCGCCGGCGGCGAGCGTGCGCGTCGTGGAGCGAACGGCCTCAGGCCGTGTTGCCTGGCTCGATGTTTCCGGCCGGCGCGTTGCCGCGGCTACATTGCATACCGCGGTGGGGCGCGTGCTCGGGTGGCATCTGCTGCGCAGTACGGCGTACGAGGTTACGGCGACCAGAGGCGGGTTCCGCTTTCGCGGATACGGTTCGGGACACGGCGTCGGATTGTGCCAGCACGGAGCCGTCGAGATGGCCCGGCAAGGTCGCGGCTACCGCGACATTCTCGCGTTCTACTATCCATCGGCGCGCGTGGGCGTCACGGCGCAAGGCTTCGGCTGGACGCGCTTAGGCGGGGAACGCGTAGAAGTGTGGACCACGCAAGCGTCGGCGGATGCGCCGGTCGTCGCGTTCGCCGAGCGTGCACTCGGCGAAGCCGAAACCCGCGCCGGACTGCGCGCGCAGGGCGTGCCGCGAATCCGCTTGTATCCGTCGGTGGCCGCGTTCCGCGACGCGACCGGCGAGAGCGGCGCCGTGGCCGGTTCGACGCGCGGGCGTGTGGTTCGTATGCAGCCGCCCGGTGTGTTGCGCGCCAACAGGACACTGGAGCGCACACTGTTGCACGAGTTACTGCACGTTGTGGTGGAGACCAACGCGTCGCCGCGCTTGCCGGCATGGTTCCGCGAAGGCGTGGTGGTGTATCTGGCCGAAGGCCGCGGCCGCGTGAATGCGCTGGCGGACCGTTACGGACGCGAGACCGTTCTCGGCTGGATTCGGCGAGGACTGCCGGACGGCGTGACCGAGTAGCGGTTATACTGCCCGTGAAAGGATATCGAGCTGTGATCAGACTACTCGCCGTCTTGTTCTGTGCCCTTTTGCCGCTGGGGTGCTTCGCGCAAGCGCCCGCGGCGAGCATCTACGAGGTCTTCGTCATCCGGTACGGCACTGTGCCGGGCCTGTCGCTCAGCAAAGCGCATCCGAATCCGAAGGCCGAAGCCGCGCTCATGGTGTGGCTCATCCGCGGCAACGGCCGCAATATTCTGGTGGATACGGGCTATCACCACGACCGGCTCATGCGCGTGTTCAAAACATCGGAGTACGTGCGTCCAACCGAACGTCTACAGCAACTCGGCTTGAAGCCCGAAGACATCACCGACGTCATCGTCACGCATTTCCATTTCGACCACATCGACGGCATCGACCTGTTTCCCAAGGCGCGGGTGTGGGTGCAGAAAGACGAGTTGGCCTATTACGCCACCGAGGCATGGCAAAAAGGTGGCAACAAGTTCGGCATCGACGCCGGCAATGTGATTGAGCTGGTGCGATTGAACACCGAGGGGCGTGTCACGTTGATCGACGGCGACGCGAAGGAGATCATTCCCGGCATCAAGTGTTACACCGGCGGGAGGCACACCTATGCGTCGCAGAATCTGACTGTGGCAACCGCCAAGGGAACCGTGGTGCTCGCCGGAGACGACGCCTATCTGGACGAGTACATCGCGGAGGGACTGCCGAACGCGGTGACGTTTGATGCGGCGTCGAACCTGCGCACGCTTGAACGCATGAAGAAACTCGCGGCCAATGTGAAGTTTATCCTTCCGGGGCATGAGCCGGCGGTGATGCAACGCTTTCCCACCGTGTCGCCGGGCATCGTCAAGGTGCAGTAACCGCGCGGCCGTGCTGTGGGACACTGGGACCTGAATGGCGGATTCCAGCTACGTTCACGGGTATTCGGCGCGCGAGACTGTACGTCTGGCTGACCAGGCGTCGACGCTTGCCGATCTTCTGCATCACGACACCGCCTATGCGGCGGGCGAGCGCGTGCTCGAATGCGGCTGCGGCACCGGCGCGCAGACGGTGATATTGGCGGCGTCGAGTCCGGAAGCACGCGTTTTGTCGGTGGATATTTCGGCGCAGTCGCTCGCAGCGGCGCGGCTGCGCGTGGAGAGTGCCGGATACCGCAACGTCGTGTTCGAGACGGCCGATGTGTACAACCTGCGGTTTGAGCCGGAGAGCTTCGACCACGTCTTCGTGTGCTTCGTGCTGGAGCATCTGCCGAAGCCGGTGGAAGCGCTCACCGCGTTGAAACGCGTGCTGCGCCCCGGTGGCTCATTGACCGCGATCGAAGGCGATCACGGTTCCTGGTACTGCTATCCGCAAACGCGCGCCGCCACGCGCGCGGTGGAGTGTTTGATCGAAATGCAGGCGCGCGCCGGGGGCGACGCGCTGATCGGACGCAGCCTCTATCCGCTATTGTCGGAGGCGAGATTTCGCGACGTGTCGGTGAGCCCGCGCATGGTCTACGTCGATTCCAGCCGGCCGCATCTGGTGGAAGGGTTTTCGAAAAACACGTTCATCGCCATGGTGGAGGGAGTGCGCGATGCCGCGCTCGATGCCGGGTTAGTGGACGCCGCCACCTGGGAACAGGGAATCGCCGATCTGTATCGCGCCACCGCGGCCGATGGAACGTTCTGTTACACGTTCTTCAAAGCGACCGCTTTGAAGTGACGCTTCAGTCGAAGAACGGAAACAGCTTCTTCAATTCAGCGGCAGTCGCGCGGCGGCCGTATTCACACAGTTCAAAGGCCTCGGCGTGCTGGATCTTCGCCGCGCGTTCCGGGCCATACCATTGCTCGAGAACGCGGCGCACGTCGGCGGTGCGTGGAATGCTGCGCCGTTTTTCAAGCCACTTTCGCCGCTCCGCCGGATGCGTGGGCACGTCGATGCCGCCGCCCCAGCACTTTGGCTGCGCTTCGAAGAATTGCGACGGCTCGGCCTCGAAAGCGTCGATCTTCTTCTGCCACACGTCGTCGACATCGATGGCGATATCCGGAGCGAACGGCTGCGGTTTGCGGAAACCGTCCTCGAAATACAGGAACACCGGATTGCGTTTGAGCGGCGGCGCGTCGGTCACCACCATGGGTATCTGCACCATGAACGCGGCGTCCTGCACCAGGATGCTGGTGTAGCGGTGGTCGGGATGATAGTCGTACGGACGCGGTGAAAGCACGATGTCGGCGTTCCACTGCCGTATCGCTCGTATCACTTGCTTGCGGACTTCGAGCGACGGCACCAGTTCGCCGTCGTGGTTGTCGAATACTTCATACTCCGCGATGCCCAGCTTTCGTGCGGCTTCCTGTGCTTCGGCGCGGCGGCGTTTGGCGAGCGCTCCACCGCCCATCTCGCAGTGCCCGGCGTCGCCGTTGGTGACGGAAACGAACTTCACCAGATGACCTTTGGCCGCGAACTTGGCGGCCACGCCGCCCGCGCGGATTTCAGCGTCGTCGGGATGCGCGCCGAACGCGATCACGCGCAGCTTGGCCTCTTCGGCAGCGGCGCCGATTGCTAAAGTCAGCACGAGCGTTGTAGCGAACACGCGAAGTTGCATGACGGGTTTCTCCTCCCTCGCGGCCAATTGTACTAAACTGCCAACATGGTCAGATTCTTTCGGCGATCCCTGTTAGTGGGCGCCATCGCAGTGCCCATGCTACTTAGCGGGCAGAGTAACCCCTTTGTTGGACGATGGAACTTCAACTTCCCGCCCCCAGCTAGCCGCGCCGCTTGGCTCGGTGCAATCGAAAAAGACGGCAAGTTGGAGGTGTGGGTTCAGCCGACCGGCGGCCACGTTCGCCAGATCACGGACTTCAAGCTGAAGGGCTCACAGCTCAAGCTCAACATTTCGAAGAAGGACAAGAAGCGGCCGGCGCTCAAGTGGGAACTGACCGCTAACGGCGACACGCTCACCGCCATACAGATACGCGGCAAGGAGCGAGTGCAACTGACAGGCGTGCGCGCGCCGGAGTTAAAGCGTGCGATGCCGCAAACCTGGACGGATCCCGAGCCGCTGTTCAACGGCACCTCGCTCGAAGGCTGGGAGCCGATCGGCAATCCGGCCGACAGCCATTGGGTGGCGAAGAACGGCCTGCTGGTGAACGAAGCGCACGGCGCGAATCTCAAGTCAGTACGCAAATTCAACGATTTTAAGTTGCACTTTGAAGTGCAGTGCCCCGACCATGGCAACAGCGGCTTCTATCTGCGCGGCCGCTACGAGATTCAGCTTGAATACGAACCCTTGGATGCGAATCCTCCGGAGCGCCGCATTGGTTCAATCTACGGGCGCATCGCACCGAAGCCCGACCTGCCGCGTACTCCGGGTAAGTGGGAAACCTTCGATGTTACGCTGGTGGGCCGCACGCTGACGGTAGTCCGAAACGGTGTGAAGACCATCGACGCACAGGAAATCGAAGGAATCACCGGCGGCGCGATGGATGCCAACGAGGCCGAGCCGGGACCGTTCTACATCCAGGGCGATCACACCGGTGGTTTGAACTTCCGCAACATCACGATCTCCGTTCCAAAGAACTGATTCGTCTTACGTCCGGCGGTCAAGCTCGCTCGGCATACGCACGATCGAGCTTGGCCGCCAGGATGAAATCGCTCTCGCTCAGTCCCCCGATCTTGTGCGTGTAGATCTTCGCCTGCACGCTGCCCCAGCTCAGTAGCAGGTCTGGGTGATGTCCTTCCGCCTCCGCGATCGCTCCCGCACGGTTGACGAAATCGAGCGCGGTCTTGAAATCCGGAAACCGGAAATCCCGAAGCAGATGATGCTCGTCCACCACGCTCCATTCGGGAATCTGCTTTGCCAGTTGCGCGAGTGCATCGCCGGTGATGGCGGGGGCACCTTCACGGCACGGAATGCACGACTTTGCGGCCAGATCTGATTTGCTCACACTGCCTCCTCTGCGTTGATTTCAGAGTAGCAGTTGCACGCGATCCACAGCGGCGTACACTGGAGATTCGCCGCCCATGAAACTGCAACTCACTCGACGGGAAGTCATTCTGGCCGGATGCGCGGCGATGGCCCCGCAGCCGCTATTTCGCTTTCTGCAAATCAACGACGTTCACTATATGGGGCCGAGCGGCAAGCACGGTTATCTCGATGCCAACCGGCGCGCTGAGTGGCTGTTTGAGCGGATACGCAAGCGGGATTTCTTTCCGCCGCTGGACTTCGTCATCGGTGTGGGCGACCTCGTACATGGCGAAAGCCTCGATGGACTTCGCGAGGAAATGCCTATCGTGCGCGAGAAATTGGACGGGCTGGAGATCCCGTACTACACCGCCGTCGGCAACCACGAAGACGTGCAGCGCGAAGGCGACGTAGTCTTCGAGAAGCCTTATCGCGGTGCCTTCGGCGAAAACCGCCTGCAGTATTCGTTTGTGCATCGCGGCGTCGAGTTCATCGTGCTGAACGATTCCGGTTCCGCGACGCGCCGTCCGCAAGGCGTCTTCGACGCGCGGCTGCGCGGGCTCGATCGACTGCTGAAAGCCAATCCGCGCTTGCCCAAGCTGCTGTTCTGCCACATCCCGCTGGTGGCGATTCGCGAAGAGGCGGTACTGGCTAAGAGCTTCGGATTCTCGTCCTACAAAGTGAAAGAGCCGGAAGTTCTGGAGCTGGTTCAAGCGCACACTTCCAACGTGCGCGCGGTACTGTCGGGGCATTTGCACTTGACGGGGATGGTGAAGGAGCGCAACGTGGTGCACGCGTCGATCTGCGGCACAGCGTCGTTCCCGCACGACGTGGCGGTGTACACAGTGTTTTCCGGCCGTGTGGAAGTGAAAGTGGTTCGCCTGCCATCGAACCTGTTAATGCCGGCAACGAATATACACGGCCGCGGCCGGCACAGCGTCGATTACACCGACCGCACGCACTCCGATCACACCAGCTACCTGATGGGAAATCCGGC
>CAZDIZ010000029.1:40353-44617 GCA_964505625.1 uncultured Solibacteraceae bacterium | reverse complement strand
CCGTGTCCGAGCGCGACTCTTTGCGGCCTTCGGCGAACGCCAGCAGCGTGCCTTTTGGCGTTGCGACAAGCGCTGGAATGCGGAAGGTGTGGTAGCCGCCGGTGCCGGATTTGTAGAGATCCGATTCTGTGAATAGGGGCTCGGCGGTACTGGTTCTCGCCGATGCCAGTAGCAGCGCGAAAAGGGTGACAGACAGCCTTTTCGTCCAAAAACTCGCCGAAAAGGTGTCAGTCACCTTTTCGCTTTTCATTGCGGTGCTTGAGTGCGGCTCCGATGAACGCTTGGAACAGCGGATGCGGCTCGAGCGGTTTCGACTTGAACTCGGGGTGGAACTGGCAGCCGAGGAACCACGGGTGGTTGGGGATCTCGCAGATCTCGACGTACACGCCGTCGGGCGTACGGCCGGCGATGCGCAGGCCGGCTTCGGTGAGCACCTTCTCGTATTCGCGGTTGAACTCGTAACGATGGCGGTGGCGCTCGCTGATCTCAGCCGCGCCGTATGCCGCGCGCGCGAAGGTGCCTTCGGCGAGCGCGCATGGATAGGCGCCCAAGCGCATGGTGCCGCCGAGTTCATCCACGCCCTTGAGTTCGCGCAGTTTGTAGATGACGCGGTGCGGCGTGGCGGGTTCGAATTCCGTTGAGTCCGCCTCTGTGAGGCCGCACACATTACGCGCGTATTCGATGACGGCGGTCTGCATGCCCAGACAAATGCCGAAGTACGGCACCTTGTATTCGCGCGCGTAACGGATGGCGTGAATCATGCCCTCGATGCCGCGCTTGCCGAAACCGCCCGGCACCAGAATCGCATCGTAGTTCCGCAGACGATCGACGCACGTGGGCCAGGAGAGTTCTTCAGCTTCCACCCAATGAATATTGACGCGGACGTTGTGCGCCAGCCCGCCGTGCAGCAGCGCTTCGTTCAGGCTCTTGTAGGAATCTTCGTATTCGACGTACTTGCCCACCAGGCCGATGTCCACGGCGCCCGACGGGTTCTTGAGCCGGTCGACCATGGCGCTCCAGCGAGTGAGGTCGCGCGGTCCGGCTTCCAGTTTGAGCAGGCGCATGACGATGTCGTCCACGCCTTGTTCGGCGAGCATCAGCGGCACTTCGTAGACGCTCTTGACGTCGCAAGCGGTGACCACGGCGTCCACGGCCACGTCGCAGAACAGCGCGATTTTTTCGCGCACGTCCTGCGCCAGAAACCGTTCCGAACGGCACACCAGAATGTCGGGCTGAATACCGATGGCGCGCAGTTCCTTAACGCTGTGCTGGGTGGGCTTGGTCTTCAGTTCGTGCGCGGCAGCGATCCACGGCACCAGCGTCACGTGTATGAAGAGGGCGTTCTCGCGGCCGACTTCGTGACGCAGTTGGCGGATGGCTTCCAAAAACGGCAGCGATTCGATATCGCCCACCGTGCCGCCGACTTCGACAAAAACCACGTCGACGCCGCTGGACACTTTACGAATGGCGGCTTTAATTTCGTTGGTGACGTGCGGGATCACCTGCACGGTCTTGCCCAGATAGTCGCCGCGCCGTTCGCGCGTGATGATTTGCTCGTAGATGCGTCCGCTGGTGACGTTGTTGGCCTGCGTGAGATGCGCGTGCGCGAACCGCTCGTAGTGGCCCAGATCGAGATCCGTCTCGGCGCCATCGTCGGTCACATAGACCTCGCCGTGCTGGAACGGACTCATGGTGCCCGGGTCCACGTTCAAGTAGGGATCGAACTTCTGCAGCGTCACCCGCAGGCCGCGGCTTTCCAGCATGCATGCGATGGATGCCGCCGAAATGCCTTTTCCCAGTGAACTAACTACACCACCCGTAACGAAGATGAACTTGGCCATTCTTGGTTATGATTGCTCCGCTTGCGTGTTCTTTAGGTATTGCAGCAGACGCTCCAGATCCTCCGGAGTGTCCACGCCAACAGATTCGTATTCAGTTTCGGCCACCCGGATGGAGTGGCCGTTTTCGAGCGCGCGCAATTGCTCCAGCTTCTCGGCGCGTTCGAGCGGACCCACCGGCATCGCGGAGTAGCCCAACAGGAACTCGCGCCGGTAAGCGTACAGTCCGATGTGTTTAAAATATGGCGGCCGGTCGCCGCGTACGTAAGGAATAGGAGAACGGGAAAAGTACAGCGCGTATCCGCGCAGGTCCGTCACCACCTTGACGGTGTTGGGATCATCGATGTCGCGCTGCTGTTCAATGCGTTTGGCCAGCGTGCTCATGGGAGCGCCGGATTCGTTCACCAGCGCGAGCACAGCGGCGTCGATCGCCGCCGGATCGATCATCGGCTCGTCGCCCTGTATGTTGACGATGTAAGCGGCGGAGTCGCTAGCGGCGACCTCGGCGGCGCGGTCCGAGCCGGATAGGTGATCGGAACGAGTCATTCGAGCTTTAGAACCGAAATCCCTGGCGGCACTGAAGATACGCTCGTCGTCGGTGGCGATGATCACTTCGGAGAGATACTGCGCCTGGCACGCCCGCTCGTAGACATGCTGGAACATCGGCTTTCCAGCGATCATGGCGAGAGCTTTGCCTGGGAAACGGCTGGAAGAGTACCGGGCGGGAATGACGCCCAGAATTCGACGCGGCACAATCGATCTTACCACGAAAACACGGGTGTTATAATTCAGTTGAAAGGGACGAGGGGGGAATGGGCATGACTCCGAATCGGCGGTTCATTCTCATCACCGGTGCGTGGCTGGCACTGACGACCTTCGCCCGCCAAATGCCGTCCGCGGACAAAGGGCCGCTGCAGACGCAGCCGAAAGTGGCCATTGAGCCGCGATCCAAGACCGCGGGGCCCGGCGCGGCTGCTCCGGTTCGCCCGAACATCCGCGTCGACACCACTTTGGTATTGATTCCCGTTACGGTCACCGATCCCCTGAACCGCTTTGTCACTGGCTTGGAACGCGAGCATTTCCGCTTGTTCGAGGACAAGGCCGAACAGCAGTTGACGCACTTCGCCAGCGAGGACGCTCCGCTGTCGATTGGACTGGTCTTCGACGCCAGCGGCAGCATGGGCGCCAAACTGCAAAAATCCAGGCAGGCGGCGGCGCAGTTCTTCAAGCTCGCCAACCCGGAAGACGAGTTCTTTCTGGTGCAGTTCAACGACCGGCCCGAACTCACCAGCCCCTTCACGCACAGCACCGAAGATATACAAAACCGTTTGACGTTCACGCAGTCCAAGGGACGCACGGCGTTGCTGGACGCCATCTACCTCTCGATGAACGAGATGAAGAAGGCACACAACCCGCGCAAGGCCATTCTGGTCATCTCCGACGGCGGTGATAACAGCAGCCGCTACACCCAAAGCGAGATCAAGAATCTGGTGCGCGAGGCGGATGTACAGATCTACGCCATCGGCATTTTTGAAGGAATGGGCGGGCGAGGCCGCACGGCCGAGGAACTTTCGGGGCCGGGTTTGCTGACGGAACTGGCCGAACAGACCGGAGGCCGGCATTTCCCAGTGGAAAACATCAATGAGCTGCCGGATATCGCGGCTAAGGTAGGAATTGAGTTGCGCAACCAGTACGTCCTCGGTTACACTCCCACCAATCCGCAACGCGACGGCAAATACCGCCGTGTGACAGTGAAAGTGGTGCAGCCGAGGGGCTTGCCTCCGTTGCGCGCTTTCTGGCGGCTAGGATACTATGCGCCTTTACACTAGACGGTTTGCCGCGGCCGCGCTCTTTGCGCCATTGTTTTCCGCCGCCGCTCAAGCCCCTCCTCCTGCTCCCGACGACGTGCCGGTGTTCCGCTCCGACACGCGCCTGGTGGTGTTGCACGCCACCGTTGCCGACAAGAGCGGACGCCTGATCACGAACCTGCCGCGCGAAGCTTTCAAAGTCTACGAGAACGGTGCGCAGCAAAGCCTGCGGTTGTTCCGCCGCGAAGACATCCCGGTGTCGATGGGCATCATCGTCGACAACAGCGGCAGCATGCGCCAGAAGCGGCAGAAGGTGGAATCGGCGGCGCTCGGATTGGTGAAGGCGTCCAACGCGCAGGACGAGGTGTTCATCGTCAACTTCAACGACGATGCCTACCTGGATGTCCCGTTCACCAACGATGTCAAAAAGATGGAAGAAGGCCTGACGCGCATCGACGCGCGCGGCGGCACGGCCATGCGTGACGCCATCAGCATGTCGATTGACGAGATAAAGGCCAAGGCCAAGAAAGACAAAAAGATCATCTTTCTGGTCACCGACGGCAACGACAACACTTCCGCCATCACCATCGAACGTTTGATCGAGAAGGTGCGCGAAAG